>CAZFVM010000094.1:0-5470 GCA_964522305.1 uncultured Oscillospiraceae bacterium
TTTTTACTCTACCTCTTCATTTGAATCTGCCATTGAGCTGATATATAATCTGAAAGCTCATCGTCTTGAAAATGTTCAATTAGAATTTCTAAAATGTCATCCTCATCCAGTTTTTTATAACAGATTTTTTCGTTCATCTTAAAGCCTACCTTTCGCTATTGCTTCGAGTGCCTTTTGCAGTGCTTTTTGTATTGTTGCATTCCCTTTAAGTGTATTTGTGGTGACTCCACAAATACACTGCTTGCTGAGACGTGTTACTAAGCAAGCGGGTATTTTGCAAGCTATGCTGTCAAAATACAGTGCTTGTTAGATAGTGGGACAAACTTGGCTGAAAAAAGGGGTAGCCGGTTGAAGGGGGAGCCTCCCCGCCGCCGCATAAATCGATGGCGGGGATTCTTTTGTTTTATTTTTTTTGTACATCTTGATTCGCTTGAAAAGAAACGAAAAGTTTTTTATACCTCCGATATTCTTTTTGGATTAACCAAGTCACTAAAACGAGTTCGCCAATAATCAGACCAGTCATTACAATTAACGCAACTAAATTCTGAAGAAAAGAAACGAATAAAAGCATGACGAAGATCGACATAACTACCATCGAAACTGAAACGATTCTTTTGACATACGTAAAATACGCATTCGAAATGCCCTGAAAGTTTTCATAAAAAGAAATATTTGCATGAACATTTGGTTCTAATGAAAAATTGGGGGGCTTCCAAATGAGACCGCATCCAACATATGTCGTTTGAGACAACCTAAATCGCAAGTGTGTATCTTCTTTTACATCTAGCGTAACCATTGCTTTTAAGCAATATGCTTTCGTGTGCTTATACCACTCGCTATCGACATTCATTAATAATATATTGAATGCGCCTTGAATAAGAGCGGTCAACCAAAATATCAGCATTTGCGCAAAAGAATGATTGTTTTTTGATGGGATTTCTTTAATAATAACAGTAACATCACCTGGCACCGATATAGAAAATGTTGCTTGTTTATCAATCGAGTCGATAACTTGAGTTTGCTCACAACACGAGACATAAACACACTGTCCCTCTGGTACGACACCTTCAATAACAATTTTCATACTTAAAACACCTAGATAGAGTTGTTTAACTTTTTATCAAATATATAGTCTAAAATTCCTGATATAGCACCCCCTATTGACAGTGCAATATCAATGTTTGGTATTAAAACATTTAATATCTTATTTATTGTCACAGAACTCGTTGCTCCAGCAATCATATTAACGAAACTTTTAACCGGTATTTTGCCTGCCAGCCACTTGCCAAGGAACCGGTCATGCTTATTATATTGCCCCAGGCATCGTACTCGTATACAACGACCTTACTGCCCGCGCCGTTGTAAATGGCTGTTACATCGCCGAGGTGATTCTTCTTGTAGAAATATTGAGTACCGTTATACGAAAAACCTATAGGGCTGTCGTTTTCATCGTAGTAATAATCCAAAGTATAAACGATATTGCCGTAGTAATTTCTGTTTATTTCGGTCAATATCTTTGTACCGTCAAGTACATAATCTACGCTGTACCCCTCAGGCGGGCACATCGGGACAGTATGAAGCTTGGATGTTCTTATTCCGATTTCATTATAGGTGTAGCTATAATTAACCGGATCGTTATATTGGTCATATACCGTTAACTCCTCAAGCTTTTGACCGTCCCAAGACAATGAGATTATGCCGTTCCAATTCAACGGGTTGCCTATTGCATCATAGGATATGGTTGTGTTGTCTATCCCCGTCAGCTTATCCTGCCACTGTGCACTGCCGTAGGTGTAATTTACGGTATCAAGCAGGGTGGTGGAAATCGTCGCCGCGGTGGTATAATTATATGTCTTTTTGGACAATATGTTGCCGCTGTTATCGTAGGTATATTATACATCATTATATCTTAAAAAGACAAGCTTTTTATGCGCCTTCACTAATATAAACGTTTGAAAAGGGTGTTTGGGGACATGAATTTATAAAAGTTCACAAAATTCAGCGTTTTCACTATTTTTGCAAGCTTGTATTTGTCAATAATGCCTATGGGTTTATAACCATGTAGCCTAACTGCTCTAATGACTATAGCAAACGCAAATCTCTGTTGACAAAACAAATGCCCTTGAAAACTGATTTTATATCCCGTTTTCAAGGACGTTTTGTGTATTCTTTTCTGAGCTGCTTTGTTACAGCTTCTCTTTTTGGGCTTTATTTTTATATCTTGGCAAGACCTTGGGACTATAGCAGCTATGGTATTTATAACTTCGCTTCCCACTCATCGAGTCTAAAACCCACCAGCACAAAGTCTTCCCCCACCAATATCGGGCGCTTGACCAGCATTCCGTCGGTGGCAAGCAGTCGCAGCTGCTCTTCCTCGGACATCTCCGCCAGTCTGTCCTTGAGGTTGTGCTCTCTATACAGCACTCCGCTGGTGTTAAAGAACCTCTTTAACGGCAGCCCGCTCTTATCATAATAGCTCTTTAGCTCTTCATAGCTCGGGTTTTGCTCCTTGATATCCCGCTCTTCGTACCCATGCCCCCGCTCGGCCAGCCAGTCCTTTGCCCGACGGCAGGTGGAACAACGACTATAACAAACAAAAGTCAACATAACACACACTCCTATTAATCATTATTTATCTCTACGGGATTAACCTATAAAGGATTTTGCCCCCGTTTTGCTTTAGCCATTTTTTGTGGGTTTTGTATTCCGGGCAATACCCCTCGACAATGTCCCAAAACACCTTTGAGTGGTTACGCTCGAGCAAATGGCACAGCTCGTGGATAACCACATAATCCACCACCTCCGGCGGCATCATGGCAAGGGCACAATTAAAGCTCAAGTTGCCCACGGGGGAGCAACTGCCATACAAGGTCTTTTGAGCACCGATGGTAATTTTTCCCGGCTGTACCCCAATAACCTCGGCAAAATGCTCAACCCGGCTTTTTATCATCGGCATCAGTTCTTTCTTTAGCTTTATTATCTCTGCCGGGCTTAGCTTGGTCAGACCTTGCATAGAGTCGATCTGTGCTTTCATTTTGATAAGGCTCTCTTTTATCCACCCGTCATAACGCTCCAGCAACGCCTTTATCTCTCGGTCCTTTGTCTTTATGGGGACCCGCACCACCACTTGCAGCTTGTTGTTTACATGTATTGTAAGGTTCTTGCGGTTGTTCCTTACCACCGAGACCTCATAAGCCTTTGAGTTATTCAAATCAGCACCTCTTATAATAAAATGATTTATTCTGCAAAAAAACTAAAAATCTATTGACAACCCGCGAGGCGTACACTATAATGTACACGCAGGAGGTGGAAACAATGCTAAATATTAATATTACCAACTTCAGGAAGAATATATTCGGCTTACTTGAGCAAACAATCAAATACAACGAGCCGGTTAACATTAGCACCAAAGACGGCAACGCCGTTGTTCTCAGCGAGGACGATTACAACGGGCTTATGGAGACACTATATCTAAGCTCTGCCCCGGGCATGAAAGAAGCTATAATCGAAGGACTTAATACTCCGGTTGATGAATGCCTGACCGAGGAAGAGGTTAGCTGGTAATGTATACCATTTATTATACCAAAAAAGCAGCAAGTGATATCCCCAAGCTAAAATCAGCAAAACTTGACAAAAAGGCGAAGGCTTTGATAGATTTATTAAAGCAAAACCCTTTTTTGACCCCGCCGAGGTACGAGAGATTGCAAGGAGATTTGCAAGGAGCATATTCCCGCAGGATAAATCTTCAACACAGGTTAGTATATGCGGTAAACGAACAAAACAAGACAGTCAAGATAATAAGTCTGTGGACCCATTATGAGTTTTAGAGTCTTTCCGGGATTGCGGTAGTGATACCGCTCCCGGATAGCTTTTTGTAACGAAGATTTTATCAAAACCAACCCTCAAACCGACGCCCGGCGGAAGGCAGCGAGCTCTATCCCTTGAGGCTCTCGGAGCCGGTCGACAAAGTCCCGAGCGCTTACGATAGGGGAGTCAAACCTCATCCCGCCAAGGAACTCTTGGTGGTCGGCATGATGGTTATCCGACCCCGAGGTCTGCAACAGCCCATAGTTTTGGGCAAACAACAGCGCTTGTTCGTTTTCGAACTCGGTCCTGTTGGCGTTGTACACCTCCACTGCGTCCACCTTTGCCGGCAACAGCCGTATAAACTGTATATAACGGGCTTGACGGAAGGGGTGAGCATGGGATATCAGCCCCCCTGCCTCGTGGATGTAGTCGCAATACTCGTTTATATCCAGCCCGCTAATCTCATGGTGCTCCATCAGCCACTCCGGGTCCAGCCCATAGGTCAAAAGATCGGTCCCGTTGTGGGGAGATATGGTATATTCCCAGCCATAAAACACGTCAAAACCTATGCTGTCTCCGTACTCCTTCGCCTTGCGGTATCCGGCTATTTGCTTCTCAATCTTTGCGCGCCAATCTTCGGGGGACAAGAATTCCCCCGCTCTGCTAATCAAGTGGTCGGTAACAAACAAACCATCATACCCCATTTTTTTATAAAAATCCACCATTTGTACAGCGGTGGCACCGGCGCATCCACTGCTCTCGGCGGTATGGGAATGGGTCTCGTACAGGTAGGTTTTCATTTTCTCTCGTTGTCCTCTCTATAGTGCAGGTAATGGTTTTTTAATGCATCAAAACTCTCTTTGCTCAAAAAATGCTCGATTTTGCAAGCGTCTTCAAAAGCGGTCTCTCGGGTCACCCCCAAGTCCATCAGCATCTGCGCCAAAGTATTATGCCGCTCGTAGGTCCGCTCGGCGATACTTCTCCCCTGAGGGGTGAGAAAAACCCCGCCCCCTTCGTCCAAGTCGACAAAACCGCTTTCTTTGAGCTGCTTTAGCATAACGCTCAGGGTGGGCTTTGAGTATCCCATCTCGTTGGCGATCTCCACCGCCCTCACCGAGTCTTTGTCCTTGGTTAGAATGAGTATGGTCTCGAGATAATTTTCTACCGTTTCTCCTACCGAATTCACTGTTGCCACCTCCTTAAAGCGGTTTTACAAAAAAAACATTATTTACCGCTTGACAAAATAAAAGAGTTAGGTTAAACTAACCCATATTATAAAAGACAACGATTAAAAAAGCAAGACAAAAGATATGTTTTTTTGTGTCAGGCGGCAAATCGTTGATGAGGATAAACAATTATGAGCAAGCATCTTTCAGAAATCATGCCCGGCAATTCCGGCAAAATACTGCACATCTCCGCAGGGGACGGGGCAACCCGGCGCCTTTATGAGATGGGGTTTTGCACCGGCGCTTTGGTAAAGGTAGTAAAGAACGATGTCGGACCCGTCATAGTCAGCCTCAAGGGGGGCAAAATCGCCCTGGGCAGAGGTCTGGCGAGCAAGGTTGAGCTGGATGTATCTTAGTCTTTCGGAGTAAATATATATGAAAAAGAATATAAACAACAACACGATTGCTTTGGTGGGGAATCCCAATAGCGGAAAAAC
>CAZFVM010000095.1:0-5446 GCA_964522305.1 uncultured Oscillospiraceae bacterium
TACTGCACAGATTTACGGTGTGACAAAACAACAAAGAGGAAAATATATCAATGAAATTTGTAGCAACTTGTTTATTTGGATTAGAGCGTCTATTAGCCGAAGACATAGAGTCCTTGGGCTATGAGAGGGTTGACACCATCGACGGGAGAGTTACCTATTCGGCGCCCGATGCAAAAACAGCCGAGTGTATAGCAAGGAGCAATATTAACTTTCGGTACGCCGAGCGGGTATTTATAAAGCTCGGGTCTTTTAGGGCGCTATCCTTTGAAGATTTGTACCAAGGGGTTAAGAATCTGCCTTGGGAAAAGTATATCGGAAAGCACGACGCTTTTCCGGTTAAGGGTCATTCCATAAGGTCAAAGCTTTATTCCATTCCCGATTGTCAAAAGATAATAAAAAAAGCGGTAGTTGACCGTTTAAGTGATAAGTATGGTCTAAAGCAATTTCCGGAGTCACAGATTTTATATAGGATAGAGTTCTTTATTTTCAATGACCAAGCCTATCTTATGATCGACACCACCGGGGACAGCTTACACAAAAGAGGTTATCGTCCCCATGGCAATATAGCACCACTTAGAGAGACTTTGGCGGCATCCATGGTTAAGCTATCGAGACCTCGAGAGAATGTTGCCATAGTAGATCCGCTTTGTGGCTCCGGCACCATTGCTATCGAAGCGGCTTTATATGTGTCCAACACAGCACCGGGGCTGCATCGCTCTTTTGCTGCCGAGGATTACCCCTTTGTAGCTGCAAAGATATGGGAGGCGGCTCGAGAAGAAGCGAGACAGGCAATTACAAGTCCGCAAACCCCTATTTATGCCTTCGATATCGACCCGAAATCAATAGATTTGGCAATAGAGAACGCAAAGAGGGCAGGGGTAGACTCTTATATTAAGTTTGAAGTTGCCGATGTCAACGAGTTTTCTTCGCCGACAGAGGTTTCCAGAGGTACGATTATCACCAACCCGCCCTACGGGGAGCGAATGGGGGATATTACACAAGCCAGAGAGCTGTTGGGACAGATGGGCAAAGTCTTTGCCGATACCGTCCCTGCTTGGCAAATGTATATACTCAGCTCGGATCCACAGTTTTCTCATTTCTTTGGCAGAAGAAGCGATAAAGTAAAACCCATGTACAACGGCAGGATAAAATGTGGGTTGCATCAATACTTCAAAACACAAAAAAATTAAACGATGAGCCTTGATTTTTTAACCATTTTTTAGTAAAATACATAATTGTGAGAAAAATTAAATTAAATACAAATTATCATAAGGAGGATTTTGACATGAAATTGATTCCATTGGCTGACAGGGTTGTTCTTAAGATGACAGAAGCCGAAGAAACAACTAAAGGAGGCATTATTCTGACCGGTTCTGCAAAGGAAAAGCCCCAAGTTGCAGAAGTTATTGAAGTAGGGCCCGGCGGTGTTGTGGACGGAAAAGAAGTTGTAATGACTGTTAAAAAAGGCGATAAGGTTATCACAAGCAAATATTCCGGGACAGAGATTAAGATTGACGGTACAGAATATATAATAGTCAAACAGAGCGATATCCTGGCAGTTGTCGCCGAGTAACACTTACATCAATAAGGAGGATGATTGATATGGCAAAAGAAATTAAACATGGCGTAGAAGCAAGAGAAGCGCTACTGAGAGGGGTAGACACCCTTACAAATACCGTAAAGATTACATTAGGCCCCAAGGGCAGAAATGTTGTATTAGACAAGAAATTTGGCTCTCCGTTGATTACCAACGACGGAGTCACCATCGCAAAAGAAATAGAATTAGAAGACACATTCGAGAATATGGGAGCCGCATTGGTCAAAGAAGTCGCCACCAAGACCAACGAGCTTGCCGGTGACGGTACCACTACCGCAACACTTTTCGCTCAAGCATTTATTCGCGAAGGGATGAAGAATGTAGTTGCAGGTGCAAACCCTATGGTTATCAAGAAGGGTATTGCCAAGGCAGTTGATGCGGTTGTAGAAGCCCTTGCCGCCACTTCCAAGGCAGTTAACGGCAAAGACGACATTTCCAGAGTCGGCACAATTTCTGCCGGCGATGTTGAGATAGGCAATTTGATTGCCGACGCCATGGAGCAGGTGACCGCCGACGGAGTTATCACCGTTGAGGATTCCAAGACCGCAGAGACCTACTGCGAAGT
The DNA here is from genome assembly GCA_964522305.1 of uncultured Oscillospiraceae bacterium. Lineage (GTDB taxonomy): Bacteria > Bacillota > Clostridia > Oscillospirales > CAG-382 > UBA1049. The sequence continues at coordinate 2,163 of CAZFVM010000095.1, forward strand.
TGTAGAAGGCATGCAGTTCGACAGAGGCTATATAACCCCTTATATGGTCACAGATACCGATAAGATGGAAGCGGTTATCGATGACCCGGCAATCCTTATCACCGATAAGAAGATTTCCAATGTTCAAGAGATTTTACCCCTGCTTGAGATGATAGTTCAAGCCGGCAAGAAGCTTGTTATCGTTGCCGAAGACTTAGAGGGCGAAGCTCTTTCCACAATTATAGTAAACAAGTTAAGAGGCACGTTTACCTGCGTTGCAGTTAAAGCCCCCGGGTTTGGCGACAGAAGAAAAGATATGCTCAAGGACATAGCTGTCCTGACAGGCGGTGAGGTCATTTCCTCCGAGCTTGGTTTTGAGCTAAAGGATGTTACCCTCGATATGCTGGGTTCTGCAAAGCAGGTCAAGGTTAACAAAGAGAACACAATCATTGTAGACGGAGCAGGTGAAAAGTCAGATATCGTTGCCAGAATTAATCAGATCAAAGCAGCGATAGAAGTATCTACCAGCGAGTTTGACAAAGAGAAATTACAAGAGCGTCTCGCCAAGTTGTCCGGTGGTGTTGCGGTTATCAAAGTTGGTGCCGCTACCGAGACCGAGATGAAAGAAAAGAAACTTAGGGTAGAGGACGCCCTCAACGCAACCAGAGCAGCTGTGGAAGAAGGAATTATCCCCGGAGGCGGAGTCGCTTTGGTGGATGCAATCCCTGTACTCAACAAACTCTTAAAGCAAGTAAGCGGTGAAGAGAAGACCGGAGTACAAATTGTTCTTCGCGCCCTCGAAGAGCCGGTAAGGCAAATCGCAGAGAACGCAGGCTTTGAAGGCTCTGTTGTTGTCGACAGAGTTAAGAAAGAAAAAGCAGGCATAGGTTTTGACGCTTACGACGAGAAGTTCGTAGACATGATTGCCAGCGGAATCGTTGACCCCACAAAGGTTACCCGGTGCGCACTCCAGAACGCTGCAAGTATTGCTTCCATGATACTCACCACAGAAGCACTTATCGGTGATATTAAAGAAGACGACCCCATGGCAAACGCAGCTGCAATGGGCGGCGGCATGGGCGGCGGAATGTACTAAGCATACAAGATTACCAAATAATAATACCAAGACCGGCGACTGTTTTAGTTGCCGGTTTTACTTTGGCGTGATACACTATGCAGGCAAGCACATACTAAAGACCGGGAAAAATAAAAAACGAATGGAGTAAAGGTAATGAAAAAGGTTTTGTTGTTTTCTTTTTGGCTTTTTCTTTTGTGCTCGCTTCATGTAATTTGAGCACGGTACAGGACACCGACAGCACAGGTGTATCAGACATATCAACCACTGATATTGGCTCACAAACAGAAGACTCCGAGGTCTTAGAAGATTCCGTCGACCATGTCACTCCGGACAGTGATGACAGCGAGGATATATTTGAGGTATATTCCTTTGACTAGCCGACTTATATTAAGTGTGCAGACGCATCGGATGAGCCAAATTACGAATCGATATATAGCTTTTTTTCCGGATCACTCAATGATATATTCAATAAACTATTACGAAGGCTTTGGTAGCGGAGAGGATCAGTATTTTATAATCGACTCCGACGACACCGACCCCGAAGTTTCTTAAAAGATATATTATAACAGCGACTTAGGAAGCGCCGACAAGACTCCACTATTTATTGTTTATAAGGACGGAACTGTTATGGGTCATCTTGATTCCCCCGCCTCTTTTATTACAAAAGAAGAGTATGACGCTATCAATGACTTTCATCAATACTGGGAGCAAAACATTCGGGTCGGAGACGAGTTTTAGGTTATAGGCAAAGTCAAAAAACCATCTGTTTTATAAAGCTTAACAAAGGGAGATTATTGTGCAAAGAACACGCAAAAACAGACTTATTTAGTCGGTTTATAGCGTGTTCTTTTTTATTAGTCGCCCCTTATGGTTTTACAGAATTATATCTCTTGAACTCCAAAGAAAGTGCTGCCAAAAATCTGCACAATTCAAAACAGCTTTTTCACATGTAAATCTATATATTGCAACTTGAAAAGAATTTTAAGGTTTGATATAATTAATAAAAAGAGTAAAATTCGCTCAAAGGAGATTAATTATGCGCAGATCACTACTGTTTTTTACACCTTTTATTTTAATATTGATGCTTATTTTAATCTCTTGTGACGGTTGGAATGTGTCTCCGGATGACAGCGACCCTTCGAGGGTCTCCGAGGACCGGGCAGACACGTCAACCCCGTCGACAGATTCGGAGAACAGCTTTGACCCGGGCGTCTCTATATCCGACGACCACGACAGCAAAGAGCCGGTAGGGGAGACTTCAGATAATAAAGAACCAAGAGCCGGCTTTACCAACACTGTTTATATAAAGAGCGCAAACGCCAGCGAGCTCCCCAGCTTTGAGTCTATTTATAAGTTTATGCCGGACAAATCCTGTACGGCATCCATAAACAACTATGACGGATTTTGGCCGGATAGCTTTTATTATTATATTAAGACCGATTCGGAGGGCAATATTGAAATTTTGTATGACGGCTCTATGTATGGATATAAGCCGGATGAAGTTAAATTTATAATCGATACAAAAGGTCATGTTGTTTTCCCGACGGAATATCCGAGTGAAGTTATCACCGAAAAAGCATTCAACGATATATATGAATATCATGTTATATGGAACAAAGAAGCGTACGGGGACGGATAGGTAAAACACCCATACCAATAGCTATAAATACAAAACAAGATTATCAAAACTATACTAAATATATCTTCGCCTTTCAAAGCCGATAAAAGTTTTAGGAGTTTTTTATGCCAAAGTGCAAAAAGATAGCTGTAGTTTGCTCCAAGGGTCCGGACACCGGAGGATACAAAAGTGTGTCCGAGCTAAACGATAGAATGGGAGCATATTGGCTCGACAACCTAAACAGATTGTCGGACATAGCCCCTGATTTAATTGTTCTCCCGGAGAACAGCGACAGATTCACAGATCAATCCTTTTCTGCCTATATCGACTACATCGGTAATGGTGGTGGGATATCACACAGGCTTTCGGAGATAGCGAAAAAGATGAATACCGGTATCGCATACACCGGCATTAGGGTTTGTGAGTCTTCGAATCCCCTTTTTTTCAAAAACAGCATTCGCCTGATCGACAAAGCGGGCAACCGGTTGTTCACCTACGACAAGAACTATGTCACTATTGAAGAAAACGACTTAGGCGTAGCATATGGTAACAAGCAAGACATTTATGATTATAACGGTACTGCTACTGCTTTTGCAATTTGTTTCGACC
>CAZFVM010000096.1:0-5392 GCA_964522305.1 uncultured Oscillospiraceae bacterium
TCCCAATTAGGTGCAATAATGTCCTGGGCGTTCTCCGGGATAAAGACTAAGTCTTCCTCCTTTAGGGTGCCCTTTATAAACTTGTGAAGCTGGTCATAGGTAGAACGGATATATTCGTCTTTGCTGCGATACATATTGAACACCGTATCTCCGTTGCCCATATAATAGGCAACATAGTCCTTCATAAATCCGTTTTTGATACCGAAGTACATGTAAATCTTGAACCCGGTATATGCTTTTTGGTTGCTGCCGCCCAACTCCATCTCATACCCTAATCCGTGGGCATTTATGAGCTGTGCTGCACGGTTAAAGGACTGGCGTCCGGTTTGAGGTCCGTAATAATCGGAATATGCATAGTTGTTGGGGAAGCTTGGGTTGCCGGGGAAGAAGTTGACCTGCATGTTGACTCTGTCAAAACCGCAGTCTGTCTTGCCAATATTGTAACCCCTTGCTCCGTGATAGGGTATCCAGTTGGAAGTGTACCCCAGGGAGCTTACATAATCGGTAAAGTACCTGACTAACCCCACTGTCTCTTCGTTGCCCGGGTCTATGCTCTCGGCATACCAATAAAACCCGTCTAACCTAAGGTTCTTGTACTCCCTGGTCTTGAATTGGGTTATCTGTTCGTCTACCATCCATTTGACCGCTATCTTGCGGTCTTCATAATTGGTGAGATCTATAGACTTGCCGTCTATGGTCCCGAAGTTCTTGTTCTCGAAGGGGGACAAAACGGACATGATAACATTGACCTTGATGTTTTTGCCAAGGGCGGTGTTGATATCTTCTATAACCTCTTCTAAGGCATCCATATTATTGCCCTTGGCAAACTGCTGACGAACGAAATATTGTTCTAACTCCCTCATGGAAGCTTTGCCTAAATTGTCCCCTCCCACAGGCAAAAACAAAAACGTGTCATACATGGTGTCTGTTATCTCGTCGTCTACCAAATAAGCTGCCGCCGGGAGCAGGTTTTGCTTTGTAAAAGTTGACGGTCCTCTGACATAACAAAGTAGTGCGTGATGGGCTTCCAATGGTTCGTCCTCCTGTTCTAAAGGTGGTGGCTCGATATCTTCGCTCTCTTCTTGGGATGTATCTGTAGTGTCGCTTGACTCTAAGTCTTCGCTCTGCTCCGAATCGGATTTTGTGCTGTCTGCCTCGGAATTATCGTCACTCTCTAATGTCGATACATCGGTAGCCGAGCTCTTGTCGTCATCGATGCTTGAATCCGCGGTGTCCTCCCCGTTGTTGCTCGGGGTGGTCCCGACACAACCAAAAAACAAAGCAGAAACTAATATACTGCATAATATCAGGGTAAATATCTTATAAAAGCTTTTGCTGTTGGTCCCTTTAATCATAATCACCTCTTAAAAATTATTATATCTTAAAGTTATCATATATACCGGCAATAGTCAATCAAAAACGACAAAAATCATAAACGGTTGATTTGAAGCGCCTATCTTTGATATAATAAGAAATGGTATAATCCAAAAGCAAAAAGCGGTGTAAAAAGATGATGGAATTAGACTTGATTACAAAGTATATATTAGACAGATTAGAGGGCGCGGGGTTTGACGCTTATATTGTCGGCGGCTCGGTCAGGGATATGATAATAGGCAGAAAAACCTCTGACTTTGATATCGCTACAAACGCTCTCCCCCGTCAGGTCGCCGAGGTATTTGAGGACCACAAAGTGATAGAAACGGGATTGAAACACGGAACCGTAACAGTCTTGCACAAATGCCGAGCTTTTGAAATAACCACTTTTCGCACAGAAGGAGTATACTCGGACAAACGCCGACCGGACGAGGTGCACTTCACCCGGTCGATAGAACAAGACCTAAGGCGTCGGGACTTCACCATCAATGCCATAGCATACTCGGAAAAAAGCGGGGTTGTTGACTTGTTTGGCGGGGTGGAGGATATAAAGAACAAAGTCATCCGTGCCGTAGGCGACCCGAATGAGCGGTTTTGTGAAGATTATCTGAGGGTGTTGAGGGGCTTGAGGTTCGCATCGGTACTGGGATTTGATATCGAGGTAAAGACCGCCGATGCAATGGCAAAAGCTGCCCCGGGATTAAAGCATGTTGCGGTTGAAAGAATCTTTTGTGAGCTTGTTGAGATGGCGAAGGGTGAATATTTTTATTCGGTATTAAAAGAGTATTTAGCCTTGTTTTTGCACTTTTTGCCCGAAATAACGGTGCCCGACCGAGACTTCTCTTCGGTGGATAATCACCTGTATCGATTGGCTAATATGTTTGAAACCGGTGAGTTGGCAAGGACTGCACTACGACGACTGAAAGCAGATAACAATACCGTCAAAAAAGTTGTTATGTATGCAAAGAGCAAGCCTTTGCCTGTGGATACTACGGAGATAAAAAAACTCCTGAAAAAAGGTGAGGAATCAACCCTCGATATATGCAGATATCGGGAGGAGATATATGGCGAAGCCTGCCTTGACCGTATAAAGGCCGTAATAGACTCCGGGGAGTGTTATAGCTTGAAAACCCTGGCGGTCAAAGGAGAGGACTTGGCAAATCAGGGCTATGAGAGTGCAGATATCGGAGAGGGATTGGAATACCTGTTGGACGCTGTTATAGAAAACAAGCTGGAAAACAAAAAGTCAGTGCTGCTGAAAAAGCTAAAGGAAAGGTACAAAATGGATATGCTTGATACAAACAGGCTGGGGTTGTCGACGAACGGAAAAGTCTTTGACTTAGAACTCTTTGAATCCTATGCAAAGGCGGGGATAAAGTATATGGAAATATCCTTGGACCCGCCGGACAGATATAACCATATAGACTACCCAAAAATAAAAGAGTGGGCGGAACAAACCGGAGTGATCATCTATAGCCTTCACCTACCCTACTATCCCTTTGAAACAAACGATATATCCACCCTTGATGACGATATAAGGGTCATGTCGGTGGGCTTACATAAGGGATATATACAACAAGGGGCAGACGCCGGAATAAAAATATTTGTACTGCACCCCTCTGCCGAGCCCATACCCGATATCGAAAGGCAAAGACGGTTGGAGCAAGCAAAAAAGTCTATTGACCAGCTGTGCGACTTCGCCCGGGATTTGGATGTTTACATCGCTATCGAGGACCTACCCAGAACTTGTCTGGGTAACACCTCTGAAGACATAAATTACCTGACCAGCCACCCCCATGCGAGGGTCTGTCTGGATACCAACCACCTGCTGACCGAGGATGTGGGAGAGTTTGTCCGAAAAGTGGGTAGTAAAATAATAACAACCCATATATCAGACTTTGACACAAAAAACGAACGGCATTGGCAGCCCGGCGAAGGGGTGATCGATTGGGTGGATGTAATGGATGCCTTAGATGAGGTGGGATATGCCGGCCCGCTTATGTATGAAGTCAGGTTTGTCGCCCCGGATACCATTGTTCGGGACCGAGACCTTAATGTGTGGGACTTTGTAAATAACTATAAAAGTCTGATCGGACGCAAGCCCTTTGAGGTCTTGGGCAAACCTTTGTCTAATCTATAACATAAACGATAATATTACCGAAGACAATAAGGAACAACTCACCAATGATTGATGTGCTTTACTAAGATCAGTGAAACGAGGATTGAATATGACTCAAACCCCCGAACAGTTTACTCATGGGATGATTGAGAAAATGAACGAATGTGCCGAGGAATTCTGTTATAAAAACAATGCCGGTTTCCTTGATAATAAGACTTCTTATGTCAAACAAACGGAATCCTTCGACAATGTTCGCTCGCATTATTCAGATGTCTATTTTAATAGCTTTATTGTTCGTTTTTGTTATTATCCCCATGTATCGACCTCTCACAGCGCATTGACCTGCTATGTTTCTCCGTATAAGACGGAAACAGAAAGGATTTTTTACCCTCTTTCGCAACTCTACGGTTTTTTTGGGATATGTCCCGAAAACGCTTTGACTATCCCTTTAATACTTTCACCCGACTCGATGAAAGAAAGTTTCTTTTGTTTGGGAGTTGCTGTTGAGACCATTATACCGAACATACAAAGTTTGTCCTATGAGCCCGAGCAAAAGGAACTGTTGTTTGACCGCGAGGTAGAAGCCGCTGTTGTAATGCTGAAAAAAGAATTTCCCACTGCAGAAGAGTTGCAAAAGTTCTTTGACGATATAAAAAAAGATGGCTATGAAACCTGGAAAGCAGAACAGCCGCCTGCAACAAATGAACAGCAGCAAGCAGAAGAGTTTGCGCATCTTGTATCAAGTTTGAGTAATGGCGTTAATTCGGTAATAGAAATGGATAAAAGGAGTTTTCTTGCTAATTATTATAAGTTTTTGCTTATAAGATCCGTTTCGCCTGCCTATGAGGCTTATATGACAGGAAATTACACGGCAGCGTCGAAAAAAATAAAAAAAATAAAAAACAAAACTGCCTATGAAACTATATTGATTGAATATATAGACAATGCCAAAACACCTCGGCCTCATGTTCCTGAATCGATTTATATCAATCTGACGGAACTATACAAAAATGGAATTCCAAAAAACAACCTAAAAGAAGCCCTAATGATTGTTCCGGCTATGTTGTTTTTTGGCCTTATGTGGTTACCGTTGTTTTTGGCAATCTACTTTTTGTTCTACTTTTTTGAAAGTAGGGATGCTCTTTGTCTTTTTGGTACCCTTTCAAACGCTCCCAGTGTAATGTTTCCTTCCTTTATTTGCGGTATTCTTATGATTTATTTTCAATCGAAACGATTTTACAAATTTTTCTTCAAAAAGAACTATGAGCAGATAATAGCCCTTGATAACGCAGTGAACAGCCGCTCTACACACCGCTTTATGAAAGCACTTTTGGGAGTTTTGATGTCCCTTTCTATTGTATTTCTGGCATTGACCGCTCATCAGAATATTAAGCTTTGCAAAACCGGGTTTTATGATAACACAGAGTTTTGGAGCATAAAAGGCGAGTTTTATTCGTATGATGAGGTGGAAGCATTATATTATCGAGAGCAAACGCCCAGTGGATATGGAAGTATGATAGATATCCCTTCCTATGTTATTGTTCTCAAAGACAACGGGGAAATTGACCCTTACCAATTTGACTCAATTGACGAGCGGTTCTTGGATGTTTTTCGTGAAAAAGGTGTATTTGTAGAACCTCAGCCGTAATTGTGTTGAGCAATAGGTTGCGCAGATTTTTGTAATTGACATACTTTTGATTGTTGTGTTATAATGCCAAAGCAGCAGGGTTTACCTGCTACTTTGGTATAATATGCTGGTGTGGCTCAGAGGTAGAGCAGCTGATTCGTAATCAGCAGGCCGAGGGTTCAAGTCCCTCCACCAGCTCCAGAAAATCCTGTCTTTCGACAGGATTTTCAATTATATTCGTCCTTACGGACGAGTGATATTCACTTCGTGAA
>CAZFVM010000097.1:0-5288 GCA_964522305.1 uncultured Oscillospiraceae bacterium
GGTTGCGGATTTCTATGCCGCCCCAATGGTCACGTATAAACCGCATCCACTGTTCATCAGTGTATCTGTCTCTGGGTATCGAACTGATATAATAAGCAACTTCTTTGCTTGTTGCCTGTTTTACTTTTTTTGGTTTTGCCTTTGATTTCTTCGCCTTTGACTTCTTTTTCTTTATCTTCTTTGGTTTTTTGGTTAGTTTTTTCGGGATTCGTTTTTGGGATTTTTGTGTTGACAAGGGATGGGTTTTGTGATATTCTACATTTTGCAACTGCGGGTATTACGCCCCACATATATAGTTGGGGAGAGCTGGCCGAGCGGTCGAAGGCACCGGTCTTGAAAACCGGAACTGGTAACTCCAGTCTAGGGTTCGAATCCCTAGCTCTCCGCCAGTCAGTAAAATAAATACTCATAAAATATATTCACCCTACGGAGAAGTACTCAAGTGGTGAAGAGGCGCCCCTGCTAAGGGTGTAGGTCGGGCAACCGGCGCGAGAGTTCAAATCTCTCCTTCTCCGCCAAAAAGAAAAAGTCGCAGTAATGTGACTTTTTCTTTTTGTTCTCTTATCGAAACTTGTCAAGATTGGTGGACAGATAGAAGAGTGAAAAACTCATTTGGTATATTGTAATCTATGCTCCGTAACTTTTTTCTCTAATATCTTGTTCTGTTAGCCTCGTCTTATTAGTACACCGTAAACATAGAGGAGTAGGGCAAATAAATTTCATATACCAAACATATTGCATTTTTTTAAACATTAGTTATAATAATTCTGTGAATTGGGGATGGCACCCATAACAAAAAACGGTTATTCACAAGCTTTGAAAATCTAATACAAAGGGGATGAAACCCATAGAAAAAAACATTATTGTTATAGATGAACAGGGCAAAGAATATGAAGCGACCTACCCTAAACGGGCGCTAGGTCTTGTTAAAAAAGGAAGGGCACGCTTTGTATCAGAAAACAAAATATGCCTAAGCGTGCCTCCGAACAAATTTTTGGAGGATAATAAAATGACCGATATAACAAATAATATTGAAGACATGGTAGAAATTACCACCGAAACCCAATGCAAATACACCCTCGATTACGCGCTGGAACAAATAGAAAAGATATCTGCTTCAACTGCGTATCTCGATAATGCAATAAGCGAGCTTCGTCAAATGGAGACCACTGACGGAGTCGGAGACATCGCCAATCAGGCGAAAGCACAGGCGCTTGCTGATGTTGTACGATGCCGCGAGACGACGAATCAAAAATTGCTGGACTTTTATATGAAGATGGTTGAGAATCTCAATCCCAAATCATCTGATTACTCACAACAAAAGTTTCAAGCACTTGACCATACGATAGCTCATATTGCTTCTGTGGCGACAGAATCACCGGACTCGATTACTGAAGCACTCGACACAATGCGCCATATTTTTAAAGAAAATTTCCCCCTTTAATCTAAAAGCTAAACTACATTTTGTTAAAAACAAACGACAACTTTCGGTTGGGAGTTGTCGTTTTGTTATTGTTCTATTATGCAAGTATCTTTCTGTATCTAAGAATTCATTAACAGATTATAGGTTGAATAACAGGCAAAAAAATTAGAAGCTTTTCTTAATAAAAACCTATTTTATAATCAAACACAAGCTGGGTGGTCTTGTTATAGAGTTCGTGCGCTCTTTGTATCCCGATATTGTTGTTGGGACCGTTGGGCTCGTATTGGGTTTCTAAGCAAAGGGCTAAGTGTTTCTTACCGGGGGTGTTGTTCTTGAATATGGTGTCGGCGCTTAAATAATTGCCGGTGTAAAACTGGACACAGGGCAGGTCGGTAAAAAGTGTCATCTTCCTGCTGTCTGTGCTTAGAATGCAGGCTTCTTTGAGGATGTATCCCGATAGGCTCGTTATAGTGTTGTCCGATGAAATGAAATAGTTATGGTCAAATATGCCGTTGCCCTCTTCTTTGGTTGCTTGATTGAAAACATCGGCGAGGTGCTTGGGAGCTCGTAAATCAAAGATTGTGTTGTCCACCCTCATAACTCCGACGGGAATCTTGTCGGTATCGACGGTTGATACAAAATCGCTGTTTATCTGCAGACTATGACCCAAAACATTATCGCCTGTAATCCCCGCAAGGTTGTAATAGTTGTGATTGGTCAGTGATATGGGAGTATCCTTGTCAGAAATTGCCTTGTAGTTAATCTCAAAGATTCTGTCACGCAAAGTGTATTTGACCTCTGCTGTCAGGTTGCCGGGGTACCCCTCTTCACCGTCCATGCTCACATACCAAAGGGTTATACTCTGCTGCTCTGCGTCGCTGTCGGATTCTTTGAGCGACCAATACTTGGTATTAAACCCCGCAAACCCGCCGTGAAGGTGGTTTGTGTTGTTCTCGTTTTGGGATAAGACATACTCTTTGTTGTGATGGGTGTATTTGCCTTTGGCAATTCTGTTGGCATATCTGCCGATTGTTGCTCCTTGATAGGTTGTATCGGATAAATAATCCCGAACATTGTCGTATCCGCAGACTATATCTGTACCATCAACTATGAGCTTGTGTATTATGCACCCGTAGTTGAGAACTTCTACGGTTATATGGGAGTTTTTTAGAATAAACTTGTTTATCTGTGACATTTGGTTACCCCTTGTATTCTTAATGTGATATGAATTACTTGTTTGATAAATGTAGAACTGTTATCATTGGTTCTTGGCAAAATACTCTCTTATCTTTTTGTTGGTGAGTATGGTTGGAATCAGAAAAAAGGCACCTATAATAATTGCTCCGAAAGGAAACACAAAAACAATTTGGCCCCTCGAAAGATTCTCCGGCCCATCTGGGTTACCAAGTGGGCTTCCAATTAGCTTCGGTACAAACAAATAAGCCCATATAAACACAAGTGCCGCTGCAACAAAGAGCCCGTCGATAATTACCGCTCTTGTAAAACTTGTAATCTTTTTGCTTTTAATCAAGGCATGTTTTTTTATATTTATCCAAAAAACAAGGGAGATGCCTATAATAATAATGCTTAGCCCGGTAATCCAATTTGAAAATGTGTGAGCAAAACAAACTGCCGCCTGCATTAGCGGAGCTAAAACGATAACTCCCCCACTATAAATATTAGGTTTTTGTTCTTTTGTAAATATGCTGTTATTTTCCCTCTTTTGAGCAGTTCCTCCTGCTAAAAACAAAAGTACCCATACTCGATTCGTTAAATATGTTTGTGACTATATAAGCTTTGCGTTTATATCTTTTGTAATTCTATATTGTAGGTAATATTGACTAATATAATAAGGCGAAAAACAACGGCAATCTATCAAGGTTGCCGTTGGTCTTATGCTTGCAAAAGTATATTTGATTGCCGGAGTATCGCCGGTTATTTATCAGCGGCTCCACTGGCTGCGTCTTCTGCAGCGTTTATATCTCTGTAGTTCTTTAGCTTGGTGCGATCAAAAGTGTTGTATCCAAAGTAGGTCTCTTCGACTTTGCTCAGCTTGTCGGACATTACATAGCTTCGGTTGTAATAGAAGAGCGCCGTTGCGGGAGACTGTTCTACCAACATAGCTTCAATGGTATGTAAAATCTCTGCTCTCTTTGCCCTATCGCTGACATGCACCACCGAATCGACTAACTCTTCATACTCGTCGTTATCGAAGTTGGTGTAGTGCAAAGTGAAGGCGTCTGCCTCAAAATCGATGGAAATCTTGGAACCGCTGTAATGCTTGGCAAAGGGTGCAAGGTAGGCAAAGGCGTCTGTGGAATTGATGATATTGTTGAGCCCTATTACATCATACTCTCTTGTATACAGTGCCTGCTTGAACTCGTCAGGGTACAAGCCCTTCAAAGTTACGGTGAACCCCAATGTTTCCCAATCTGCCTTAACGGACTTTGCCACATCCTCGTAGACATTGGAGTAATTAACCCGATTACTGTATGAAGTCTGCAGACTTTTGCTCTCGGGTATAAGGTAAGTTAATGTAAATGAACCGCCCCTGACCTTAGCCTCGGATAAAAGCCCTTTTGCCTTATCTATATCTGCCGATGTGTTGTAAAGATCCCCGCCTACTTTGCGGAATGAGCTCTTGGAATCCTTGTCAAATACCAAGGGCGGTACAAAACCTGTTGCCGCTTGTTCGCCGGTGGCGGTAACTTCATCTACCAACTTCTGACGGTTGATGGCTACGGATAAGGCTGCTCTTACTCTATGGTCGGCTAAAAGCTCGTTTTGATTGTTGAAATAGTATACATAGGCGTTGGGGGTCTGCATTGTCTCAATATCATTGGAGTACTTGGAATAGGAATCCTTATCAAACCCGCTTAAGTAGAAAATATTATCCTCCTCAAAGCGCTTGGTCTGGTATTGGATTTGGGTCCTTACTTCGTCAAGGTCTCCTCTGGTGCCCACCATATCCTCTTGATACAAACATACTATTCTGTAGGGAAGAACATATTTGTCAAGATGGTCGTCTTCTTCTCTCAAATAATAAGCGTTGCGCTCTAATACTAACTTTTCGCCTTCGTCCTGTCCTTGTATTCTATAAGGGCCGTTGCAAATAATGGTTGCCGCACTGGCTGCCCAATCCTCGTCGTTCTTCTCAGCTCTGACCACTATATCTTCTCTTAAAGGAGCTAAGTGAATGCTGGAGACCGTCTCGGCAAAAAGCTCTACATCATAATCTTCTTCGAAGGTTATCTCTAAAAGGTCGGAGTTTACCGCTGCCAATCCCAGGTCAAAAACAGTCATGGTGCCTGCCTTGACATCCTTGGCGTTTTTTATCGGGTATAACATCGCTGCATATGGGCTCTCGGTGTCGGGGTCCAAAATTCTGGTCCAGGCATAAACGACATCATCAGCAGAAACGGGACGTTTGTCGCTCCATCCGGTCTCTTTTAATTTGAAATACATCTTGTATTCGCCGTAAACTTTATCATAGTAAGGGTACCAATCATATGCCAGCGCCCCGACTACATTGCCCTTGTTGTCAATGGCAGTCAAGCTCTGGAATATAAGCCCCAATAATTGAGTAACATCGTGGTCCAGCTGTACCAATCCCGGATCCAGTGTCTGGGGATAGGACGAGAGATACATGGATATTACAGCACCTTTTTCGTCATCCTTTAAGCTGGTGCAACCGGCAAGAACCCCGATTAGCAACACTACACTCAAAAGCAAAGTAGCAAACCTTCTCATTATAAACCTCCTGCATAGGTCCAATATAAATATAAAGTTATTATAACATTGTAATAATAAATAATCAAGATAAATTAATACGATTAAAGTTGATTGATGTGTTAGTAAGTACGCA
>CAZFVM010000098.1:0-5273 GCA_964522305.1 uncultured Oscillospiraceae bacterium
ATTTGAACCTACGACCTCCGGGTTATGAGCCCGACGAGCTACCGAACTGCTCTACTCCGCGATATATTTAATTGTATATTGGTGCCGGAAACCGGGCTCGAACCGGTACGAGATGTTAATCTCACGGGATTTTAAGTCCCGGGCGTCTGCCAATTCCGCCACTCCGGCATAACCCGCTTAGTTATACTACCACAATGTATTGTCATTGTCAAGCAAAAACCTTAAGATTTTTGCAAGACAAAAAAAGACTTTTTAATAATGCTAATTATCCTTTTTATACATGCAAAATTATTGACTACACTTATTAAATATGATAGTCTAAGTTTGAAAATTTAAAGTGTAGGAGATCAAAATGAAAAAACTAAAAGTAGGACTTATCGGTGCCGGAAATATTGCTGAGAACGCTCATATGCCCGCTTACGCAAGGTGCATGAATGCCGAGGTTGTAGCTATCGTTGATATTAACTTCGAAAGAGCGAAGAGGCTTGCAGAAAAACATAATATATCCAATGTTTTTTCTTCAACCGAAGAAATGCTAAATTCGGTTGACGTAGATGCAGTGGATGTCTGCGTCTGGAATGACGGTCACTCTGATGTAACAATAACTGCAGCAAAAGCAGGTAAACACATATTGTGTGAAAAGCCGATGGCTATGAATCTCGAAAAGGCTTTGGATATGGAAAAAGCAGTTAGAGACGCCGGTGTCCACTTCATGTTAGCGGTGCCAAACAGGTTCGCAACCCCAAACCAAATTGCGAGGGGTCTTTTTGACGATGGCACCCTCGGGGATGTTTATTATGGTAAAACTTCTTATATTAGACGGCGTGGAACTCCAACCGGATGGTTTACCGATAAAAAGACATCGGGTGGTGGACCGATCATTGATATTGGGGTACATAGAATCGATGCTGCCTGGTATGTAATGGGAACTCCGAAGCCTGTTCGGGTAAGCGCTGCTATCTCATCTGCCATCGGCGACTACCAAACAAAAGGTGTAACAAGATGGATAGGAACAGAATGTGAAGATAACCGCTTCGATACAGAGGATTCCGGAGCCGGTGTTATTCACTTTGACAACGGTGCGATTTTGCTTTTTGAAGCAAGTTGGGCTATCAACGGTCCCGAGGTGGTCTCAACCCAAATATTCGGAAGCAAAGCCGGTATTACCTTGGAGCCCTTGACTTTGTACGGAGAACGAAACGGCTATCTCAGCAATGACAATATCACACTAAATAAAAGTGAGAATGTGACTTGTAATCTTATCACGCATTTTGCAGACTGTGTTATAAACAATAAGCCTAATCGGTTCCCCGTCGAGCAAGCCGTGGAACTCCAAAAAATATTGCAGGGCATATATGATTCTGCCGATCAAAAAAGAGAAATACTCCTATGATACTCAAGAACGGTAAAGTACTGACGGACGATTTTCACCTTACAAATACCGATATTGGGTTTACCGGCAGCAAAATCGATTTTTTGGGTAACTATAGCGGCGACCAAGAGTTCTTGGATGTATCAGGTATGTATGTACTCCCTGGATTTGTAGATACCCATATCCATGGTGCATATGGTGTACGCTTTAGTGACATAGAACCCGATATTGACAGGATTACAGGGTTCTTAGCAAAAAAGGGTGTCACTACCCTTGTAGCTACAACCGGTTCTTCTCGGTTTGATGATTTGCTTTTACAGTTTGAAGGAATTGTCAAAGCTATTAATAACGGTACTAAGGGCGCAAAGATTGCCGGTATTCATGCTGAGGGTCCTTTCTTAAACAAAAAGTATAAGGGTGCGATGAGCGAAAACAACATTCTTGCTCCGGACTTGGATAAACTAAATCGAATAGTAGATGAATGCCAAGGATACTTAAAGATAATGACCATCGCTCCAGAAATGGAAAATGCAGACGACCTTATCAGGTACTTAAAATCAGAAGGAGTAATTATATCTTTAGGGCATACCGACGCAACATATGAGCAAGCGGAAAAATCGGCAGCTCTCGGTGCTTCTCAGGCAACCCATGTGTTTAATGCAATGAGGCCTTTTAATCACAGGGAGCCGGGAGTCTTGGGTTGTGTCTTAACTAACAAGGATGTAAAATGCGAAATGATATGTGATTTTGTACACTTACATCCAAATACCGTGAAAATGATTTATACCCTAAAAGGCGCCGATAACATTAACCTAATCAGTGATGCAGGGCATTCTGCGGGTCTGGAGATGGATAAGTTTTTGGTTGATGGTGTATGGCGATATGTCGTTGACGGTGTGGTTCGCCTTGAGGATGGAACTATCGCCGGCAGCACCATGACCATGGCAGAGGGTGTTTTACATTTGTTTCAGATGGGTATTCCTCCGGAAGAAATATCAAAAATGGCGTCATTAAACCCGGCTGTTACTTTGGGGTTGGCAGACAAAATCGGTACGCTGACTATAGGGAAATCTGCAGATATTGTTGTTTTGGACAAAAACTTTAATCTTGTACACACTTTCGTAGAGGGTGAGCGGTATCTTTAAATACCAACAATATGAAAAACCCACTTAAAGCAGAAAAATCCGCTTAGGTGGGTTTTGATTATTTAGTTCATAAACGAAAATTTTGCAAAAAAGCACTAACCCGAATTATAACCAACATCCTAATAATTAGCATCAAATAATATATTAAGCCTACCACAAAAGGAAAGAATAGGACCTGTAATTGACATGTTTATCTTCTTCTTATAAATAACAACGCCAGTAATAACGAAATAAAAACTCCGCCAATTACATAGAAAGCCACCCCTTTTGTGCTCTCTGTACTCTCATCAAAATAGCTCTCACTGTCAGCCGAAACCTCAGAACTTTCAGTTTCACCCTCTGTTTCGCTTAAAGTGTCTCCTTTATCTGTATCACTCTCAGTCGTATTAATATCGATTAACCCAAGGTCTTGCCCTATGTCTGCCATTATATCATAGGAAATACTGACCCTTTCGGTTCTGGTTTTGCCCGACCCGTAGGATTCAAAGGAAATACATTCATCATTATAAAGCAAAGAATAATTGACACTGTCGCTATCCGACCAAAACTCATACGAGTTTCCACCAATGTCATATATCAAAAAATCCCTGTATTCAACATTCTTTAAGTATCCTCCGGACCTAATATCTATAGGCTGCTCCGGCTTGATATCGCTAACATAGGAAGTTCCGGAAAGCAAAGCCATATTACCGCCTATTCTATCATCCAAAAATTCCTCTTTTATTATCTTTCCTGTGTTTAGAGCTTCTGCTGTAATAACCATTTTCCCGTCAAAATATTCATAGGTAAGAAGAACATCGGTATTGGGTATATATTCGCCGTCAACATACTCAGCCTGTGTTATAACCCCTAAATCCTGAAAACCGTTATGACCGACAAAAACTCTCCATTCACCGTTATGAGCCCACCCGCTATATAAACCGGCGTCTAATGTAATTGTTGAGTTCTGAGAGGACAAATATGCATAAGCGTTATGTTTTTGGTTTGTTTGTGATGGTTTTAGCCTTAGTTCGGTCAGATTAACCCGTACTGTGACTTTACGATAACTGTTATAAACATATGCAAATTTATAAAAATAACCGCCTCCTTGGGGCTCTAAAGACCACGAGTCCGGCTGGCCTCTCAACATTTTATAGCTGTTTGACACATTTTGACCTTTACCGTTTATTACATGAGCGTTATCTTCTGTGTTTGTGAAATTAAGAGCGTCTTCAAACTCTTTTGTTATCGAATATAACTGCGTGCCTTTGTAGCAATAAAAGGTGTTTTCATCATTGTTCAACAAAAAAATAGGGGTTTTGTGCCCCTTTACTATAACATAGGAACCTTTACCGACTGATATTGAAATATCAATAGCATCATACAGACTGTTACTACTTGAATGAGCAAGTCCTCCGGAGGTATATATTGTATAAACTCCGTTATCATCAGCGTTTGCTAATGTGTTGCTTGAAATATTTATAATCACTAATATCAAAATTACTGCTATTACAGTGCCCGCGGCAAGACGCTTAATTTTCATGGATTATTATTCCTTTGAGAATTTATTTTTGTTTGCTACAAAATCTTTGGCTTATTCAAAAACCTAAATAACACATTCGCGCCTTTTTAACTTAACTGATGTTTGTGATTTAAAGAAATATAATCAATATCTTCTCCAATAGGAGCATTACCTAAGTTGGATACTTGTAAGTCTACTATATTTGAACTTTGAACAGACCACACATAGTCAAGATACTCTTGTGTCCATTTCGCTCCGTCTATTGACAACTCTTCCAAGGATGCAATAAGAAAAGTACCGTCTGCATCATCATCTTCTAATCTTCCGGTACGAGGTACAAGGGACATAAACCTTACCATTCTTGCTTTTGGTTTTTTGTTTTCTCTTTCAAATATCTCCCCTGCCGGTTTTGTCATTGTTGCGGTTATTTCGCCCAAACTTTTTCGAGTATCATCAAGAAATCTATATATACAAACAACCACATCGCTATCGTCGGTACAGCCGCTTAAATCAACTTCTGTCTCAAAAAACCTGGCAGCGGGAAATCTTCTGGTATTAAAGGCGGCTATATCGGCAAAACTAACCTCTTTCGGCTCACCTAAGCCAAAATCACACAGAAATGCTGCCCAAACATCCTCTTCCTGGTTGTTGCAAAGCCCGGTATCAATATGCCAATATCTACCGGAAGAAATATACCCGAGACAAAGATAGGCGTTTCTGCAGGGATTACCTGATTTATCTCTGCGATTAACATGCAGCTTCTGTAGGTCAATTAAAACTTTTGTAGTAAGATATTTGCAGGTGTAAGCTCCATGAGCATAATAATGTGCTCCGGCATTAGCCTCAATCATACACTTTATATGTTCCTTAAAACTTACTTCCCGACCTAACAAAGACTCGTAATTCTTATAAATATGCCCGTCTACTTTCCCGGCAATTATAAATGGTCCGGTAGTAATATTGTCGTAATTATCATTGAAATTACCTTTTTCAAATGTAAATACCTCAGACATTGTATAAGCTCCTTTTAATGGTTTGGTTAATTGTGTTTGAGTATAACACGATAAAATTCTTATATCAAGAATCTTTTAGTTACCAAAATATGCTGCGAGACTTGTAATTTCATTGTTTTATTTTTTATACGGAACAATTCTGCTATAAAAAACTGCACCCTTTCTGTTAGCTCTTTAAATCAGGATATTTAACAAATTAAGTGCAATTTTTAGTTGGTTTGTTTTTATATTATGACATAAAG
>CAZFVM010000099.1:0-5255 GCA_964522305.1 uncultured Oscillospiraceae bacterium
GTTAAGGTACGGACTATCGTCCGAATTATCAAATAAAGGATTTATGGGTGTTTTTGATACAATCAATGGTTGTGGTAGTGACGGAAGAATAGTTGATAGTTTTGACGTGGGCTAAGAACAGTTGATAGTTTTGACGTGGGCTAAGAGCCCACAGTTGTGAAGCGACTTACGTCGCAGTTGTGACGCGGTCTGCGACCGCAGTTAAGGTACGGACTATCGTCCGAATTATCAAATAAAGGATTTATGGGTGTTTTTAATACAATCAACGGTTGCAGTAGTGACGGAAGTATAGTTGATAGTTTGATGTGGGCTAAGAACAGTTGATAGTTTTGAAGTGGGCAAAGCCCACAGTTGTGAAGCGACTTGCGTCGCAGTTGTGACGCGGTCTGCGACCGCAGTTAAGGTTTTTACTTTGTTCTGACTATTGTAACCGAAATATTTATACCTTTTTTGAGATTTACGTTAACAAATAACTGTAAATGCTGTTGGAGCATTATAATAGTGCTTTTGACAGAGATGAATATGAAAAACAAAGAAATGTAATAGAGGATAAAACAGCAAAAATACTAACGGGTCACGGCTATCTGGCTTGGTCGTGACCCGGTTGTTGTTTGATATAGTTTTTTGTGATTATAACTTGACTTCGCTGCCCGTCCTTGCACTCTCATATATGGCGTCGATTATTCGCATAAGAATAACTCCATCCTCAGGGTCGACCTTACAGGGAGTATTGTTCCTTACACAATCAACAAAATGAGCTATCTCTCGATTAAAAAGGCCGTTGAAGTTAAGAGCCGAATCACCGAAAGGCTTGACATCCACCATCATTCCGTTCATATCGGTGAAAAACTCAATTTGCGGATCTACTCTGGCTCCGCTCTTTGTGCCAAATAGTTCGATATTGCCTATATCCTTCTTGATATTGAGATTAAAGCTGGCTTCTACCGCTAATGTAAGACCGTTGTCAAAGCGAATAAGTGCGCTGGCAAAATCTTCGACAGTATATTTAAAATCCATCCCCAATGTGGAAGAGACCCAGCTCTGACCACCGTCGGCGCGGTTCATTCCTAAATTGTCATATGTAACTCCATACACCGAAACCGGCTTAGGATTTCCGGCAAGATAGCGTACCAGGTCTATGACATGGACACCGAGATCTATCAAAGGTCCTCCGCCGGAATACTTCTTGTCTCCGAACCAACCGCCGGGACATCCGTTACGCCTAAGGTAGGTTGCCTTGGCAAAATATATATCTCCCATAGAGCCGGCGTCTATAAACTTCTTTAGAATATCGGCATCGTTGCCAAAACGACGGACAAAAGCGACCATAAGTAATTTGCCGGTCTCCTGTGCTACCCTTTGCATCTCAAGGGATTCGGCTTCGTTCATAGCCATGGGCTTCTCACAAATAACATGGGCTCCACCACGAAGAGCAGCAATGGTAGCATCCTTATGAGCAGCGTTCCAGGTGCAAACAGAGACAGCATCTAAGTTCTCCTTAGCTATCATTTCGTTGTAATCGGTGTATCTGTTGGCAACCCCATAACGATCGCCATAGTTGTTTAGCTTTTGTTCGTCTATATCACAGACGGCAACCACTTCACATTGATTGGAAAGCTCTTTGTAACCTGCAATATGAAAGGTGCTGATGTTTCCGGTACCAATTATACCGATTCTAAGTTTTTGCATTTTTACCTCCGTAAAGCGACTTGTAGTCGTAGTTTATAAGTTTTTGAATAACAAACATAAAATGGCTTTATTCTATAGTTTACAATAACGATTATATAGGTTTCTAAATTATATCTGCGAGATTTCGTAATACAATTATTTATTAAACAATACCTGTTTTGTGATTAGTCCGGGGTGTCTTTGTCATGGGGAGTAGACGCCAAAGTGCTCAATCTGGCAGTATTAACAGTCGCCGGGTCTTTATAGGTGGGAACAACCTTCTTCAATGCCGACTTTATAACCTCAGAATCTAAAGATTGCCTGTACTCCTTTAACGCATCCGAGAGGTTACCCATCATTATGTCAACCTCCTCCCTGTTCATGGAAATATCAGTCTCAATAAATATCTTCTTGTTGGAAGTAGTCTTTAGTTTACCGCTGTTAATCAGTAGCTCCTCATAAAGCTTCTCACCCGGGCGTAGTCCGATCTCGATAATATCTATATCGGTATAGGGAGTAAATCCCGATAGCCTGATAAGGTTCTCTGCTAAGTCTAAAATACGAACAGGCTTGCCCATGTCAAGAACAAAAAGTTGACCCTGTTCTGCCATAATCCCTGCCTGCATTACAAGCTGGGTTGCCTCGGGGATGGTCATAAAGTAGCGGGTAACCCGCTTGTCGGTAAGAGTGACCGGTCCGCCCTTATCTATCTGCTGTCTGAAGGTAGGTATGACCGAACCGTTGGAGCCCAAAACATTGCCAAATCGAACAGCACAAAAAGAGGTGTCGGAATCCTTGCGGGAGAGAACTATGTGTTCGCAAACCCGTTTTGTCGCCCCCATTATATTGGTGGGGTTAACCGCCTTGTCGGTGGAAACAAAAATGAAACGCTCCACCCCATACTCTTCTGCCAGATCGGCGGTGTGCTTGGCACCAAAGACGTTGTTGCGTATTGCCTCGGCAGAGGAGGTCTCCATAAGGGGAACATGCTTGTGCGCCGCAGCGTGGAAGACAATCTCTGGCTTGTAGATTCTAAACACACTCTCAAGTATCTCCGGGTCTGCCACAGAAGCTATCTCTACTGTTACATCAATATCAGGATATTTCGCTTTTAGTTCTTGTTGGATGTCAAAGGCGTTGTTCTCATATATATCTAAGACAATTAGCTTCTTTACTTTGCAAATTGAAAGCTGGCGACAAATCTCGCTCCCGATTGAGCCTCCGCCTCCGGTAACCAAAACAACCTTGCCGCGATAATAACAGTTGTCTCCCGCTTTGATTAAATTGACGGGTTCTCGGAACAATAGGTCTTCTATCCGGATATCTCGAACAATACGTTGATCTGCACCCAAGGCGCTATCGAAAGCGAAATCGTAAATCCTGATGGGGAGCCCGGTCTGTTTGTAATACTTGTAGAGGTTTTGCTTTTCCTCCCCGGAGAGGCTGGGGATGGCAATAATAATCTCGTCTAAGGGCATCTCAATAAGGCGATCGATAATATCCTCACCTGCACCTATAACTTTTATGCCGGAGATTTCATTATCTACCTTGCTCTTATCAGCATCCACAAAGCAAAAAGGATTGTAATGGGAGTTTTGGTTGAGACTTAATTCATTGGCGAGGGAAACGCCGACCAATCCTGCCCCTATTATAGCCACATTCTTTATACCATCTTTGGGCTTGAGAATGATGTTTCTATGGGAATGCAGCATCTGGTAAGCAAACCGACTTGATAGAGTAAGGATAAAGACCAGCATGGACATGGTAATCTTTGTCCACCCGGTAAGATACTTTGAGTTATTTGCCCAAGTAATGGCAAGGAAAGCAAATCCGGAAACCGAATCTGCCAACAAAAGCTTTGTGTAGGAAAAAGAGTTGGCATAACGCCAGACACTGCTATAAATGCCGATAAGCATGCGCATAAATAGACCTATAATTATAAAAACACTGTAATACAAAAGCTTTACTTTGAAAGACACCGGTGGACGGCTGGTAAATACATAAAACAGCAAGTCTCCGGCAACAAAAACAACTGTTGCCAAGACAAAATCAAACAAAAACAATATCCACTTTCGCCCCGTGATAAAAAACTTGTCTTTTAATCTGAACAAACTACTTTTGCTCATTGCGATTCCCCTTGTAAATGTTAAATTGGCTGTTGCATTTTATGTTTGATAATATCAATTAGACATCTTTTTTTTGCCAATCGTGTAGAAAACTTAAAAATACCTTTAACATTAATAATAATAACACATTATGTAGAAAAAACAATATGAGTGCCAAAAAAAAGAAAACATTTTTTTGTTAATCCTTGTAAAGTCCTACGGACTTGAGGTGGTTGATACGGACGGTCACCCTATCTTGAGAGGCATACTTAGTCTCGGAGGCGAGCTGGCGGAATCTATAGCCGCGGTTAAATAGAATATCAAAAAAACGAATAACCCAATATATCGGCAACAGAAAGGGAGCTTTGTCAAGAGCCTTATATCTTACTCTCATGTTATTGAGCGATGGAAAACCCTTGCGCAAAAAAGTCCGGAACTTGGCTTTTGCAATTCCGGTACCATCGGACGCTCTGCCGGCAATTGTGGAAACGGTCATGGTCTCGATACTGCCGAAGGCGTGGCTGGAAAAGATAAAATCTGTTATTGAAGCGCTGACTTCATCCCAACTCTCATCCTCAAACCAAACTAAAAGTAAGCGATGTATATGGTGATAAAAATCAATCAGTCCTATGGTGGCAAGCCGGGAATATATATAATTAAAATCAAGGTCATAAGTACGTAGCATGATAAAAAGATCCGTGACATGCTTGATACCCACTCCAGCCTTAGAATAGTGCTTGGTGAAATGGGCAAACAGGTAAACAAAATTGTCCTCGGGTGAAAAGCAGTGTCTGTTGGGAAAGCTCGGGTCCGGCCTTGCCATATCCCACACCCCATCCGATTGGTTATAGTATTCAAAAGAAGGGTCGAAAAGACGCAAGTGAAGCTCTAAACGGGTGAATCCGGGCTGTGCCCAACTGTAATCATGATCGGTTTGAGCGGTGTTATTATATCCCAAATTCTTCATAATCCTTGTAATCAAGGGATAGTCACTATGTTTGATAAGGATATCGGCGTCACCCATAGGGCGAAGGTGAGATAAAGGATATAAAGACTTGAGAAATGCGCCTTTGAGAGGAATATAACCAATATTGTTGTCAGAAAAGGCAGTATAAATATCCTCTAACTCTATTAGTTGTCGCTCACAGTGACTAATAATCTGAGCAGTAGCGGTGAGAAATTCCCGGTCTGTTTGATCTGTCAGTTGTAAACCGCAAAGTTTGGCTCCGGTATATACCAAAGGAGTTATATGATGGGCAGTGCAAAAGGGCAAAGCACCGGTAAGGTCAAAGCCGATCGGCAAAGAATATCCTTTGCCTGTGATGGCGCTCTTGATTAATGTGGTGATGCCCTGCTCTTTAACCCTATCCCTCATGTTTTACTTTTACCTGCTTTGCTAACTTTCTTACTTTAGTATATTATATCACAAAAACAATATAGTTTAAACTATTACCATACAAAATAAAAACCATAAAGCCATAT
>CAZFVM010000100.1:0-5158 GCA_964522305.1 uncultured Oscillospiraceae bacterium
AATTTAGGGATTAAGATTTTATATTCCGTTATAAATAGTATTGGTTATTGCAGTTGCGAAAGAAGTTTTGCCCCCTGGCCGGATATGGAAGATGAGTTAGTTAAGACTGCTACAAAATTATATGCTTTAGAAAGTGGGGATCCTCTCGACGCATTTGATATTATTGGCTTTACGTTACAATATGAATTGTCGTACACCAATGTTCTCAATATGCTCAAGTTATCAAAAATACCCCTGTTAGCCAAAGATAGGGGAGAAGATGATCTTCTGGGTCAATATCCAATTGTGTTGGGAGGAGGTCCCTGTACTTACAACCCCGAGCCTGTTGCAGAGTTTTTTGATGTTTTTCTTATAGGCGAAGGGGAAGTTGCGGTGGTAGAATTCATAGACTTGTACAAGAAGTCTATTGAGAGCAAAGAGACCAAAAAAACCTTTCTGTATAAAGTTGCACAACTTGAAGGATTTTATGTACCGTCTTTATATCAAGTCGAATATAATAAAGACAAATCAATAAAGAGTATTGTTCCAACTTTAGAGGGAGTTCCCAAGGTAATCACAAAGAGGGTTGTCAACAACTTAGATGAAGCCCATTATCCGAGGGATATAATTGTTCCTTATTTGGATGTGGTTCACGACCGGGTTATTTTGGAAGTATGCAGAGGCTGTATTCGAGGATGTCGGTTTTGTCAGGCAGGCATTGTGTACAGACCATACAGAGAAAGATCACCCGAAGTTTTGAACGACATTGCCAACGAGTCAATAAAAAATACGGGGTATGAAGAGATCTCTCTTTCCTCCCTGAGTATCAGTGATTATAATGGCTTGGAAAATTTAACCGACATGCTTCTTGATTGGACAGATAAGGAAAAAATTAATTTGTCACTGCCTTCAATGAGAATTGATTCTTTTTATGAAAAGTTATTGGAAAAAGCCATGAGTGTCAGAAAGAGCGGGGTTACCTTTGCTCCGGAAGCGGGAACTCAGCGACTTAGAGATGTAATTAACAAGAACATCAGCGAAGAAGAGATTTTGACGGCATGCGACAAAGTTTTTGACTTTGGAATGAGCAGAATTAAATTATACTTCATGTGTGGATTACCCACCGAAACTTCCGAAGATATACTGGCAATAAACGATTTGGCAGAGCAGATAATAAAGGTGTTTTATTCGAAACCAAGAAAACAAAAATCAGTAAATCTAACCCTCAGCCTCGCAGCTTTTGTTCCAAAACCCTTTACTCCTTTTCAATGGGTGGCACAGGATGAGATAGAAACTACCTTATCAAAACAGCTTATGTTGAAGGATGCAATTAAAAACCGCAAAATAGTGCTAAAATACCATGATTCAAAACAAGGAAAAATAGAATCGGTTTTTGCCAGAGGAGATAGGCGTCTTACTTCCGCTTTACTAAAAGCGGTTGACGAAGGAATGAAGTTTGATAGTTGGGATGAGTTTTTTGATTACGATAAGTGGATTGATGTCTTCGAAAAGACTAACACAGACTATAATTTTTATTCAAACAGAGATATCCCTTTTGACGAAATATTGCCTTGGGACCATATCTCTGTAGGTGTGGACAAACAATTCTTAATTGATGAAATGGAAAAAGCCTTAAAGGAAAAAACCACCCCCGACTGTAGGAGTGAGTGTATGGGTTGTGGTGCGCATGCTTTAGGGTGTGACTTGTGAGGATATATGATGAACAATATAAAGTATAGAGTGTTTTATAAAATTTTTGGACAGGCCAAATATGTATCTCATCTTTCCATTCAAAAGACCATGATTAGAACCTTGTTTAGGGCAGGCTTAAAGCTTGAGTATTCTCAAGGGTTTAACCCTCGCCCGAGGATTTCTTTTGCATTGCCTTTACCGGTTTATTGTGAAAGCGAGTATGAGATAATGGATATATCTTTAAAAGAAAGTTTGGATTTAGACATTATAAAAAAAACACTTAATAAAGCGTTACCTAACGGAATCGAGGTGTTTTCGGTCTCTGAACCGATAATGAAAATTTCTTCTTTTGCTTTTGTAAGATATAGGTATATTTTAGAAACCGAGAGTGGCATAAAAGACATAGAAAACGCTCTGAAGGGTGAGCTTTGGGTATTACAAAGAACTAAAAAGGCGGAAAGAAAAAGAAATATTGCCCCCTATATTTATGAAACGAAAGTTTATGACAGTCAGGAGTTTGCTTCAGAAAAAGACAAAAGCAAAAATATACTTGTTGAGATGCTCCTGGGAGCAGGAGAGAACAATCATGTAAACCCGGGCCTCATAGAAGAAATACTTTTGGATTATGCAACAAGCTGCGATATAATTCGAATAGGCATTTATAATAATCAAAAAGAATTACTAAAGTGAATACGGCAATCTGCAGAATACGGCTATCTACATAAAAGTTGTTGATAAACAAACTGTTTTTTGATATAATAATTTAATTGGTAAAACAAGAAACATATATCTGTTAAAAAAGTAAAGGGAAGTGTTGTGTTGAAAGAAAATATTGGCAAAAACAAACCTATTTACCATCGTGTTCTCTTAAAGTTGAGCGGAGAGGCGTTAAAGTGCGATGACGGAAATGTTTTTGATTCAAAACATTTAGAGAGAATCAGCAAAGAAATATCAGATTGCGCTAAGCTTGGTGTTCAGTTTGCCATAGTGATAGGCGCTGGAAACATTTGGAGAGGCGCAAGACAGTGTGGGCTTACAATTGATCGAGTTAGAGGTGACCATATGGGCATGCTCGCAACAGTGATTAATTCCTTAGCCTTGCAGGACTATCTTATAAAAGCGGGTCTTGATACTAAGGTTATGAGTGCTATAGAAATTGCTCAGGTGTGCGAACCCTACAGTCAATATGCCGCCATGGAGGCTATGAGTGCCGGCAAAGCCGTCATAGTGTCCTGTGGTGTAGGTTATCCATATTTCTCTACCGATACCGGCATGATGCTGAGAGCTGCAGAACTAAAATGTGATGTTGCCCTATCCGCCCGTAATATTGATGCTGTTTATGATAAGGATCCTCGGACATACCCGGATGCAAAGAAATATTCGTCATTGACCTACAAAGAAGCGCTTGATAAGGATTTAAAAGCTTTGGATTCCACCGCTATTGCTATTGGAAAAGAAAACAATATAAAGACTATTGTTTTTGCTTTGAAAGAAGCAGGAAACATCAAAAAAGCCATTACCGGTGTCAATATAGGAACAGTTTTGAGTAATAATACATTATCACTTTAGATTAGGGAGGAAGAAAAATGGATTTCGATATTAATTTGTATCGTGAAAAAATGCAAAAAACTATTCAATTTTTTAGCGAGGACTTAGCGAGCATAAGAGTTGGCAGAGCCAACCCAAAGCTTTTGGAGAAAATTATGGTGCCTTATTACGGAACACCATCTTCCCTAGAGGCTGTTGCAACTATCAAGACTCCGGATGCACGGACGCTTTTGATTGCGCCTTGGGAAGTGAATCTTCTTAAAGAGATAGAGAAAGCAATTCAAGCTTCCGATTTGGGAATAACTCCTCAAAACGACGGAAAACAGATTCGTCTCTCGTTCCCATCCTTGACTGAAGAAAGGCGTAGAGAGCTTACAAAGCAAGTAGCTAAGCAGGGCGAAGAAGCAAAAGTTGCTTTGAGAAATGTAAGGCGCGAAGCGAACGAGAAGGCAAAGGAATTAAAAAAGAACTCCATTTTTACAGAAGACGAGCTTATTAAAACCGAAAAAGAAATACAGGAATTGACCGATAATTTCACAAAAGAAGTTGACCTGATAGTAGAAAGTAAAAACAAGGATATAATGGAGTTTTAAATGAGCAAGGCTCAATCTAATAGTTTTGAGAGTGTTCCCGTACATTTAGCTATTATAATGGACGGAAACGGTAGATGGGCAAAGGAGCGAGGTTTGCCTCGCTCCGCAGGTCATAGAAAAGGTTTTCTCACTTTTAAATCCATAGTAGAAGAAAGCGCTAAGTTAGGAGTTTCTTATTTATCTGTATTTGCTTTTTCTATTGAAAATTGGAATAGAGACAAAAAAGAAATAAAATCTCTAATGAAACTAATGACAGATGGCCTGAATAAATATATCCCGGATATGGAGAAGAACAACCTTCAACTTTTAATATCCGGGGACGTTTCTATGCTGGATTTATCTATTCAAGATATGCTTGAAAACGCTGTAAAGCGGCTTGCTAACAACACCGGGATGGTAGTTAATATCTGTTTATCCTATGGCGGCAGGCAAGAAATCCTAAATGCCGTAAACAAACTTTTGAACAAAGGTATATCATTAGTTGATGAAGCAGCGTTTGCAAAAGAGTTATATACAAGCAATATACCGGACCCTGATTTGATTATTCGCACCAGCGGTGAATACAGAGTATCAAATTTTCTATTATGGCAAAGTGCTTATTCGGAGTTTTATTTCACTGACACATATTGGCCGGACTTCGACTCAAAGGAACTGGAGAAAGCATTTCTTTCTTTTTCCGTTCGTGAACGAAGGTTTGGAAAGAATTAATATAAAGCCGAAAGGTAAAACGATTTGAAAACAAGAATTGTAACAGCAACAATAGCTTTGGCACTGTTTATTCCGGTGCTGTTTTTTTCCGAATCTATAATTTTTGTGATTATCTTGGGATTAGCTGCGCTTTTAGCGGCATACGAATTTGCGCGGTGCATAAAATTTGATGGTAGCTCTTTGTTGCTATTGCTCCCGTTTTTTGTTCTCGCTTTCTTATTACCTTTTGTCGCCAGATATCAACCGCCTTTATTAAAAGCTCTGATTGTACTTGCATTTTTATATTCTTTGTTTTTACCTGTTATATCAAATGATGTCAAAAAAACAGAAAAGTCGATTTGGTTCTTTTTTGGGTTTGTATATTTTGCCGTGGCATCATCTTTAATTGTGCTTTTAAGAGATAGAGAGCCTGTAAGATATCTTTTGATTTTTATTTCGGCTTGGAGTACCGACACATTTGCTTATTTTGGTGGTGTAACTTTTGGTAAGAAAAAGCTTTGTCCAAAAATAAGTCCAAACAAAACCATAGCAGGGGCAATATTTGGCGTTTTAGGTTCTGTAATAGCTTTTGCTGCCTTTTGGCTTATAACGGGAGATGAAACTTATTCTATATATTCTTATTTGTTAGTAGCCATTCC
>CAZFVM010000101.1:0-5109 GCA_964522305.1 uncultured Oscillospiraceae bacterium
AATAGTCTGTTGTCTTTTTCTCTGGATGCTCCGGGGGATACAAAGAATCGGTCAAGCTTTAGCTCGTTCATTTGCAACTCTTTTAGTACTCTGAAGGAAGAGAATCCTGCACCAAAATCGTCTATGGAACACATAAACCCGTTGCGCTTTAACTTATCGACAACTTCTTTTAGTGTATCATAGTTGTCATAGGCAAAGCTCTCGGTGAACTCCAAGGTTATAAACCCGTCGCTTATCCGGTACTTGTTCTTTGTATGTATATAGTACTCCACAAACCCTTCTTGGATGGCTGTGGGCCCGGAGACGTTAATCGAGAAGGGCACTACCTTGTCTCCGCGGGTGATGGCTTGGCTCATAAACATACAAGACTCGGTAAAGATATATCTGTCAAGCTTGGTAATAAACCCGTTTCTTTCAAAGATAGGAAGAAACTCGTTTGGTTGTCTATAGGTATCGGTTTCTGCGTTATACCATCTGACGAGGGCTTCGCATCCGTCCGGGCGGTTCTGGGAAATATTGTACTTGGGCTGATAAAACACCGTAAACTCCCCGTTTTTTAATGCCCCTTCCATCTTTGACTCTATCTCGGACTCTGCCTTATATTTGTTGAATATCTCGTGGGAATACACGCTGATTAAAGAATCTCGCAGCCTCTCTCCGGTCTCTTGGGTGATAATGGCTCTATCCAACATCCCCTGGACAGTCAGGTTCTCGGTTCGGTCAACCAAATAGATGCCTACCCCTACCTTTAGGTTGTGATTGTGGGGCTTCATCTCCGGCATGTTCTCTATGACAGAAACCATTACCTTTAGTCTGTCCACCAGCTCTTGTGTACTCTTGTATCTCAGCAAATACGCAAACTTTTCGTCCCCGACATGACCGTACGCTTCGCTGGGGGATAATATGTTCCCTGATACCTCAGCGATAAACCTCAGGATAGAATCACCTACCGGAGCACCAAAGTTCTCTACGATGTATGCATATCTTATAACCCTCAAATATACAAGGGCATAGGTTGCCACTTTGTTCTTTGAGAGCAAGGAGTCGGTATCATGACCAAATTTCTTATAGGTGGGGCTGCCCAGCAAGGGGTTGACGGTTTCATACTCGTCGAGTTTGTTTAGCATCTTGTATTTGTCGACAAAGACATATATCAAAAGCAGCAAAAAGACTATGGATATTATTGCCAGCAAGCCGCTTATGGTGCTAATCAAACTACGCTCACTGCTCATCAAAACATCTGTTTGAAGGATTTCCAGTACAAACCACTTGCCTTGTAATATGGGCAATGTGGTGTGGATTACCTTATAGGATACTCCGGTTATGGACACATCAAGGAAGGAGGAAATATCGTTTTTTACCGATCTCTCCAATCTGTCGGTTAGGGCTTTGCTGTTTATCAATCCCCGCAGCTCGGTAAAGATATTCGTGTTCTTTTGAATATCTATACTGTCTCTGTTGAGCTCGACTATAATACTGCCATCACTCTGGCACAGCCCCTTATATCTACCGGATATCTGACTGCTCCCCATAACGCTCTCGGCAGTGTTTATAAAATCGGATAAATAAAAATATACAAGCACTCCGTCTGCGTATGCAGCCGCCGGAACGGGGCTGTATACAGCTATGAGGCTTGTATTAATCTCGGGATCAACTATTATCCCGCTTATAGAAAGCTCACCCGAGGCGGATAGCGCAAGCGCCTGGGGTAACTCCTCTGTATATATCACATTATTGAAGTCGTACTCGACTCCGTCTTTGAAGTATCTGATGGTCCTGATGGAAGTGGTTTTGTTGTAAATATGGTCGTGCAAAAAATCCGGTATGTCTTCTTTGCTTGAAGGCATTTCAGTCACTATGGAGTCGACATTTTGCAAATAAGGGCTCAACAAGTTATCTAAATCCGCTGCCAGATCAATGGAGTGGTTGTGTGCCGCTGTGTCTGAGAGATCGGATACATGAAGTGCGTAATTCTTTATTAGTAGTATTGTCAGGATGATTAAGGTAAACAGAGTGATGGTTGCCAACACAAACACAAAGTTTATCCTCAATCTGCGAAAAAATCCCATTCAGGTATTCTCCCAAAAAGATAGTGATGATTATTGTATTGCTTCTAATTCCTTTGTAAGCTCCTGCATCTTCGCTCGCTTGTAGTCGATTTGTGCCGTATAGGTATTAAAGAAATCGACATCGGTATCGGAGGGTGTGGTGTTTTGCAGAATAGCTTGGATTAATGCCGCTTGAGAACGATTACGCTTGCCCTCAATATAAGCGATATCCTTCTTTAGCTTGTTAATTTCTCTTTTTAGCTTTAGCTTACTAAACATACAGACTCCTTTTTTTTGGTTGGATTGGTTATTTTGTAGGTTAAAAACTAAATATATAACAAAGACTATCCTTTTTTTATTTCTGTTTTTTGATTATTGCCGGTAAATATGTAAGTAGTACGGTAATACCGATTATCAAGCCAAATACCACCATCCCCAAAGGGCTCATAACAAATCGTATGATTGCGGATAATATGGGCAATTTATCTTGATATACTCCGATTACATTTTCTGCCAAAGCAGTGTGCTTATCGGCAATCAGGTTGTTGTCCCCTTTTGTGACAAAGCTCTTGCCGTCGTCTAAGACCTCCATTACCCTGTGGGTGTTGAGTGCACCTTTTAGGAGTGGGTCGGAGGAGCGAAACACGATAACATCCCCGGGGATAATTGCGCTTGGGGTTGCTCTCTTAATAAGGATGTAGGACTGCGCGGGAATCTCCGGCTCCATACTCTCGGTAATCACCCACATCAAGGAATGATCAAAGACAAAACTGACATTTCCCGTGGCTCTGCCTACAAAGAGGAAGATAACAAAAAGCAGGAGCATAATCGTCAAGGTCCAGACTATACCGCTTGTAATTTTCTTTGCTTTGGTTTTTGTAGTTTTTGTTGTCATAGTTAATCGTTATCGTCGGTGTCGTCTCTTTGCCTTCTGCCTCGACGAGAAAACAATCTGGACCAGAGGGTTTCGTCTTCGCCGGTATCCGGCTCGCTGACTCGTGGCTTAATATCTTCGGGGCTCTTGTCCTGTTCGGGGCTCTTCACCTCTTCGGGGTCTACTTGTGTGACGAGGGTCTCTACTTTGACCGCTTCTTCGGTTGCCTTACGCTCGGCTTCTTCCTTGGCGGCTTTGACTGCGGCTTCTCGCTCTGCGTCTCTCTTAGCTTGTGCCCTTGCTGCCTTGAGGGCTGCTTTTTGCTTACGCTTTCTTCTGGCTTCTTTCTCTGCCTTTGCTCTGTTGACCCGTCTTCTTGCCCGTGCTCTCTTGCGTTCTGCTGCGAGACGCTGTGCTTCTTTCTCTTCTCTTTCTCTTGCCGCTATCTCTTCGGCTATCCTGGCAGCTTCTTCTTCTGCCTTACGACGGGCTTCTTGCTCTAAGAATCTCTCGTCCCACCTTGGCAGAACTGCCAATATAACATCAATAGCAGCCATTATCTGCTTTTCGCCCTCGGATAATCTTCGTCGTGTGTTTCGGCGGTCTACCTCGGTTACGTTTATGTACTTGGTGTCGAACAAGTCAAACTCAGTCTCGTCAATCTTCTGGATATCTGTGATGAACTTTGGAGTAATGGGGACTTCTGTGATATCGCTGTTTAGCAGGTTCTCGCTTACAAACTCGTTTTTTATCCGATGTCTAAACAATAAGTATTGCAGAGTCAAAAATGAAGAAACTTCGTTGAGGTAGACATTATCTACAGACTCTGCGTTCTCTTGGATTAACAATCCGTATCCCGCATCATCATAACTTACCATAAACTCCCAAAGAGCAAGACAGTCTCTGAGGTACTTGTTCTTCATTATGGCGTTGGTCCGCATGACCGGTGGGTTGATATAGCTGCGACCCATACTCTTTGAAAAGTCCGAGTCGGTATAAGCTGCCGAAATCTGGAACAGCCGCTCTACCCTGCGCCAAATGGGAGTGGTAAATACAAAGGGGTTTTCTTCACCGATGTCGGGTTTTTCGGATATTTCTACTCCGAAATTCACCTTCGCCTTGACATTATCATGCAAAAACTCCCCGCTAAAGCTGAGAAAAGCGCTCTTTTCGTCCTGGCCCTTGTCCATGGCTACTCTTCGGCGCTTATCCACAAATATAAACAGACGGTTTATCAAAGTGTTGACAAACCTGTTCTCGTAGGTGTTGATTGTTTCTTCGCGAAATATGTTTAGTATCTTTGAGGGGGTTATCTTATCCCCTTCGATTTTCTTAATATAATTGGTGTTTTGGGCGAGATGTCGGAAGGACCTGTCCGTTATATTGCGGGACAGCTCTATGGGCATCACTTCTTCCCTCTCCTCTATATGCCGAGAGGGGTTGCGGATACAGTGGTCTAAGGAGGGCAGTGCTTCTTCTATGGCGTTGACCCATACTTCGTCTATCGCCTTTAGTATATACTTCTTTTTTAGCTCTACTGTTACTTTGCCGCTGTGTAACAAAGACAACGCCTCGGGGAAGAGGTTGTTCTCTGCCTTAATATCTTTCAAAAACTCATCGGCTTGCCCAAACAAATTGTCGTACAAGGAAGTTGCTTCTTCTGACTCGGTTGGCAAAACCGCCTCGTCGTGTTCGGAAGCTTGTAAATTGTTATCAATATGGTCCAAAATTCACTTTACCTCCTTTGTCGTTGTAAGTGCCCAGAGTTATCAATACATGCGCTGGAGTCGCTCGAGGTATTCGATACATTCCTTCATATTGCCCTTACCAAACCTGTTGTCAAGGAAGGCGATAAGCCCGGGTATTTCGTCCCTGATCAAGGACAGGTTGAGGCTCTCGAACTTGCGCAAGACCTTGGTTGCCAACAAATAGTCTATACCCTCGACCTCACTGCCGCCACAGGCTACATATACAGGGACAAACATGTGGAGCTGCTTGAGAATACGGTTACCAAAGGCGATACGGAACTTCTCTATTACATATATATCCAGCATATTGATGTTTTCTACGTTCTTCTTGGACACCGGGTGCTCGGCGATAGCCTTGTCATACAAAGAGTCGACATAGGAGTAGCTTATAAACTTTGGCTCTGTGAGCGGCGCCTTGAACGCTTCACCCTTGGCGTCT
>CAZFVM010000102.1:0-5071 GCA_964522305.1 uncultured Oscillospiraceae bacterium
GCGGATAAAACGGGTGAATTATGGACACGATTCTCAAGATGTTTGAATACGCAAGCGGTCAGATAAAATCAATAACTGTCTTTGACATAATTGATATACTTTTGGTCGCTTTAATCTTTTATTACACCTTCAAATTCGTAAAGGACAGAAGAGCCGGAAAGCTTCTTATGGGCATATTGTTCTTGATAGTGCTTTTGATAATCAGTGAACTATTACAAATGAGAGCACTCAACTTTATATTGTCCAATGTATTTTCTGTAGGCTTTATAGCTATAATTGTGGTGTTCCAGCCCGAACTTCGCAGTGCTTTGGAGAAGATGGGAGGGGAATCTCTACGGGGTATTATGGGCAAGTTGGACAAGGACCAGGAGTCCGCCCTCAAGGCTGGTATAGCAGAGGTATGTGTTGCCGCCGAGTCTCTGTCAAACACCAAAACCGGCGCTTTGATAGTTTTTGAGCGAGGGACTCGATTAGGGGACTATATCCGGACCGGGACTGTCATAGACGCACATATCTCCTCTTTTTTGATAACCAACATTTTCCATGACAAGGCTCCTTTACATGATGGTGCGGTTATCATCAGAGAAGGCAGGATACATGCAGCCGGATGTTTTCTACCCCTGTCAACAAACACCGACATAGTAAAAGAACTGGGTACCCGTCACAGAGCCGGGATAGGGATGAGCGAGAACTCCGATGCCGTGGTTTTGATAGTGTCCGAAGAAAGCGGGATGATTTCCATAGCTATAGACGGTGAGTTAAAGAGAGGGTTTTCTGCCCGCACATTACAAGAAAAGTTAGAAGAACTGCTAATCAAAGGTAGCGACAATGTCATTACCAAGAAGGTAAAGGGCAGATTTTTTGATAAAAAATAATTGCATTTTTATTAGTGTGGTAAGCATATATGAATAACAATACCGAACAAAGGACCGATGAGAAGTCCGCGCAACGCACTCCACAAAAGAATAAATATTTTTACCTGGTGACCATCTCCGCGTTCTTAGGTGCCATATTGTTATGGTTTTATGCCATAGGATACGACAGCACTATTTTTGAGCGCAAGATAAACAACGTCCCCGTTGTGGTCATTGGCACCCAAGAGCTTCATGCAAACACTCAGTATTCTTTGGTCGACGAGCTAAATCTGCAGATTACAGTTACCGTAACCGGTAGAAGAAGCATTATTTACGGGCTGGACGCCGACGACTTAGAGGCAACTGTGGATGTGTCTCAAATCAATACGGCAGGGGAGAAGGTTTTACCCATAGCGGTCAAGACCCCCAACGGTGTGGGGCTAAAGGAACTGTCCTCGGACTCGGTAACGGTTTTTTTGGATAACACATTAAGCAAGACAATCCCGATTGTGGTTAGTTTCTCAGATTATGTTTTGGCAGACGGATTGGAGATAAGAGAGACTACGGTCAACCCTTACTCGCTGACCATAGACGGCCCGCAAAGCGAGCTGGATAAGATAGACAACGCTTATGTCACTTTGTCCTTGGGCAACATCAACGACTCTATTTCTGCCTACGGACAAATAACCCTCAAATACAGGAACGGGGAGCTGGTAAAGAACAAGTACATTCGTTTATCCAAGCAGGATGTTCATGTTTTTATCGAGGTAATCAAGAACAAGAGGTTACCCATCGAAGTGGTTTTTACCGGTGGTGCTTTTGATATTTCTGACGCTAACATTACATATAGCCATTCCACAATCCCCATTAGCGGCACTGTCTCTACTATAGACGGAATCGACAGTTTCAAGATAGAGATTGACGAGACCTCCTATGACTTTAGGGATTCCATAACCATAACCACCGACTTATACCAGTATTTCCCTCAGGGTATAGTAGTTGAGGGGGATAATATGATATCCGCCACAATCAAAATCCCCGGGGTTGTCTTGAAGAGCTATGACATTCCCGTCTCGAGTATAGAGGTCATAAACCGTCCGGAGGAGTTTGAGTTCGAAGACACCAAGCTTACAGTCAAGATCATGGGACTCAAAAAGACCTTGTCCGACATAACTGCCGAAGATATTTTTGCACTACTCGACGCAGAACAGTTGCAGGAGATAAACGGCAAAAGAGAAGGTGAAGTGACCGTTACGATTGCCGATTATTTTTACGGCTCTTATATTTGGGGTAATTATTCTGTAAAGATCAAAGATTGATATCAAACAAGGGAGAACCATATTGAATTCGCGAAGATGGATAATACAAAAAACCGATGATGAGATATGCTCCACTCTTCGTAAAGAGCTTGGGGTTTTTCCGGTAACGGCAAAGTTGCTTAATATCAGAGGCCTCAACACCCCGGACATGGCACGGGATTTTTTGTTTAACAATATAGATATACACGATCCTTTTTTATTAAAGGATATGGATAAAGCGGTGCAAAGGCTTCATAAAGCCATCGAAAACAACGAAAAAATATGTATTTACGGTGATTATGATGTAGACGGGGTGACCGCTACAACAATTCTATACACCTATCTCAAGAACAAGAACGTCGACTGTTGTTATTATATACCGGAGCGGGTCTCCGAAGGATACGGGCTAAACATTCAGACTATAGACAGGTTGGTTAATGAAGATATCAATCTGTTGATAACCGTAGACACCGGGATTACCGCCAACGACGAAGTAGAGTATGTAAAAAGCAAAGGTATCGACCTTATCATAACCGACCATCACTCTTGCAGGGACGAAATCCCAAAGGCTACGGCGGTGATAAACCCCCAGAGGGAGGATTGTGATTATCCCTTCAAGCACTTAGCGGGGGTCGGGGTGGTCTTTAAGCTTTTATGTGCAATGGAAAAGGACAACCAACAAGCAATCTTTGACGATTATGCCGAGATGGTAGCAATAGGCACCATAGCGGATGTAATGCCTTTAATAGACGAAAACCGCAAAATATCCATTATCGGACTTGCGAATTTACAAAACACCCGTTACCCCGGTCTGCGGGCATTGATGAAAGAGACCGGACTTATCAAAAATGGAATAACCAAAAAGATCGGTTCCACTGCTATAGGGTATGTATTGGCACCACGGCTCAACGCAGCCGGGAGAATAGATACAGCTTCAAAAGCGGTAGAACTTTTGTTATCGGAAACCGAAGAAAAAGCCGGAGAGATAGCTGCTTTGCTCTGCGATATGAACAAGGTTCGCCAAGAGACCGAGTATACCATATACAAGCAAGCCCAAGAGATGATTGCCTCCCGCAAGGAAGAACAAAAAGTGATAGTTTTAGAGTCCGAGGAGTGGCATCAAGGGGTTATCGGGATAGTAGCTTCCAGGATTTCTGAGAGGTATAATTTGCCCTGTATTTTGATATCCGTCTCAGACGGGGTGGGCAAAGGGAGCGGCAGAAGCATTCAGGGTTTTTCTATAATGGATGCACTCAATAACTCCGGCGACCTATTGGTTGAATACGGCGGTCACGAGTTAGCGGCAGGTTTGACTATAGACAAAGATAAGATAGAAGAGTTTAGAGCAAGGATAAACCAATATGCCGATGCCAACCTGTCCTCAGAAGACACAATAGTCAGCACCGACATAGATTGCGAAGTGGATTTCAATGAGATACACATGGACAGCATACTGGAGATATTGACTTTAGAGCCCTTTGGGCTGGAAAACCCGGTTCCGTTGTTTTATATGCGAAACGTTATGGTCACGGATGTGTTTTATATGTCCGGCAACAAGCATATCAGGGTAAGGCTAAAGCCGGCAGACAGTTACGCCGATACCGCCGAGTTGGTAGGGGTTTATTTTGGCATACCCACCGGGTTGCGGGTCTTTGTCGGTGACATATATGATGTCTTCTTTTCTGTCGATATTAACGAATACAGAGGAATCAGACAGCCCCAATTGATGATAAAGGCAATCAAACAATCAGACAGCATAAAACAAACCCTGGCAAAGGATTACTCTTATTACAAAAAGATTTGTGATAAGGATAATAAAGAGCCGTTACCGGCAGGGATGATTCCCAACCTCAACGACTTTAGAATCTTCTTTGTAAGCCTAAAGCGAGAATTAAAAGGTTCCCAAAAAGGCAAATCAATCTCGATTACTCACCTGCACAAATACATAAAGCAACGGGAGAACTATGAGATAAACACCTGTAAGATAAGGATTATTTTGGATGTTTTGTCTCAAGAAAAACTTATATCCCTAACCCAAGGGGACAGCGAAGAATCCTTTGCAATCGAGCTTTTACCGGTTAGGGGTAAGGTCAATCTTGACAACAACCCGTTTTTGATTCAAATAAAACAAAAGCACAGCATAATGTCCGGCGAGCATTATATTGATGATATCGATTAAAGAGAGAGAAACCGGGATAATGGACATAACTTTTCAAGCTTTTTTAGACAAACTAAAAAAGTCAGAGCATTATGATATAAAAAAAATAACAAAGGCATATCGTTTTGCCGAGGCGATGCACGAAGGACAAAAGCGAATCTCGGGCGAGCCTTATATAATCCACCCCCTTTCCGTGGCAGGTATCGTAGCGGACCTGCGTTTGGACACGGATTCGGTTTGTGCTGCCTTACTTCATGACACCCTCGAGGATTGCCCCGATGTAGACCTGGCTTTAATCAAGAAGGAGTTCGGTACAGAGGTTGCAAACATCGTAGACGGCGTGACCAAACTTCTCCACATACCCTTCGAAACAAAGGAAGAAGAGAGTATCGAAAACCTCAGAAAAATGTTTTTGGCGATGTCCAAGGACCTGAGGGTTATCTTTATAAAACTGGCAGACCGTCTTCACAACATGCGGACATTGGAACACCGCAGTCCCGAAAAGCAAAGGCTAATCGCTCTCGAGACTATGCATGTCTATGCCCCTTTGGCACACAGGTTGGGTATACAGCGCATAAAGCTGGAGTTGGAGCTTCACGCTCTAAGATATCTCGACCCCATAGGATACGAAGAGGTCCAAAAAGACACCGAGAAGAGATTCGGAGAGAACAAGGATTTTCTTCAAAAGGCAAAGGACAGGGTGGAAGAGAAGTTAAACGAGTACAAGGTTGTTTTTAAGCTCGAAGGCAGGGTTAAGTCCG
>CAZFVM010000103.1:0-5048 GCA_964522305.1 uncultured Oscillospiraceae bacterium
ATGTTTCTTAAAAGAAAGGAGCAAAAAATGAAAAAACTGGCATTATTTCTTTCCGTCATTTTAGTACTGGCAGTTTTTGCATCCTGCGGGGATAACGGGTCTGATATCGGAGTATCCGCAGATATTGAAGATTCCGACACCCAAGAGAGCAAGATCGATACCGGCACCGATGACTCCGAGCCGCAAGAAGAGGATTCAAAGACAGATTCCCCCGAGGAGTCCGTGGATGATTACGAGGATGATTCCGATGATGAAGAGAGCAAAGACCCGGAGGGGCCTCTCACCACAGAATATCCGGTTATAAACGGCACCTTTATTCAGTATTTTCCTTTTTTGTCATATAGCGACGCAGAATTGACAAAGCACTTTGATTATCTCAAAGAGGTAGGTATAGAGTACCTCGTGCTGTATGTCTCGGCAAATCAAAATGCAGACGGGACTTTTTCTACCGTTTATTACCCTTCCGAGATTGCAAAAAAGAACAAGGGCAGTAATTATGATGACTCAAACAAAGACATAACAAAGAAGATGCTCGATCAATGTAAGAGTCATGGTTTCAAGGCTTTTATATCCCTCAACTATCCGTCGGATTCCTGGTTTTCAAAAGGTGTAAGTGATAAGAAATGGTCCGACAACTTGGCAAAGGTCAGTGTTGACATCGCCGAGGAGATGCATGACCTTTACAAGAAAGACTATGGTGACACCTTCTACGGCTGGTATTTTGTGCCCGAGTTTGATAACAACTTCAACAATTACAAAGACCTTCATTTTGACAACGCCGTGTCCATGCTCAATATATTTTTGGATGGAATGACCAAGGTTGATTCCGGCATGCCTTTTTTGATTTCACCTTATTTTGGAGACAAAACTCCTTACTCCAACGCCGTAGACACAGCATCCGGCTGGGACAGAGTTTTTTCAAAGCTTAATTTCAGAAAAGGAGATATCTTTTGTCCTCAAGACTGTGTAGGAAGCGGTCTGGCTTCAATGAAGACCTTCGAGAGTTATTATGCGGAGTTTAAGAAGGTGGTAGACAAATACCCCAACCTTTCTTTCTGGGGCAACCCCGAAAGCTTTAAACAGGCAAACTGGACCTCGGCACCCATGACCAGGTTCGAGGCTCAGCTAAAGGCGGCTCAACCCTATGTAGAGGGCTTCATCTCCTTTGCCTATTCCCACTATTATGCTCCGGATATTAAAAAAACATCTACTTTCCACGATGCTTATAAGAAGTATTACGAAACCGGTAAGGTGGACTATTATTCCACCAACCCCAAGGCAACCCCCATTAAGATTACGGGAAGTCAAGACGCCTCCGGGGTAAGCATCACCGCTTCTTTTAACAATTCTAAGTATGGAATCACCTATGTAGAGGTGTTCCGCGAATCTACGCGTATCGGCACTGTCCATACACCCGAGTCGGATTACTCGGCAAAGACTTTAGAGTATTTTTACAAAGATAACGATTTGGATAAATCGGGTAAGATCAAGTACTATGTCAAAGCATACGATTTCCTTGGGGACTTGGTAGGAGAACAATCCGTAACCGTAGAGGTAAAGAAGGTAAACAAAGTCAGTATCGACAAGCCTTACACCTCCGATTACGACGGAAACCCGGGATATCCCGACAGGGGTGGCAAGATGCTCACCGACGGAAAGTATGCCCCGGAGGCGACCTACAGTGCTTCGGATATCTGCGGGTTTGCCGATGTCTCTCAGGTCACCTTTACCATCGACCTTTTGTCTGCACAGGATATCGAGAGGGTTGTTGCCCGGGGAGTAACCGAAGCCAGTGGCGGGCTAAAGATGTGTAGCACCATAGTTGTAGAGTTTTCAACCGATGGCTCTACTTTTACCGGCACACAGACGGTCAGCACTGCAGGCCATCCCGATGTTGCAGGTTTCACCGTGGTGGATATACCCGTAAACAATATAAAAGCAAGGTATGTAAGGGTAAGGTATCAAGACCTTCAAGGTTGGTTATTCATCGACGAAATCGAAGTAATGGCAAAATAACAAGCCTTATCACGCTACAGAGAAAAAATCACAAAAAAGCCGGTTGCAATTTTCGCAGCCGGCTTTGGTATATTTAGATTGTATTTATAGCTTGTAACAGCTTTAATATAAGTGTTTGTTCTACAAACAAAAAACGCCTACAGAAATTTTTACAAATACCTGTGCTTTTTCTCATTATCCCCCCAGTTCCAATCATGTCGGCGTTTGCGATATATCACAATTTTCACCTGTGCGAACCAAATTCACTGCTAATGAACTATTAATAAGTTTCGCTGTTGTTAATTAGCTTGTCAAAACAAAAGTTTTCGTATATAATTATATCAAAGAGCCACAAGCGGGATTTTTTGCTGCTTTATAAGCAGAAAAAGGGGGTTATTTGGTTGCAAAGCGACGAAACCTTATATCGGCGTTATCTTAGCGGTGACGAAAGCGGGCTGGAGTCGCTGATGGAGCGTTATGGCAACAGCTTGACCTTCTATATCAACGGTTATATCCATGATGTCCACGACGCAGAGGATTTAATGATCGAGGCTTTCGCCCGCATGATTCACAAGCATCCCGATCTGCGGGATTGCGGTTTTAAGTCTTACCTTTACAAGACAGCCCGTCATCTTGCTCTGCGATTTATTTCCAAGAACAAAATGTACCGTTGCTTTGATTTCGAAATCCTCAACAACGAGCCGTCTAAGGATATGCTTGTCGAAGAAGTAGTAAAGACCCGGGAACGGGATTATATATTACGCATGTGTATGGAACAACTAAACCCCGATTACTGTGAGGCGCTATATCTCGTTTATTTTGAGAACATGTGCCACGCCGAAGCCGGTGCAGTTATGAAAAAGAGCTCTAAGCAGATCGCCGATTTAATTTATCGGGGCAAAAACTCATTGCGTAAGCGATTGGAAGAGGAAGGGATAACCGATGCGAAGTACTAAACAACGGGTTGAGGCTACACAACAACGAATAACAAGCCTCAACCGACAAAAGCAAATACACCGGGGATATGTAATAAGTCTATTGGCAACCGTTTTCTGCCTGGTGCTCATCACAGGGTTGTCCTTTATTCTGCCCGGGATTATGGAGAGTTTATCCGGTGATGTAGGTATTTATCCGGGTTTGACTGCAAGCATATTCGATATCTTCGGAGGATTGGGTTATCTTTTGATAGCATTGCTTGCCTTTGCTTTGGGTATCTGCGTTACTATTTTGTCTTATCATATTCATCTTCGAAACAAAGAACGAGAAGACGACGAATAAAGCACAAGCGGGAGTACAGCCATGATCGAGCTGATTGATAATATTTCCCAGTTCATTGTAACTCTTTTGGCAGGGGCGGGAGCAGGTATTTTGTTTTACAAAACCCATAAACAAGCCTATTTATTGCTGACTTGTTTTTTTTGCACCTTTATGTTGGGCACTCTTCATTGGACCCTTTATATGTTGTTATTTCAACATACTCCCCAAGTCTTCTATGTATCGGAACTGGCTTGGATTGCCGGATACATGTTTTTGCTCACCCTTGTATTTACTCTGTCCACCCCACAAGAGAGAAA
This sequence comes from uncultured Oscillospiraceae bacterium, assembly GCA_964522305.1. GTDB lineage: Bacteria > Bacillota > Clostridia > Oscillospirales > CAG-382 > UBA1049. The sequence continues at coordinate 3,570 of CAZFVM010000103.1, forward strand.
GTTTCGTCATCCCGCTGTGTGGCTCGCTCCTATCATTTGTGTCCCGTTGATGATTTTTTTCATGACCTATGGCGAAATACTTGGAAACTTGATAGTGTGTGGAACAACCATGACAGCCGCTTGGCTTTCTATCAGAGGATTGATATACGCCAGGAGGCAAAAAGACGCCGGGCGCAACCGACAGTATTTTCACATAGCAGTTTTATTTACTGTTGCGATGGAATACAGTCTTTGGACCGCTTCCTGTTTTTGGGTAAGCGATACTCTCACAAACCCATATTTTTGGTTTGACTTTTTGCTTTCGATTTCACTTTTTGTTTTATTACCCGCTACCCGAAAGGCGGTGGAGTCATGACTTATATTGAGAACGTCTTTGTCTGCCTTGCAGCCCCTCTTATGGTTGCGATGTTTTGTATGGGGAAAAAGCATTTCCACTTCTTCCTCTTTTTTATAGGTGGAATGGGGATGTGTTTACTGTCCGCTTACCTTAACACTTTCTTTGCTCAATATTACAATTCGGATATAGCAAATGCCACCACCCAAATCGCTCCTGTTGTAGAAGAGATAATGAAGCTACTGCCAATCCTCTTTTATCTGCTGGTTTTTGAGCCAAAATCTAAGGATATTTTTGTCTCTGTACTGATTGTTGCTGCAGGATTCGCCACTTTCGAAAACACTTTATATCTTATCCACAACGGTGCAGAAAGACTAACTTTCTTATTTATAAGAGGCTTCGGAACAGGGGCAATGCATATTGTATGCGGTGCGATAGTGGGATATGGATTGGTGTATGTATGGCATCGCAGTTGGCTAAAATTCGCAGGCACTTTTGGGCTTTTGGGTGCAGCCATTACCTTCCATGCAGTATATAACCTGCTAATTGACTATGGTGGGAATATGCAAATCGTCGCCTTCGCCCTGCCCATCGCTACATTATTAATCGGCAAGATTTTGCGCAGACTGTCAAAGCCTTCACCCCAACACCAAAGTTAAACAAAACAAAACACTTTTAGTCGTTGCAGCAAAAGCTCGACAAAACAAAATATAATGCAAAAAACACGCAACAAACCGACAAACACGTCTGTTTTAAGCGTGATTTTTTTATGTTAAAAAACTAAAACCGGTGCTACTGATTTTGAGGTTCTTTTTACTACAATCTCTTTATTTTATATTCTTTTGGTTTTAACTGCGTAGTTTTGCGTTTTTTTGTATCTATATAAGTGAGAAGGTATTATTTTACTATTTTAAGGAAAGGAGCAATACAATAGTGTATACGACTCCACATCGGGATACGACTTTTAGTCGAGATACGACTTTTAGACGTATGGAAAGAGTAAAGACTCGGGTTTTGCAATATCGTCGGAAAAGAGACATTTATTTTAGGAGTGTTTTTTCTGCTCTGTGTATTTTGTTTTCATTTATGTTGCTCAATACAATCATCTCGTTATCTGGCATCGAACATAGCGGAGAGGTCTCCGG
>CAZFVM010000104.1:0-5042 GCA_964522305.1 uncultured Oscillospiraceae bacterium
AAACAAGAACAATGGGCTTATGATCTCAGGTGTCATATGGCAAGCGCCATCTCCGGCAAAACCGGCAGAATAATTAGCCCCTTGGGTAGAGTTTTGGCACACACCACCGAGTACTATGATTATGCCGGTGCCGATATAAACACAGATTGCAGGGTAGTTCACTTAGATTATAATATGGACAAAATCAAACAAGCAAAACAAAAGTATAAAGACAACCTCACTTGTTATGATCCGGGTAAGACAGGGACTGTTTTGTTAACTAGTGAGAGCCTTGACACGGATATCAGTGCTATTCTTTCAGAGTTTGAGATAGAGACTTACGACGAATACCTCGCCCGTTGCATAACTCACAGGGGAGAAAGAATACAAAGCTAAATCACAAATAAAAAAACCACTTAGTCTTTCAAAAAAATAAGTGGTTTTTTTGATTGACCGACTAGGGCAAAAGCCCTTGTTTTTTAAAGGTCGTATAGTCCGGGTTCCTGTTGCTTTTCTTCGGTTCTCAGCACCCATTTGCCATTTGTAAAGTCGGGTATACTCACCGGTTTTCCGCCTCCGGCTATTGACTCTTCGCTCAAAGGAGTTATGCACATCCAAGTGGCTGTATCATAAGTATCAATCGGAGGAATCCTGTTGTTTTTTACGCTGTCGACAAAAGCGTTATATACCAACCAATCTATTCCGTCATGACCGGCTACCGGATTGTTCTTGTATTCTTCCCATATTGGGTGTTCGTATTCTTCCGCATATTTGTCTGCCGAATTCACCATATTTGCTACCGGCGTCCATTCGCTCTCACCATCCATATGGATATAGTTGCCGTCTTCACAGAACATTCCTTTTGTTCCTCTGACCGTAAAGCCCCTTGAATAAGTCCTGGGCAAGGTGGTGTCCAATGTCAGGACAATTGTTTGCCCTCCTGCACACTTAATTATAGTTGTTACAATATCACCCTGGGCTACATCCAACTTTGCCAAGGGGTGGTCTACACCTCTTTTTTCCACCACAAATTCGTGTAACCCCTTAGCACAAGAAGCCACAGAGGTCAGATAAAGCATTCTGTTACCGCGATTTATACTCAAGACCTTCGAAATAGGGCCAAGCTCGTGGGTGGGATAGTTCTCACAGTTGCGATAAAAATAATTTCTTTGTCTGTAATGTCTGTTTATATCACCGAAGGCAATCTCCTCCCTCAAGTCGTGGAGATACCCACCGGAGCAATGAACTATATCACCAAAGACACCTTTTTTGACCATGTTTAACACCATGAGCTCTTTTCTGCCATAACAACAATTTTCCAGCATCATACAGTGCATTCCCGTTTCTTCGTGGGTGTTTACCAGCCTAAAACACTCATCTATAGAATAAGCGCCGCCCACCTCAAGCCCGACATGCTTACCGGCTCTCATGGCAGCGATCGACATCTCCACATGGGACTCCCAGGCAGACAATATCATCACCGCATCAATCTCATCAATGGCGATTATATCCCGATAATCCACCGAACAAACGGGTTCTTTACCGCCGGCATTAACAACAGCCTCGGCGCCTTCTTTTGCCCTGTCTTCATAAGTGTCGCAGACTCCCAGTATTTCGATCAACCCATCCTTGTACATCTTGAGCAGGATACCCTTCAATATACCCATCCCTCGAGAGCCAAGTCCGATAACACCAATTTTTACCTTATCGTTACTCATAACATTCTCCTGTTTACAAAAAAAATCTTTTATGATATATTCAAGATAACATATTGTAGTCAAAAATTAAATACCAACAGCTGTTTTTATATAAATTCTTTGCAGACTCATGGCAAAAGCACCTCTGTCGAGCAATCTCAAAGCGCATAGGCTAGAGTCGAATTCTACAATATTATAACACATTTTTACTTAACATGGAGGACTATTTATGACTTTGGTTGTTATGGCAGCAGGACTGGGCAGCAGATACGGTGGGCTAAAGCAATTGGAGCCGGTCGGACCCTCCGGGGAATTTATCATCGATTATTCTGTGTATGATGCAATAACTGCCGGTTTTGATAAGGTTGTGTTTATTATCAAAGAAGAAAACTTAGCTGTATTTAAAGAAACCGTCGGGGACAAAATAGAAAGCCGGATTACTGTTGAGTATGCCTTTCAAGATATTAAGGATATACCAAAGCTTCCCAACGACATAATAATCCCCAAAGACAGGACAAAGCCCTGGGGTACCGGGCATGCGGTTTTGGCTGCGAAGTCCAAAATAACCGATAATTTCGTTGTAATAAACGCCGATGATTTTTATGGCAGAGAAAGCTATATGCAGACTGCCGAGTTTTTTGCAACAAACCCCGAGGGAAAACTGCCTAATTATTGCATGTCGGGATTTGTGTTAAAGAACACTTTGACAGAAAACGGGCATGTATCCAGAGCAGTCTGTACTACCGACAAAGACTATGTGTTGGAAAGCATAACCGAGCGAACAAAGATAATGCGAGTAGACGGGGATGTGGCATATTATGAAGAAGAGACTGGTTGGACCAAGCTTTCCGAAGACTCAGTGGTGTCAATGAACTTTTGGGGTTTTGATATCGGGTTTTTGGATTACTTAGAGAGTGGATTTCGCGACTTCTTTATATCCAATAAGGATGATCTTGGCAAATGTGAGTATTATCTACCCACAGCAGTAAAACAAGCCATGGACACGAATAAAGTTGCGGTAAAAGTATTGCCTACCAATACTAAGTGGTATGGTATCACTTACAGAGAGGACAAAGAATCTGTTGTTAATCATATAGCAGATCAAGTAAAAACAGGAGTATATCCAAACAAATTATGGAACTAAGATTAGAAGAGATTAAGTCAATAGCCTCAAACTTTAATATCACCGGCGAAGTATTGGACGCGGTAAAGATTTTGCAAGGGCATATTAATATAACCTATCGTTTGTTTAGTGACGGACCCGACGATTATATTTTGCAAAGGGTCAACACAAAGATATTCAAAGATCCGGACCGCCTCATGGATAACATCCATGCTGTGACGACCTTTATTGCAAATAAGGTTATGGCAGAAGGCGGTGATGTAAAGCGGGAAGTATTGACTCTAATCCCTGCCAAAGACGGGGGCTATAAGTATGAGGACGAGACGGGATATTACCGGATTTATATCTTTATTAAGGATGCCACCAGTCATGATTTCGCGGTTCGTCCAATCTTGTTTCGCAACTCTGCCAAAGCCTTCGGTAAGTTCCAAAAGCAGTTATCCGACTTCCCGGCAGAGATGCTACACGAGACTATAAAGGATTTTCACAACACCGTAGTCAGATACCAAAACTTCAAGCTGTCGGTACAAGATGACCTTTATGACAGGGCTCGGGATGTCGGTCCCGAGATAGAGTTTGTCAACAAAAGAGAGGACTATTATTCTCTAATCGTAGATAAATTAACAGATAAAACAATACCCTTGAGAGTCACCCACAACGACACAAAGCTAAACAACATTATGATGGACAACGAGACCGACGAAGGAGTATGTGTCATAGATTTAGATACGGTTATGCCAGGTTCGGCATTGTATGACTTTGGAGACAGTATAAGGTTTGGCGCCAGTTCTGCCGCCGAAGACGAGAAAAATTTATCCAAGGTGAATTTTGTCCTTTCCTTGTTCGAAGAATATACAATGGGTTTTTTGGAACAGGCAGGGGACACACTGACCGAAGAAGAGATAGAGTTGTTACCCCATGGAGCCATTATGATGACCATAGAGTGTGGGATGCGATTTTTGACCGACCACTTAGACGGAGACAAATATTTCGCCCTCCATTACGAAGGACAAAACTTAGACCGTGCAAGAACTCAATTTAAATTGGTCACAGATATGGAACAAAACATAGACGAGATGGCAGCTATTGTAAAGAAGTATACAAAGGGAGGTAGATAAATGCGAATAGGTATAGATTTGGGCGGAACCAGCGTTTCGGTTGGTTTGGTAGATGACAATTACAAGGTGGTCCGCAGGTCCGGCACTCGCACAGCAGGAAGCCCGGATGAAAAAACCCTTGTTTCAAAGATAATAACCGCAGTCAAGGACTTAATGAAGAAAAGCGGTGTAAAGTGGAGCGAAATAGAGTCTATCGGCATAGGAAGCCCCGGCTCTATCGATATCCAACAAGGTGTGGTAAGACGAGCGGGAAACCTACCCTTTCGCCAGACTCCGCTAGTGCGACATTTAACCGAGGCATTTAACAAGAAGGTATATATAGACAACGATGCCAACTGTGCCGTGTGGGGTGAATATCACGCCGGAGTTGCAAAGGGGTCTTGTAATGTAGTTATGGTTACTCTCGGCACAGGTATCGGAGGCGGAATTATTATCAACGGCGAGTTAATTCACGGCAACAACAACAGAGCCGGAGAAATAGGCCACATGGTTATGGATATAAACGGAAAGAGATGTGCTTGCGGTAAGATAGGTTGCTGGGAAACTTTAGCATCAACCAAGTCTTTAATCGAACGAGTAAAGACGGAAGTAGAAAGCGCACCTTACAGTATTCTCGGCAACGTGGTGTCAGATAATAAGGGAATTATCGATGGCAGAACTCTGTTTATAGCTCTAAGAGAAGGCTGCGGGATTGCCAGGAGTATATTCAATGACTACACAAAGCTTTTGTGCTTGGGTACTGCCAATATAATATCCATCCTCCAACCGGACATTTTAGTCTTTGGCGGAGGTATATCAAAAGAAGGGGATACATTACTCAATCCGATTAGGGAATGTATCGGTGAGTGTACTACCAGGATTGAGGTCAGCTCTCTCAACGATCAAGCCGGTATTATCGGAGCTGCACTTCTTCATCTAATAAAGAGGGATTAGACTATACGCAAGGATGTCCTCGCGGACATAGAATATAAAATACACAAAAATATATTATCTTGATTCTATATAACCCGACGTTTTTCACAAATCGTCGGGTTATAATATTTTTTGTCAAAACCCCTTGACAATGATTAGGTGTTGTGATAGTATATTTAGGCTGCCCATTTAGCGGGGGTGGCTAGTAAGCAG
>CAZFVM010000105.1:0-4957 GCA_964522305.1 uncultured Oscillospiraceae bacterium
CAACCCCCACGACTTTATGAAGTTCGTAGATATAATGCATTCCAAAGGTATAGGAGTTATAGTAGACTGGGTTGCTGCTCACTTTCCCAAAGATGCCCATGGATTATATGAGTTTGACGGTGCTCCATTGTATGAGTATCAAGGTCATGACAGAATAGAAAACAGAACTTGGGGTACCCGTTATTTTGATGTAGGCAGAACCCAGGTCCAATCCTTTCTTATATCCAACGCTTTTTATTGGTTTGAGAAGTATCACATCGACGGTCTCAGAGTGGATGCGGTTGCATCTATGCTATATCTTGATTATGATAAAGAGCCCGGTTCCTGGAACCCGAACCCCGACGGTTCCAATATAAACATCCAGGCAGTCGAGTTTTTCAAGAAGTTAAACAAAGCCCGTACAAACCATCATCCCGACTGTCTTATGATAGCCGAAGAGTCCACCGACTATGTCAATGTAACCGGCAAGGACGGGCTGGGCTTTGATATTAAGTGGAACATGGGTTGGATGAACGACTCTTTGAAGTATCTGTCATTAGACCCATATTTCAGATATTACAATCACAACAAGCTTTCCTTTTCTATGATGTATTCTTTCAACGAGCGGTTTTTATTACCTATTTCCCATGACGAGGTTGTCCACGGGAAGAAGTCTCTGTTAGATAAAGCATCCGGGGATTATGACCAAAAGTTTGCTACTACAAGGACCTATCTCACCTATATGATGACCCATCCGGGCAAGAAGTTGATGTTTATGGGAAGCGAGTACGGTCAATTCAGGGAGTGGGATTTTGCAGACGAGTTAGAGTGGTTCATGCTGGACTTCGATAAGCACAGACAGCTTTGGGAGTTTGTTAAAGCTTTGAATCACACATACATAGATTCGCCTCCTTTGTGGGAAATTGACGGCTCTTGGGATGGTTTTCGCTGGATATATGCAGACAAAAGCGAGGATAACCTCTACGCCTATGTCCGTATGGACAAATCAGAAAACAAGGTTTTGACAGTATTGAATTTTTCTGCGAAGGGGTACAAGGATTATATGATACCGGTTGAGGAATATGGCTGGTATCACACCCTTATCAACACAGACGCCATGGATTTTGGCGGAACCGACGATAGCAGGTCCAAGGCAATCAGGGCAAAAAAAGTTGCAGAAGGCAAGTATGCTCTATTTTTAGACATTCCTCCCTTGTCGGGACGTGTTTTATCCAAGGATATAAAGACAAACAAATAAAGACCGGTGATTTACAAACACAGAGAGGTTTTCAATTATGATGAGCAAAAAAGAAGTAGTCGCAATGCTTTTGGCGGGAGGACAGGGGAGTCGCCTGTATCTGTTGACGGAGCACCTTGCAAAGCCTGCCGTACCTTTCGGCGGAAAATACAGAATAATTGACTTTCCCCTTTCAAACTGCGTGAATTCCGGGATTGATACCGTCGGAGTTCTGACTCAATATCAGCCTTTGGCATTAAACGAGTATATCGGCAACGGTCAACCCTGGGATCTTGATAGGGCACACGGCGGGGTGATGATGTTGCCTCCTTATCAAGCGTCAAAGCGGGCGGATTGGTACAAGGGCACAGCCAACGCCATATACCAAAACATCAACTTTATCCAGAAATATGATCCGGAATATGTGGTGGTTCTTTCGGGAGACCACATATATAAGATGGACTATTCCGCAATGGTTGATTTTCACAAAAAAAACAAAGCAGACTGCACCATAGCTGTTTTTGATGTACCCTTGAGCGAAGCTTCTCGGTTTGGGATAATGAACACCGATGAAGATATGTCGATTGTCGAATTTGAAGAAAAACCTAAAAAGCCAAAGAGCACTTTAGCCTCAATGGGGGTGTATGTTTTTTCAAAGGACAAGCTTTTTAATTATCTTATAACCGACGAGAAGGACAAAGACAGCGACAAAGACTTTGGCAAGAACGTTATTCCTGCAATGTTAGAAGGTGGAGAGCGGATGTTTGCCTACAGGTTTGACGGATATTGGAAGGATGTGGGGACAATAGACAGTTTATGGGAGGCTAACATGGACTTGTTGGGGGATCACCCCAAGTTGTCATTAAAGGACAGAGAGCGCAGAATCTTCTCCCGTAACTATGCCGAGCCCCCTCACTTCGTCGGCAACAACGCAAAAGTATCAAACTCCCTTATAACCGAGGGGTGTGAGATTTACGGCACGGTTATTAATTCCGTTTTATCCTCCGGGGTGGTAGTAGAAGCCAACGCTGTGGTACGGGATAGCGTTATATTTAACAATGTCACGGTCAAGAACGGCGCGGTTGTAGATTATACGGTGTGCGATCGAGATACTCAAATAGGGATGGGGGTAACAATCGGTAAGCCCAGACAAGAGGCTTCGGGGATAACCCTGATAGGTTCAGAGCTAAACATCAAAGACGGCTTTACCATACCCGATAATGAAATGGTCGATTTCAGATATCTAAACGAAAAATAAAAAAGGGCGGTGTTAATTGTGAGTTCGGTTGTCGGATTAATTTTTTCAAACATTCATGATAAGGATATCGCAGAACTTACCAGAATGCGTACAATGGCTTCGGTGCCCTTTGGTTGCCGTTACAGGCTTATTGATTTTACCTTATCAAATATGGTAAACTCCGGGATCACCCATGTCGGGGTGATAACCCACTATAATTATCAGTCGTTAATGGACCATATAGGTACCGGCAAGGACTGGGACTTGGCGAGGAGGCGGGGAGGAGTACAGATCCTTCCACCCTTTATAACCGCATATGCAAATATGCAAAACACCTTATATACCACCCGATTAGAAGCGCTGAGAAGTGTTATTGCCTTTATCTCCAACTGCAAAGAAGAGTATGTCATCCTTTCGGATTGCGATGTTATTTGCAATATAGACTTGACAGAGATGATTAATCAACATATTGAGAGCGGCGCTGATGCCACCTTTGCAGTAAAGAGCAGTTATGTCCCGGCATCGGTTCGTAAGCGCATATCAATTATCGAATATGATTCCGATCAAAGAATAACCGATATCAGTGAGCATACCGGATATTCCGGTGGATTTAAGGATGTAAATCTCAATATTTGGATTATGCGCAGAAAATATTTAGAGGATTTGATTCAGGACGCCACCGCCCACAACTACACCAGTTTTTTGAATGATGTAATCACAAAGAACCTATCGAGTTCAAACTATATGGTCTACAAATATGACGGTTATTTTGCATCAATAAATTCCCTCGGAGATTATTATTTCTGTAGCATGGACCTGTTAAACCCCGATACCAGAAGGGCTTTGTTTGGAGTCAAGACTCGTCCTGTGTTTACAAAAGTCCGTAACTCCGCACCCGCTTTATACAGACAAGAAGCAAGGGTCAAGAACTCTTTGATAGCCGACGGGTGTGTTATAGAGGGCACAGTAGAAAACTCTATCCTTTTCCGAGGAGTAAAGGTGGGGTACGGCACCAATATAAAAAACTCTATCCTAATGCAGGATACCCTGACCGGGGACAATATTTACATGAACTGTGTCATCACAGACAAGAACGTGGTAGTAAGAGACGGCAGGGTATTATCCGGCCACGAAACCAGGCCCTTTTATATAGAGAAAGACGCATATATTTAATTCATATGGTACTGTAAAGTAGAATATGATTCACAGATACTGTAAAGTGTTACGGAGGTAAAGTATGAAAAAAGTGTTGTTCGTTGCAAGCGAGGCGTTACCCTTTGCCACGTCGGGCGGGTTAGGGGATGTTATAGGTTCCCTTCCCGCAGCAATCAAAGATAAAGACAAAGAAATGGATATAAGGGTAGTATTACCGTTATATGGTACAATTGACCCGACAATCCGAGAAAAGTTCGAGTTTGTATCCGCAACCGATGTTACTTTAACCTGGCGAAGACAATACTGCGGTATTTTTACATATACTCACAACAACGTGGTTTTTTACTTTATTGATAACGAATACTATTTTAAGCGTCCCTTCATGTATGGTGAGTTCGATGATGCGGAACGCTTTGCTTTTTTCTCGGAATCGGTGTTTAAATTAATGAATCAAGTGGGTTTTTATCCGGATATCCTTCATGCCCATGATTGGCAAGCTGCCCTCAGTGTGATTTACCTTAGCAGGAGGTATGCTCTGGATTCCAGTTTCGCAGATATAAAAAGCGTCTTTACTATTCATAACCTTCAATATCAAGGCATATACGGTTTTGAAATACTAAATGACGTATTTAGCTTAGGAGAGTCTGATGCCAGTACTGTGGAGTTTAACCACACCATCAACCTATTAAAAGGAGCGGTGGTTAGTGCAAATATGGTTACAACTGTCAGCCCTACTTATTCGGAGGAGATAAAATATCCCGAAAAGGCCCATGGTTTACATACCATTATGATGGAAAACAAAGATAAATTAGTGGGGATACTAAACGGCATAGACAGAAATGTTTACAACCCGTCTAAGGATAAGGAGTTGTTTGTAAACTTCTCTTATCGTAGTTTAGACAGGAAACCCGCCGGCAAAAAAGCTTTGCAGGAGCACTTGGAACTCGAAGTATCGGATGAGCCTTTAATGGCTATTATTTCCAGGTTGGTGGACCATAAGGGGCTTGACTTAGTTACCTTGGCGGCAGAGGATATACTGGAAGATGGCGCACAGCTGGTGGTATTGGGGACGGGTGACAGATATTACGAAAACTACTTTTTGTCCCTTGCCCACAGATATCCCGGCAGAGTAAAGACTATAATCGATTTTGATAAGGTATTGGCAAAGCGTATATATGCCGGTGCCGATATGTTCTTGATGCCTTCAAAGAGCGAGCCTTGCGGGTTGGCGCAGATGATATCCAGCAGATACGGAGCAGTCCCCATAGTCCATGAAACCGGCGGATTGTACGACAGTATCAAAGATATCGGAAACAAAGGCGGCGGGAACGGATTTACCTTTGCTACAT
>CAZFVM010000106.1:0-4884 GCA_964522305.1 uncultured Oscillospiraceae bacterium
CGATACCACCACCATACTTTTGACCATCTCTATAATTTTGCTGGTGGGGTTCCTTATGACCCGAGTAACAAAGCCGGCCAAATTGCCGAATGTTACAGGTTATATACTTGCCGGTATATTAATAGGTCCCCATGTATTGAACGTAATCCCTCAACCCATGATAGAAAACATGGGGTTTGTCAGCGATATTGCATTAGCCTTTATCGCATTTGGAATAGGTAGGTTCTTCAAAAAAGAAGCCTTTATGGAAACCGGATACGGGGTTTTTATAATCACTATCATGGAATCCTTATTGGCGGGGGTGTTGGTGACAGTCTCCATGCGCTATATCTTTGGGCTCGAATGGGACTTTAGTATATTGTTGGGAGCTATCGCTACCGCCACTGCCCCTGCCAGCACCATGGCTACTATACGCCAATATCGAGCTCGGGGGAATTTTGTAAACACCCTTTTACAGGTAGTAGCTTTTGACGATGCGGTGTGTCTTATCGCTTTTAGCATCGCAACCGCATTTATCAGCACCAATGCTTCCGGGGATCTTTCTTTCTTAAGTATATTTTTACCTATATTTTATAATATTATTGCTTTGGTAATCGGATTTTTGAGCGGGTTTATACTTACAAAGATTGTTACACCTACCCGAAGCGAGGATAATCGCCTAATCCTTACCATAGCATTGCTATTGGGACTTGCAGGTTTTTGTGCCGCTCTGGAAATTTCTCCCCTATTGTCCTGTATGCTTTTTGGTACCACTTATATAAATCTTACCAAAGACAAGGATTTGTACAAGCAAATAGAGAGATTTGCGCCCCCTATTTTGTCCATGTTCTTTGTGGTGTCCGGAATGAACCTTGACCTTAGCGCTTTTGGCACTTTGGGCATTATTGGTGTTGTATACTTCTTTATCAGAATTGTGGGAAAATATGTGGGAGCATATTCCGGTGCAGTGATGGCAAAAGCCTCCCCGGAGATTCGAAAATATCTCGGATTGGCACTGGTACCTCAGGCAGGAGTCGCTATCGGCCTGGCGTTTTTGGGTAAAAGATTGTTGCCACCCACGGAAGGTGACATGCTATTGACCATTATTTTGTCTTCTTCGGTATTGTACGAACTTGTGGGACCGATATCAGCAAAAATGGCTTTGGTATACTCCGGGTCAATCTCAAAAGACAAGCTTAAGAGCAAGGGCAAAAAGAAAGAGTAAAAAGCTCAAAGGACAAAAACTTAAAAGTTTGTAATAATCAAATCACCCGAGGTTATAATCTTTCGGGTGATTTGTATTTGTACGTTATATGTTTTGCATATATTTTAATCCATCATTTTGGATAGCTCGGACAATAACAATTGTTCGTTCGCAAGCCCTATATGGGTTTTTCTGAGTTTGCCCTCGGTATCAACAAAAATTGTAGTAGGTATGGAACGAATCGAATATGTGTTTGACGCATATCCGTCCATATCATAATAAATGGGAAAGGTGTAGCCTTCGTCATTGATATAAGCTGCCGCTTTCTCTTTGGTCTCCCTGCTGCCGTCGGTCAAGTTTACCATCAAGAACACAACTTCTCCCTTATGGACATCGTAAACACTCTGAAAGTCGGGGAGCTCTGCCTTACAAGGAGTGCACCAGCTTGCCCAGAAATTTACGATTACAGCCTTTCCCTTAAAGTCGCTTAGGTTTACCTTTTGTCCCATGGAGTTGTAAACATAGAAATCCAGGGCGTCCGGGTAATCTTCTTCTTTTTTGGATTCTGTGTTTTGCTCCGAGCCGGTATCCTTAGATGATTCCTCGGGACCGGCGCAGGCAGTAAATAGCAATAACCCCGCTGTCAGTAGCAATAAAAAAGCTATAAAAATCTTGTTTTTGTAAAAAGTCATATTTTAACTCTCCTTATTAACCGAACAAAGTATATAATTTGCCTGTGGCTATCAAAATTCCGAGCACTATAAGCAAAGACCCGGAAATGATTGTAATAATACGATAATGCTTTTTTATCGCACTAAAAAGACCTCCGAGCTTATCGATAAATACCGCGCTGAGAATAAAGGGTATTCCCAATCCCAAAGAGTACGTAAATAGTAGTAATGCGCCCTGCAATACATCTCTTTCTACACCGGGTGTCGTTGCAGCCATCGACAAGGCGGCTCCTAAAAATGGCCCGGCGCAAGGGCTCCAGCTAATGGCAAACACAATGCCTAACAAAAGAGCCGAGAAAAAACCTTTCACCTTCTTGGTGCTCTTTATCCCTCTGTTTGTATTAAGAAAGGGTATCGTTATTATACCAATAAAATTCAGACCAAACAGAATGATAACAATGCCGATTACAATATTAACCACCGTTTCATGTTTTGTAAAAAACGGGGTGAGCTGATTCGCAAGTATACCGAGTGTAGTAAAAACAATGGTAAAACCACTTACGAAACCCAAGGAGTTCATAAGCAAACTACGGTTTTGGTTATTTTCTCTATCCCCGGCAAAATAGGTAACATAGACCGGTAACATCGGCAAAACGCAGGGGGAAATAAAAGTAACGATGCCCTCTACAAAGGTCAGTAGATAATTCAAATCGAATCCTCCTTACAGTGGGGTAAAGGATGAAAGTGGGTTTTACAAACACAAATCCCACTTTTGACAGGATAACTTTCACACCTTCCGATTACCGTGACTTAATCACATGAATAAAAGAAATCCTAAAGGAGTGCCCTTTAGGATTTCTTTTATTCCCCAATTATTTTTATCAATACTTTCTTGTTTCGTTTACCGTCGAACTCGCCATAAAATATTTGCTCCCAGGGGCCAAAATCCAGCTGTCCCTTTGTTATGGCAACACAGACTTCCCTGCCCATTACAGAGCGTTTTAAATGAGCGTCGGCATTATCCTCATATCCGTTGTGGTCATATTGGTCGTAAGGCTTTTCAGGAGCGAGTTTTTCTAACCATCTTTCGAAATCTCTATGCAATCCACTCTCATGGTCGTTTATAAAAACACTGGCGGTTATGTGCATGGCGTTTACCAGGCATAACCCCTCCCTTATCTTATTGTCTTCCAACGCCTCTTCTACCAAGTGAGTTATGTTTACAAACGCTCTTCTGGTTGGGGTGTTAATAGTTAACTCTCTTCTGTAAGACTTCATAAAACAATCCTTTCTTTTGCAAAAATCTTATGTTTGCGAATACGGGTAGTCATATCTTCCTCTGGCAATAAGCGCCGCCAACGCCCCTATGAGGGCAAGACTGCTCCACAACAAAACCGTCATATCCCATCCCCCTCGGGATATGGTAAAAGAAAACAAAGCGCTTGCCCCCGAAGAGGCAGCGTATGCCCCAAAATTCAAAAGTCCGGTTATGGTGGATATGAATCCGGTAGCCTTAAATCTCAGACAATAGGCAGAAAATATTACATTGCTCGCCGAGGACATAGTGGCACATCCAACGAAAATCAAAACAACTGTCAAGGCTTTATAGTTGTCGGAGGACAAAAATGCGAACAAAAACATAAATACCGAAGAGAAAAAAAGGTATGTTATTGTCCTGAACTCTTGATAACGCAGTTTGCGAAGGAGTACTATTCCGGTGAAGGTTCCCAGTAAATTGACAAAGGGTAAAACCCCGGAAATACCTGCAGACACCGCAGGCTCGTACCCCAATTTTTCGTTTAGATAAGATGGAATCCAAAAAGACACTGCGTTTCTTACTATACCGTTTATCATGGAGACCATAAACATAAACAAAACCCCTTGACCTAACATAAGATATAGAGTTTGTTTGTCCAGCTTGCGCTTTATACTGCGGTCAACCGGTTTTATAACCTTTTTCTTTTCCAAACCGTGGATAATCACAAACCAAATAATCGAAGCTACAATAGGAAGCCCGCCGGTTATAAAAAAAGCCGGCTCCCACTTGTCCAAAGCAGACACCGTGGTCGCTATTGTAAAAGCTGCCAATGACCCGACTATGGCAGATACACTCAAGGAAGTAATGAGTATTCTTGCGGTTTTGTCAATTGCGTTCTCTGCAAAGGTTTTGGTTAGCGGACCCCAGAGCATGGAGAGGGAAAATCCACATAGTCCCCAAAGCATAACTCCCTCGGAAACACTGTTTATAAAAGGGAAAGCGGCTATGCCAAATCCGGCAAAAATTAGTCCCACACTCACCATATACTTGGGGTTTATCTTGTCCCCCATAATTCCATTAATAATTTGACCGATTCCATAAGTCAAAAAGAAAGCGGATGCCATAAGGCCGAAATCCGCTCGGGTAAAGGTAGTGGAGATTAGCATTTGGGGAACGACCGCACTCAATATACTTCGCCCTGCATAGCAAGCACCATAAGCTAAAAACCCTGCAGTACCCATAAGAAACATATTTGTGCGTAGAGATTTGTCTCGGTTTTGCATGGATAATTCCACCTAAATTCAAGTTTCACCAAATGTGTTCTAAAACTACCATGATTATAGCACAAATAATCAAAAATGAAAGTTATAATTTCGAAATTTCAAAAAAGAGAAAGGCAAAAGACTAATTCGGAATTCGGAATTCGGAATTCGGAATTGAAGGGGAAAGAAAATAAGTGAAGAGATACAAAAAACAAGTGAAGAGAACAAAATGATGCACTGCAAATATCAAAACATAAAAACAAATGAACCGTAGATACAAAGTAATGCGAAAATTATAAACCCAGTTATAATATTCTTTTTGTACTTGTAGCCTTTTGACTTTAAAGCAAATCCAAAAACAATTGATGCGACCGGTACCGGCGTGAACAAAAAGAACGCCCACATATTCTCAACGAAAAGTCCGTTGATATTGGACACTATATTCGTTAAAATCAACCCACCAAATATTGATAATAAAGAAGCGACAAACAAAACCATGGATGCAACTCT
>CAZFVM010000107.1:0-4728 GCA_964522305.1 uncultured Oscillospiraceae bacterium
ATACCGGGAATATATGAAAACCTTGCTGGAAAAAACGGATAACCTAAGCCTGGTGCAAGCAGAAGTTGTAGGGATAAAGATAGAGGACAAAAAAGCCGTCGGTATTTACACTGCTTACGGTGCCTTTCATCCGGCAAAGGCAGTTGTAATAGCCACCGGCACTTCTCTGGGTGCTCGTATTATTGTGGGGGAAGAATCGGTGGAGGCGGGACCGGACAACACTATCGCCGCCAAGCGGCTGGTAAAGGACCTGACCGATGCCGGGATTAGCCTGGCGCGGTTTAAGACCGGCACACCCCCAAGGATACACAAAAACAGCATCGACTATACCAAGGTAGAGGTCCAACCCGGGGACGACATCCCGGTTATGTTCACCTCCCCCGAGCCGGGGGTAAACAAGAACGTATGTTATATCACCTATACCAATAAAGAGACCCACCGAATAATCGAAGAAAACCTGCATCGTGCCCCGATGTATTCCGGGGATATCAGAGGGACCGGAGCGAGGTACTGCCCCAGCGTAGAAGACAAGATAGTTAAGTTCCCCACCAAGGACCGACATCAAATCTTTATAGAGCCTATTGGAGAAGACTCCGCCGAGGTATATCTTCAAGGGCTATCCTCCTCCCTGCCGGAAGAGGTGCAAAAAAGGGTGACCCGCTCGGTTTCGGGGCTGGAGAACGCGGTGTTTATGAGGACCGCATATGCGATAGAATATGAGTGTTGCGATCCTACCCAGCTCAACTCTACTTTGGAGTTCAAAGAGATACAAAACCTCTACGGTGCCGGGCAGTTCAACGGTACCTCCGGTTATGAGGAAGCCGCTGCCCAAGGGCTGGTAGCAGGGGTGAACGCCGTTCGAAAGATAAAAGGGCAATCCCCCTTTGTGCTTTTGCGCAGTGACGGATATATAGGTACTTTGATAGACGACTTGGTGACCAAGGGAGCG
This sequence comes from uncultured Oscillospiraceae bacterium, assembly GCA_964522305.1. Taxonomy (GTDB): domain Bacteria; phylum Bacillota; class Clostridia; order Oscillospirales; family CAG-382; genus UBA1049. The sequence continues at coordinate 950 of CAZFVM010000107.1, forward strand.
GACGAGCCCTACCGAATGATGACCTCCAGAAGCGAATATCGACTGCTGCTGCGACAGGACAACGCCATGGCACGGTTGGCGGACAAGGGCAGGGAGATAGGGCTGTTGGACAAAGCTACCTATGACAACTACCTCAAAGACCAAGATATAATGAATGCCGAGATAGAGCGACTGGGTAGCGAGAGTCTCCCCTGCTCCGAGGATTTAAATGCCCTGCTTATCGAAAAGGGTTATGACCCCATAGACCACGGGATAAGAAAGGATGTTTTACTTCGCCGAAGCGGGATTACCCTGGCGGATATCTACGCTCTTGAAGCAACCCCGCCGGATATCCCCGAGGATATCAAGCAAAAAGTAGAGATCGAAATCAAATACGAAGGGTATATAAAAAAGCAATTAGCAGAGGTCGCCAGGTTCAAAAAGTTAGAAGAAAAACAAATGCCCCCGGACATAGATTACTCGAAGATACGGGGAATACGCATAGAAGCTGCCCAAAAGCTTCAACGGATAAAGCCAAAGAGTGTGGGGCAAGCCTCAAGGATTTCCGGGATATCTCCCGCGGATATTTCGGTGTTGCTGGTTTATCTTTCCCAATACGGCAGGATAGACAAAGAGGACGAGGAGGACACCCATGAATCCTGATGTCCACCGAATAATTGAGATAACCCGCCGACACTATCCCCTTAACGACCTTCAGGCCGAGAAATTGGCAGTGGTGGCAAAACAGCTGTCGGAACAAAACAAAATCCACAACCTCACCGCACTAAAGACCCCGGAGGATATAGCGTTACTCCACTTTTATGACTCCTTAACTCTGATTGACACCGGGCTTTTTGTCAACAAAACCGTTGTTGATGTGGGGTGCGGCGGCGGGTTCCCCTCCTTTCCCTTGGCGGTATGTGCCAAAGATTGCAGGATATATGCCAACGACTCTACGGCAAAGAAGTTAGCCTTTGTCTCAGAGACCGCAAAGTTAGCGGAGATAGACAACCTATATACCCTGCTCGGCAGAGCGGAAGAACTTGCAAGGACCGACCACAGAGAAGGCTTTGACATAGCGGTGGCAAGAGGGGTGGCTGCCCTAAATATTCTCTGTGAGCTTTGTCTGCCTTTGGTCAAAAAAGGCGGATATTTCATAGCTATGAAGGGTAGTAAAGGTCGCTTGGAACTCGAGACATCCCAAACAACCCTCAAACAACTCGGTGGAAAGGTAGTTTTGACCAAAGATTATGAAATCCCCGAGACCGACCGCACCCATACCCTGATAATCATACAAAAAACAAGAATCACGGATAACAAATATCCCCGACCTTACTCACAAATAGTCAAAAAACCCTTATAAAACCAAAGAGGTGTAATATGCTCAGAGACCAAAACGGGTTGACCGAGGAGGAATTCCTCGCCCAATACGACCCTTCGATTTTTCAGCGGCCTTCTGTGACCGTGGATATAGTGCTGGCAGATAACGGCAAAATCCTGCTTATCCGCAGGGGCGGACACCCCAACCTGGGTAAATGGGCGTTACCCGGCGGGTTTGTAGAGCCTGACGAGACGGCAGAACAGGCAGCCCTGCGGGAACTGGAAGAAGAAACCGGGGTGCGAGGAGTAGCCATAAGGCAATTGGGGTGTTTTTCAAATCCCGACAGGGACCCCCGGACCAGGATTATCACCATCGCCTTCACCGCCGTCTTTACCGACTTTGAAGAAAGAACTGTCGCCGGCGGTGATGATGCCATCGATGCCGGGTGGTTTGAGTGCTCTGTAAAACCCATAAAGGAATATACAAGCAAAAAAGATAATATATCTTATGGGATAAAAGAATACCAAATTATCTTGGAAGCAAAAGACATAAGCTTATCCTGCCAAATACGCAGGTCAACCCCCAAGGTTCCCTACCCTGCAGACCCTGTTTATGAGCTTTTTGGCAAAAACGATTTAGCCGGAGACCACGGCTTGATTATAGCAACAGCCCTCGACAAAACAGATTAAAAACATTTTTGCCCGATTGAAAAAAACGATAAAAAACTCCCCGAGAATATAATCAGGGAGTTTGTTTTGTATTTGCTAAATGTCTTTAAAAGAATTCCGGGAGGAAGTCGCGGTTTTTCTCGAACATCTCGTCCACCATTTCTTTAATCTCGTCCAAAGTCAGTACCGCCGAAGTCAATGGGTCAAAGGCTATAGCCTGGAAGACCTTCTTCCGGTCATGCTCCAATGCTCCTGCCACCGCCAACTCTTCGCAACGGGCGCTGGTGTTTACCAATACCGCCAATTGCTCCGGCAACTCACCTACATGGATGGTCTCCAGTCCCGCCTTTGAGGCGACCACGGGGACTTCTACACAGCAACCATAGGGAAGGTTGGATATAATATCGAAGTTGCGGACATTGCCGTTGAACTTGTAAATGGTATTATCCCCAAACACGGCATTAAATATATATGCCGCATATTCATAACCCCTGTTGAGGTTTGTGGTTTCTTCTTTGAGCCAGTCCTCGATCTCTGACTTCCAAGTGTCTTTGCGCTTTGTATATTCGTTGAGGATATACGCGTATTCTCCGGGGTTCCAGTAGGTGCCGTGGAGACAGTATTTCTCTATTAAGTCGGGGCGCTTCCTGTACCAAGCGTTGTATTCGCTGTTGTGTCCGCTCGACTCGGTTACATAGTAATCCAAATGCTCGAACATGTTGTTACGGACAATCTCTCTGTTATAAACCTCGGGGTCCTTTAACTTTTCTCTGATTAAAGGATAGGCATCCTCGCCGTTCCAATCGTACTTTAAGAAAAACGCCTGATGGTTTATCCCCCCGCAAAGATAGGTTATCTCATCCACCGGTGCGCCAATCCAGTTAGCCAGCATATTGCTGGTCCCTTGTACGCTGTGGCAAAGACCGGAAATAGTAAGATCGGGATATTTTTCCTGCATTGCCCTGCAGAGCATCGCCATGGGGTTGGTATAGTTTAGGAATATTGCCTTGGGACAATGCTGCCGGATGTCCTCACAGATATCCAACATAACCGGGATTGTCCTCAAGAACCTGAAGATGCCCGAAGGTCCTCGGGTGTCCCCCACATTGATATCCACCCCATACTTCTTTGGAATTGTGATGTCGTACTGCCAGACATCAACGTCCCCTGCAAGAATGGTGCAGACAACTCCGTCGGCGTCTTTTAGCGCCTCAACCCTGTCTGTGGTGGTGGTGACGGTCGCGGGATAGTTCCCCGCCTTGATAATCTTCTGTACCGCCCTGTTAGAGAAGTCCAATCTCTCCTCGTTGATATCCATCAAGGCGATATGAGCGTCGGCAAACGCCGGGAAGGTTAACAGATCTCGTACCAGAGCGCGGGTAAAACCAAAACTGCCCGCCCCTATAAAAGCAATCTTCTTCATATACTTCTCCTGATTTTTTTGTAATGCCTTACGGCTAATAGTATTATAACAGGGCAGATAACCAATTTCCACCCGAATTTGCTTTTTTTATTAATTAAGTACATAAGCATATAGAATGCACCTAAATCTCTCCGTTTTTTATTTTTTGAGCTGTATTTTATCAAACTTAAGGCAATCAAACCCCCAAAAACGCAATAGCAGGACTAAAACACTTATTTTTGTATCGCAAATTTTGCGCTTCGCGATACTCCAAAGGCTTCCGGTGAATAAAATTTGGATTCTCAAATTCGAGGATTCAAATTTGAGAATTCGCTGTTTTTTCTTACCCGTAAATTCTTACACTAAACGCAACTTTAAATTCTACTGTTGCATTTACTTTGAGAATTTA
>CAZFVM010000108.1:0-4725 GCA_964522305.1 uncultured Oscillospiraceae bacterium
AAGAAAAGGTTTAATTCTGTTTTTATCTCTCATTTTTCTCTCCTTTATTTTTCAAAAATACTCAACATCTTACTTACATATGTACCATATATTGAGCTTTGTGTCAATCTTTTAGTTAAGGCAATCTATTTCCGGCAGCTTTAAATATCTCGTACCATTCTTGGCGGGTAAGCTCGATATCAACCGCTCGAGCACATTGTATCAACCTTTCCGGGTTGGTAGTCCCTACAATAGGTTGCATTTTTGCCGGGTGTCTCAATATCCAGGCTACCACCACGGTAATCTTTGATACATTATATTTTTCTCCGATTTCCCTCAGTTTTGAATTCAACTCTCCATATTTCGTATTACCCAAGAACACTTCTCGGTCTGCCAAGAAGGGGGACCAGGGCTGCACGGTAATGTTCTCCAATCTGCAAAAATCCAATATACCTCCGTCTCTGTCTACGGCGTTGTCTTCCTTCCTGTTTACGTTAACTCCTGCAGAAATCATGGTAGAATTAACAATACTCAGTTGTAGTTGATTGGCGACTATGGGACGGTTTAGATACTTTTGCAGAAGTTTTACTTGCATGGGGTTGTGGTTTGATACTCCGAAGTGTCGCACCTTCCCGCTTTCAAATAGCTTGTCAAAGGCTTCTGACACCTCCTCGGGTTCCACCAGTGCATCCGGTCTATGGAGCAACAAAACATCCAAATAATCCGTCTTCAGTCTCCTTAAGCTTCCTTCCACCGATTTAATAATATGCTCCTTTGAGAAATCATACATGGTTCTGGGCACAATCCCGCACTTTGATTGCAAAAACATCTTTTCCCGTACAGAAGGGGTCATATCGATAGCTTCAGAAAACAAGCTTTCGCAATCTCCGTTACCATACACATCGGCATGGTCAAAGAAGTTAACCCCCACATCCATAGAAGTTTCAATCAATCTTTTTATCTCTGCCTTATCCAGGTTATATATCCTCATACATCCCAAGGATATGGCAGGCACCTCAAGCCCACTGTTTCCAAGCATAATCTTTTTCAAAACACCAAAACCTCCTAATAATTATTTGCCTCATCGGACAAATTCTGTCATCACCAATACCAAGCTTCGCGGTCGCAAAACTGTAATTATCCTGCGTTTTCCCTCTTACGGCAGGGAGTCAGAAACAAGTAGGGGAGGATATAAACAAACCTAAATATCATTACCCCTTCTACAATGAAGTAAACCTTCATAGACCCCAAATTCATAAGCAGGTCAGCTTCGATAAGATACAGCAACAAATCCACAAACCAATATACATCAAAGACCAATATAATACCGGCGAACACAGACAACCCGATTTTTAGCACCTTGTTTCCGAGGCGGGCACCGTTAAGACCATAGTTTAGTACAGCAAAAAGAGCAATTAACACCCCGGCTCCCAAGCAGGATAACAAAAAAGCAAGGAACGAAGCATCTTCAAAGATGTATCCGGGCTCAAAGAGCAGGTCAAACTCTATCCCCTTTATCCCTCCCAAAAAGGTGAGGAGATACCCCGCTGCCGTTAACGCACCACCGAGTCGCAGCAACAATGTGTTACCGCCTTTTGCATAGGAGAAGGCAAATATCGCTACCAAAACCCCGGCTATCAAAAACCCGAAGTATTGATACCCCAATCTGATATCAAGAGTATTAAATATCAGGTGTTTTGAATAATGAAACCTGAGGGCGAGGACTCCTGCCGTATAAATCACACTGAGAGTCGCACTGATTAGTCCAAGGGTTCTCCGAGCGCCGGAGAGTTCGGGTTTTCCCATATCGGGGTTAACACTGGGCACACTGCTATTGATATCCATTTTTTTCCTCCTTATTTTGTTTTAACTCACTTTTTTAAATTTGCAAAAATTAAACTATTCCCGTGTTTTATTTATATTCGGTAACAAGAAGCTAATCGGGTACACAAGACAAAAATAATAAACAAAAGACCTAACAATCATCAAAGCAGTGGTAACAAAAATCCTTGTTGGAGGGTTATTCATATTAATAATCGTGTTCGATAGGGTAACGATATCTGTAATACACAAAATCGCGAAAAAAGCCAATGGCATTACAAAGATATCTCCCCCTTTTCTCTTAACCCTCGGACCGATATTACTAAGGGATAAGAGGATAAAGACTGTAAGCCCAATGACGGCAAACATATGCAAAATTTTCATATAAGAGTAAAGGGTATCAAAGAAAGCCATTCCGGAAAAAACAACAACAAAAAACAGCACCTCAACTAAGACTTTGACAAAGGTAATCAAAAACCCTGTTGCGGTTACAACAACCCCGGCTCTAATCAGCCCATCTTTTTTTTCGGCGTGTATAAGTGGCAATAAAGATTACTGTCAAAATACCGGACATTAGATATGCAAGATAGGGCAAGATCGGTTCGATATAGTTCATCAGCCCATATGCAACAACCAACAGGTTCGGACTCTGCAAAAACACTTCTGTGGTGGGTCTATATGCAATAAGATGCAAGACACCGGCATGCAGATACATTCCGGATAGTATTATTCCCAAGACTCCCAATATCAAGCCCCATATCCTTCGGGTTTTTGTTATCCCAACTTGTCGCAGCTCCAAAGTTGAGTCCGGCGCGTTGACATCTGTATTGATATCCATTTTTCCCTCCTTATTTTGTTTTAACTCACTTTTTTCCAAACCTGCAAAAATCCCATTACCCTCCGCTCTTGTTTAGGTTTGGTAACAAGAAACTAATTGGGTATATCAGACAAAAAATAAAGGTTATAGATTTTATACTGTTTAGAACAGCCCGAAGATAAAAAGACCTTCTAACAATCCCATATTCCAAAGCTGAAGTTATGTTATTCACAGCCCCATAGACACTCACCAAGCAAAACAATAACAAGAACACTAAGGTGGGCACAAAGACATCACCGCTCTTTAATTTCATATTAGGGCCGATGTTTTTAATCGCCAAAACAATAGTTATCACAAAACCCAAGAAAACCACAGTATACATAAGCTGGTTTGTCATCTGCCATGCATTATCGTTTTGTATGATATTGACATAGCCTAACACAAACTTTAAGTTGTATAAGCCCAACAAATTAGTTGCCAAGCGAGCAACAAAACCAACCCCTGTTATAATTGCTCCGGTTTTTAGCAAAGAAGGTTTTTCGACGTCTGTATATTTTACTAAATAAATCAAAGTCAATATACCGGATATAACAAAAGCAAGGGTACCGATTGCCGAGATAATGATAGAAAGAATTGTATACAAGCGATTCCCAAAGTCTCCGATTGTTGAGTAGGTATCCAAGGTTATTTTGGCGATGTTAAAGCTACCAAGCAAGCTCTCCACTGCCAAGATTATACCCAAGGCGGCAAATGCTAGGCCCCATGTCTTTCGAGTTTTTGTTATCCCTGTATGTACTGTCACCGATGCCGACTCCGGTGTGTTTATGTTCATATCGACATTATTATCCGTTTTATCTCCTAACCATTCGCGTCTAATCAAAGCAACAAGCGAAGTGCAAAGCTTTGGCAAAAGTTTTACTCTCAAGTATCGCTTTCAGACTAAGTTTTCTAAGTTCTTTTTATTTGTGCATTTTCATCATTTATTTTTGTGTGTTGAGCTTCACTCTGTGGCTTCATTCTCGCCTATATAGGGTAGTAAGAAGCTAATCGGATAGGCAAAGCACAAGTACAGAGTTAAGGGTGCGGTTATTCTTACAAACAGCCATAGCACAAAGAATGTCACGTTTGTGCCATCCCATATGATTTCATTTGCGTCGGCGATTATTCCAAAAACATGGCTTATATACATGCATATGGCAAAGACAAGGGGGAGTAGATAGATATCTCCGGCTTTGCTTTTTACTTTGGGACCACCTTTTTTAAGCGCCAATAAGACCGAGAGTGCAAACCCTACACAAGCGACAGCAAAGACAAAAGGCTGTATAACCCTCAAGATATTTTCGGGTGCACTTTTGCCATATTCAGAATTAAAGAAGAACTCAATTACTCTGTGACCGGCGACAACAAGTAAGCTTGAGGTTACAAGACCGGAATAAGCTTTTAGTAACAACGGGCCCTTTGGATCAGGGTAGGAGACCGAAGCTGCCATCCCCAACACTCCGGCAGCAACAAAAGCGAGATAAGAAAATATCCCGGAGATAAAGGTCAATATATAATATACTGTGGCTAATAACCCCGGCATGGCAGAAGAACTATTTACCATACCCAAAGTCTCAACTGCTAAGAATTGGTAGATAAGCAAGTATAGAGCTGAAATTAGCGCACAAACAGCTCCGAGTACCAAGCCCCACATCCTCCGCCTGTCTGTGAGCTTTGATTGTTTTGTCTCCACGCCATATCCTGATGTGCCGGCGTCCATGTTGATATCCATTTTATTGCCCCTTGCGTTTATTTTGTCCAAATACTTATATGAGTGTGTAATGCTCATATAATTGTTTTCGTTTTGCTATAGAACTTATTCCAAAAAAGTTCGAATAGTAAGTTTTATTTTTCGTCAGGTATTGTACTATGACTCTTTATATTCTTTACACTCATTTAGCCGGATTCGTTTACTGCCAAGGTTGTTAATTCGTCCATCTTTATCAGTCGGGGTGGGTAAGTCCGACCACATTTTCCGACTGCGCATTAGACTCCGGAAACCCTTTACGAATCACTTGTTCCCGACAATGTTAAAAAAAATAGCTATGACACATCATTTTTAATAAATT
>CAZFVM010000109.1:0-4719 GCA_964522305.1 uncultured Oscillospiraceae bacterium
TGCTCATCTGTGCCTGTAAGAAACATAACATCAAAACCTCTAAGCCTTTTATATATGGCTATGGCATCAGTGAGGATTATCTCGTATATATTTCCGATATGCGGTTTTTGGGAAGTATAGACTATGGCAGTCGTAATATAGAATTTTTCTTTCAAGTTTATAAGCTCCTTTTGCTTTTTCTATTTCTTAAGTCAGCAAAATAATCTGACAATAGTTTTGAGTTTTCTTCTTCGAGTATTCCTCCGGTAACTTCAAACTTATGGTTGAAAGGCAAAGAGTTAATATCAAAAACACTCCCCAAAGCACCGGACTTTTTGTCAAAACACCCGAAAACAACTCTCTTTAACCTTGAGTTAATAATGGCACCTGCACACATTGGGCAAGGCTCTAAAGTTACATATAACGTGCAATCAACCAAACGCCAAGTGTTTAATTTTTTACAAGCTTTTTGAATTACATCTATTTCAGCGTGTAACAGGGGATTGGTTTTTGTTTCTTTCTTGTTATATCCGGTTGCTATGATAACACCATTTTTTACAATTACTGCTCCTACCGGAATTTCATCCTTTTTACCGGCAATTCTTGCTTTTGCCAGGGCTTTTTTCATATAATAAATATCTTCCATGATTTTGACACTCATATAAAATAAAGCATGTAAAGTATGATGCCGTAAGTTAGCAGAAAAATATATGTAAACACATTCGCGGATATCAATTTTGTAAAGGACTTGAAGGATCTTCGTGGATATCTCGGAGGAGCAATGGATTTCTTGCCGTTGAATCTAAAGAGACCTTTATGTTTGAAGTAGAAAAATCCGATTACACCGCATACTATCATAAATAGTGCGCTTAGAGAAAATAAGATATCTATGGGAGTTAAAGCATCCTCGTTTAAGTTGTAACTTTGAAATATAGCAGTGGTGGCATATGCATTGTTTATGAAATGGATCAAAACACCGTACCAAATCGTCTTGGTGTGTAAGTATAGCACACCTGTTAAAACACCAAAGGTAAATGCAAAAACAATTCTTGGCGGGTCAACATGCATAACCCCAAATAAAAATGCAGAAACCAAAACAGAAAAACCTTTGCCTAAGGGTAAAAGTGCAGGTAAAATAACGCCCCTAAAAACAATTTCTTCAAAAATAGCCGGTATAATGGAAATTAAAACATAAAACAAAAGTATGCTAATTGTAGAGTCGGGTAAAGTTAATACGGCGTCTGTGTTTTGGAAGACAGAATCTTCAAAAACATAAAACATAATAAAATTTATAAGAAAACCAAAACCCATAGTAAAAACTATAAAAAACCAATATTTGGAAAAGGAACGCTCGGAGTCGATTTTTTTAGGTTTTGTTTGTAATGGAGATTTATCAAACTTCTTGATAATTATTATCGGAATGAGCATTATAATCACTGATAGTATTATGTTTAATAAATAGAAAAACGCATCGTCGCTCAACACCTCTTTAGCATGGTCGAGAGCGTCGGCAAAATTAACATCCTTTAAAAAGTTTATCGCATAAGCATATAAATAAGCACAAGCCGACACAAAAGAACCATAAATATCTGTCAAAAAAATATTCTGCAAAAAAATAAGGACGAGCAATAGGGTAGAGGAAAACATCACAAGATTATAGTTGTAATTTCCTTTGTGTTTTTGCCTGTAACGGTTATTGGTTTGTGTGGGAAATTTTTGGTAGGTTGTTGACTGCATTTTCTCTCTCCTCTAACAATAAATAATACCACAGGACAATTTATAAATCAACTGCTAAAAGTTACACGTAATTGCTGACGAAAACAAAAAGCCGACGGTACCCAAAAAGGCGGACGTCGGCTTTGTGTTAGTTATTTATTGTGTTATCTTGGGTTTTTGATTTCTGCTTGCGCGGCTGCAAGGCGTGCAATGGGAACTCTGAAAGGCGAGCAGGAAACATACTCCAATCCTACATCGTGACAAAACTCAACAGTTGAGGGATCGCCACCGTGTTCACCACATATTCCAAGTTTAATATCCGGACGGGTGGACCTGCCCAGAGTAACCGCAGTTTTGACAAGAGAGCCAACGCCTTCTTGATCAAGTCTGGCAAAGGGATCACTCTCTAAAATTCCCTTTTCATAATAGGTATCCAAGAACTTACCTGCATCATCTCTGGAAAATCCAAAGGTCATTTGGGTAAGATCGTTTGTACCAAAGGAGAAGAATTCTGCTTCAAGAGCTATCTTATCGGCAGTTAAAGCTGCTCTGGGTATCTCAATCATTGTTCCCACTTTATATTGCAGATCGCTGTTGTTGGCACTTATAATATCGTTTGCAGTTTTGACAACCACATCTTTAACGAACTTCAATTCTTTAACGTCTCCGATTAACGGAATCATAAGCTCGGGCAAAACCACGATGCCTTCGTTCAATACTGTAATAGCAGCCTGGATTATCGCCGTGGTTTGCATCTGTGCAATCTCTGGATAACTTACAGCAAGTCTGCAACCGCGATGACCCATCATGGGGTTTAACTCGTGCAGAGAGGAAATAGTGTTGTTAAGGTCTTCAAAGGCAATTCCCATATCCGAAGCGAGTTGTTTAATGTCTTCGTCATTTGTTGGTAGAAATTCATGAAGAGGAGGGTCTAAGAACCGCACAGTCACCGGTAGACCTTCCATCACCCTAAAAATACCTTCAAAGTCGTTTTGTTGCATGGGAAGCAGCAAATCCAAAGCAGCTTTTCGTTGCTCCGAATTATTAGATAGTATCATCTTACGCATAGCGCTGATTCTGTCCGGCTCAAAGAACATATGCTCTGTTCTGCAAAGCCCGATACCTTCAGCGCCAAAATCCAAAGCTTGCTTTGAGTCTGCAGGTGTATCGGCGTTAGCTCTAACTTTCATGGTTCTTTTATCGTCTACCCATTTCATAAAGACCTCAAAGTCTCCGCTGATAGAGACGGCAGTTGAAGGAATTTGACCTATATAAACATGCCCGGTTGCGCCGTCAATCGAAATATAATCACCTTCGTTAACTCTGATTCCCCCAATAGTGCAATATCCGGCATTCTCGTTAATCATAATCTCGGAACATCCAACTACACAACACTTGCCAATCCCACGGGCAACAACAGCTGCGTGAGAAGTTCTTCCGCCACGGGCAGTTAAGATTCCCTCGGCTGCATACATACCTTCTATATCTTCGGGGGAAGTTTCGAGACGAACCAAAATGACCTTTTCGCCCTCTTCGGATACTTTAACCTTTGCTTTTTTGGCTTCGAAATAAACTTTGCCGGCAGCAGCGCCGGGGGAGGCGGGAAGGCCGGTTGCGGCTACTGTTGCTTTTTCCAGTTCTTCTTTTGAAAATTGCGGGTGCAATAGTGCATCTAATTGCCTGGGATCGACTTTCAAAATTGCTTCTTCTTGTGTAATCATTCCTTCGTTGTATAAATCAACTGCGATTTTCAAAGCAGCAGATGCAGTTCTTTTTCCGCTTCTTGTTTGAAGCATAAATAATTTACCGTTTTCGATGGTGAATTCTAAGTCCTGCATATCCTTGTAATGAGCCTCGAGTTTCTTGGCATATTCGACAAAAAGGTTGTAAACCTCAGGCATATCTTCCTGAAGACTGCTGATAGGTAAGGGTGTTCTTATACCGGCAACAACATCCTCCCCCTGGGCATTCATAAGGTATTCTCCATACAGGATGTCTTCACCGGTTGCAGGGTCACGGGTAAAAGCAACTCCGGTACCACATCCATCACCCATGTTTCCAAAGACCATCTCCTGAACATTAACGGCAGTGCCCCAGCTTCCGGGGATGTCGTTCATACGTCTGTAAACGATGGCTCGATCATTATTCCAGGATCTAAAAACAGCTTGGATAGATGCAAACAGCTGCGTCTTTGCATCATAAGGAAAATCTTCTCCCTTTTCTTTTTTGTAGTACCCTTTAAAACGCTTGACTAATTCTTTCATATCGTCGGCAGTAAGCTCCATATCAAGCTCCACGCCTTTTTCGTTCTTTAACTCGTCAATTATTACTTCGAAATTGCTCTTGTCAAGACCCATGACTACATCAGAAAACATCTGTATAAACCTACGATATGAATCATAGGCAAATCGAGGATTGTCTGTAAGAACAGATAGTCCTTCAACAACTTCATCGTTTAATCCCAAGTTTAATATAGTATCCATCATGCCGGGCATTGACGCTCTAGAGCCGGAACGTACAGAAACTAAAAGTGGGTTTTTGGGATCACCAAACTTTTTGCCTGTGATATCTTCGAGCTTTGTGATGTAAGAGGTTATCTCGCCTTGAATATTGCTGCAAATCTGCTCGCCGTCATCGTAATAACGGTTGCAGGCTTCGGTAGTAATAACAAACCCTTGGGGTACAGGCATACCAAGCAAGGTCATTTCGGCTAGGTTAGCACCTTTTCCACCTAGCAAGTTGCGCATTGTTCCGTCGCCTTCAGAAAAGAGGTAAACAAACTTTTTGGTCATAGAAAAATAAATCCTCCATATAATGTAATAAAATTGATTACTTATTATATCATATAATAGTTTATTGTCTATACTCATTTTGTGTATTTACATTTTGTATATAATGAATCGGCTGACGAATTTTCACAATTGATTTAGTTGACAAAACAGTCAATTACCTTTAGACTGTTTGATGAAATAATATTATAAGGATTTTTTATGAGTATTTTTAATTTTAAAAGAAAGAGCTCAT
>CAZFVM010000110.1:0-4709 GCA_964522305.1 uncultured Oscillospiraceae bacterium
ACCCTTGACAGGGTATTTTTTTACTGATATATTTAGTTAAACTATCTAATTAATTTTTTGTAACGGTTATACAGGAGAAATAAAGATGAAGGAAAAGTTCGGCGCACAACTAAATGAATTGATGGTAGACACCTTTGACTCTATTCGAAAGATAGAAGAGAACTCCCTCAAAGCGCGGCACGACAACAAGCTGTCTATCAGCGAGTATCATCTGCTCGAGAGTGTCGGCAAGGGGAGCATGGAAGAGGGTCCTGTCAAGATGCCTGCCGTATACGGGGGCAAGACCATAAGCGAGATCGCCCAAGACTTAGGGATAACCAACGCTTCGGTCACCGTAGCGGTGAACAACTTAGTCCGCAAGGGGTTTGTTGAGAAGGCGAGGTGCATCGAGGACGGCAGAGTGGTATATGTCTATCTCACCCGAGAGGGAAGAAGGATAAACGCAGGGCACCGATTGTTTCATCAGCACCTCATCCGCAGTATAACAAAGGAGTTTGACGACACCGAGCTCGAGATTTTGGTGCGGTGTATCGACAGAATCAACGCTTATTTCGAGAAATACAAATAAACAAAAAACCCAAAAACCGGAGGCATAATGAACTTTTATATATCGGGCACCGGCAGTGCTCACCCAAATAAGACGGTTACAAACCACGACTTAGCCGAGTTTTTGCAAACCGATGACGAGTGGATACAATCCCGCACCGGGATAAAGACCCGACGGGTAATATCCGACGAGACCTTGATGGATCTGGCGACCCAAGCTTGCGTATCCGCCTTAGAGGACGCAAAGACTGCCCCCGAGGATATCGACCTTCTGCTGTTCGTCACCACCCATGGGGACTTTATCACCCCTCCCATGTCCTGTCTTTTGGCTGAGAGACTCGGGATAAAGAGCCCACGGATGCTGGACATAAACATGGCATGTTCCGGGTTTTTGTATGCCCTTGACACGGCAGACAGCTATTTTGCCGCGGGTAAGGCAGACAAGGCGCTGATAGTCTGCGCCGAGGCGATGTCTCGGTTGAGCGACTGGACAGACAGGTCCACCTGTGTACTCTTTGGGGACGGCGCAGGAGCGGTGGTGCTGTCCAAGGGCAAGGGCTACTTAGGCGGTGAATACACCGTCGCGGGCTCCCACGAGAATTTGTATATCCCCGGTGTGGAGGGCAACAGCCCCTTTAAGACGGGTGAACCCCAAAAACCTTATCTGCATATGGACGGCCATGAGATATACATCTTTGCGGTTTCAAACATAGTCAAAGAAATCACCGCCTTGTTACAAAGACAAGGGCTTTCCCCCGATAGTCCGGATTTTTATCTGCTTCATCAGGCAAACATACGGATAATCGATTCCGCCAGAAAGAAGCTAAAACAACCGACAGAAAAGTTCCCCCACAATTTAGAGCATTACGGCAACACTTCTTCCGCCTCCATCCCCATGTTACTCGACGACCTCAACCGTCAGGGCAAGCTTTTTTCGGGGGCACGACTTATACTTTGCAGCTTCGGCGCAGGGCTGACAACCGGCACCTGTGCCTTAGAATGGAATAAATAAAACAACAAAAAAACATCCGATAAAGGAAAGGAAAAAACAAAAATGGTTACAGAAAAAATTATCACCCTACTGGCAGAAAACTACGATTTGGACGAGTCCACCCTCACTGCAGACAGCTCTTTTGAAGAGATGGCTTTTGACTCTTTGGACGTTGCAGAGATGGTCATGACCTTAGAGGACGAGTTTGGCGTATCGATAGAGATGTCGGCAGAGATTACCACCATCCGGCTTTTGGCGAAGCATATCGAGAGCAGGATGGACTAAAGAGATATCCGAGGGGAGGCAACGCCCATGATTTATACAAGATTAAATGACCTTTTGGGCATAAAATATCCAATCTTTCAGGGCGGAATGGCATGGGTGGCAGACGCCAACCTTGCCGCCGCCGTATCCAACGCCGGAGGCTTGGGGCTTATCGCTGCCATGAATATGGAAAAAGAGCGTCTCCGTCAAGAGATTAGAGCGGCAAAAGCCTTGACTGATAAACCCTTTGGGGTCAACATCATGCTCATGAGCCCCCATGCCGACGATGCGGCAAAGGTGGTCATAGAAGAAGGCGTCCCGGTGGTCACCACCGGAGCCGGCAGCCCTGTCAAGTTTATCAAAGACTGGCTTGACGCCGGGATAAAGGTAATCCCGGTCATACCCTCAACCTCCATCGCCCGGCGTATGGAGCAGCACGGCGCCACCGCCGTGGTAGCCGAGGGCGGGGAAGCCGGAGGGCATATCGGAGAGCTCAACACCATATCCCTCATCCCCCAGGTCAGGGACGCGGTTTCTATCCCCGTGATAGCCGCCGGCGGTATCGCCGATGGCAGAGGGGTGGCAGCAGCGTTGATGTTAGGAGCAGACGGGGTCCAGCTGGGCACCAGGTTTTTGGTAGCCAAAGAATGTAACATTCACCAAAACTTCAAGGACAAAGTCTTGTCTGCGCGGGACAGCGACACCATAACCGTGGGCAGAAGATTGGGACACCCGGTGCGTCAGTTAAAGAACGAGTTTTCCCGCTCCATGGCAAAGTCGGAGTACGACAGCACCATAACCAACCAGGAGTTCGAGGCAATGGGAGCAGGTTCACTATATAGAGCGGCGGTAGAAGGAGACCTCAAGACCGGCGCTTTCATGGCAGGGCAAGCCGCAGGGCTCATAACAAAAGAGCAGACCTGCGCAGAGATAATAACCGAGATTTTTGCCGAGACCGAAGAAGTATTAAAGAGCGCAGACAAATGGATAAGATAGCCTTTTTGTTCCCCGGTCAGGGGGCACAGCACCCCGGTATGGGCAAGGATATATACGACAGCTCTCCGGGAGCAAAAGCGGTGTTCCGCCGAGCACAAGAGCTGTACCCCGGTATCATCGACCTGTGCTTTAACGGCTCTAAGGAGGAGTTGTCTCGGACAGACATCACCCAGCCCGCAATGTTTGTCACAGACTTGGCGACAGCGGTGGCGGTGCAAGAGTCGGGGATAACCCCGGATTGTGTCGCCGGGTTCTCCTTGGGAGAGCTTCCTGCTTCGGCGTTTTCCGGGCTGATGGGTTATGACGACGCTTTTTTGTATTCCATACAGCGGGGTGCGCTCATGCACAAGGCGGCACAAGACACCCCCGGCGGCATGGTAGCGGTACTAAATTTATCCGACGAGTCGGTAGAAGAGCTATGCTCGGAGTTTGACCATGTCTATCCTGCCAACTACAACAGCGACGGGCAGGTGGTGGTCTCGGGGCATATAGAAGAGCTCCCGGGCTTTATAGCAAGGGTCAAAGCCGCAGGAGGCAGAGCCCTGCGACTGGCAGTCTCGGGGGGGTTTCATTCCCCGATGATGGACACGGCAGCCGCGTCTTTGAGAGAGTATCTCACGGGGGCAGAGTTTCACACCCCGCAGTTTTCCTTGTATTCCAACGCCACAGGTCAGCTTTTTGTCACCGAGCGTTCCGCCGAGCTCATGGCAACCCAGATAAACAACCCGGTCAGAATCAAGCAAATAATCAAATCCATGTCAGACTCCGGGGTCACCGTTTTTGTCGAGACCGGTCCCGGCAATGTATTGACAGGACTTGTAAAAAAAGTGTTACCCGATGCCGTTACCTTTGGGGTCTCGGACTACAACGGGGTACAAAAACTAAAAGAGTATTTGGAGTCAAACAAATGATGTTATCCGGTAAGACAGCGGTTATCACCGGCGGTTCCGGGGGAATCGGCAGGGAGATAGCCTTAGAATATGCAAGACAAGGCGCAAACCTGGCAATCATATATCACGACAACGAACAATCGGCTCAAGAGGTATGCCGTCTGACAACCGACCATGGGATAAAAGCGCTCAGCTACAAGTGCGATGTTTCGGACTTCGCCGAGAGCGAAAGGATCATAAAGCAGATTTACACCGATTTCGGCACCATCGACATATTGGTAAACAACGCAGGGCTCACCGCCGACGGGCTTATAATGCAGATGAAGGAGTCGGATTTTGACAGGGTAGTCGCCGTCAACCTCAAGGGGACTTTTAATATGATAAAGCACACCACCCGAGGGTTTGCCAAGCAACGCCATGGCAGAATAATCAACATCACCTCGGTTTCGGGCATGATGGGTAACAGCGGCCAAGCCAATTATTCCGCAGCAAAAGCAGGGGTTATCGGGCTGACAAAGACGGTGGCAAAAGAGCTGGCGTCTCGGGGGGTCACCTGCAACGCCATCGCACCGGGGTTTATAACCACGGGAATGACCGATGTGCTGTCCGAGGAGGTCAAGGCTGCAGCGATAGCCACCATCCCCAAGCGCAGGTTTGGCACTCCGGCGGATGTGGCAGCCTTGGCGGTGTTTTTGGCATCGGCAGGGGCAGGCTATATCACAGGCGAGGTCATAAAGGTAGACGGGGGTCTATATATTTAATTATTACGGCAACACACCGCCTTTATAAGTGGAGGTTAAACAATAAATGGGTAGAGTATGTATCACCGGGATGGGGATTATTTCCCCCATCGGCAGCACAAAAGAAGAGTTCGCGACCAGCTTATTAAAGTCAAAGAGCGGGATAGACTATATCACCGCTTTTGACACCACGGACTTCAAGGTCAAGATTGCCGCCGAGGTCAAGGACTTCGACCCTTCTGCATTCTATGACGACAAGAGCGAGATTCGCCGCACCGACAA
>CAZFVM010000111.1:0-4649 GCA_964522305.1 uncultured Oscillospiraceae bacterium
GCGTTTTCACTATTTTTGCAATCTGGTTTTTGTTAATAATGCCTGTGGTTTTATACGCATATCACCAACTTCACAAAACAGCTTGTTACTCCCATACCACGGGGAAGGGAATTGTAAATCCAAATCACCAATCAGTGGGACCGAAGGGAAAAACTCCATTGAGAGCGTCTTGGTCTGCAAGATAAAAAATATTGAAGTCATAATTGCCGGCGAGGGACAAGAACTCTTGCTTTGTCATAGTAAGAATTAAATAGGGCTTTTGTCTCTTTATGCTGATGTATGCGTCTTGATTGTTGCTGTCCGGATGTTCTTGTATATTGGTATCAAAAGCAGCGATTTTGCTTTTGAACACAACACCCTGCTCGGTAAGTTGCTCTTTTGTTTGCCGGATAATATGGTCTTCGTATGCCTCATATGCCTTATACCATTCAACCCCGGCAGTTACTTCCATCGGCTGGTTGCAGTCATACTCGAGTTTTTTGCGTAGGAACTCTCCGTCAACAATATATCTTGACAGCAATTCTTCGCCAAAGAAGGCAACCACACTGTCGTAATGGTCTTTTGACCATTTTTGACCTTTATCATTACCGGTCTTGTACAGTGCTTGACCGTACTTTAGATCATCACCAATCTTTAATAATTGCAAAAGCTTTTCCGGTAATTTGCTTTCTTCTTCGGCTTCTCTTTTGTACTCTGCCAATGTTTTGTCATTGTATATATACTGCAGGTATTCTTGATTTTTGCCACCGGTAGCCTGTACTGCGATTGCAAAAACAGTATCGTCCGAATAACGCAAAAACCCTTCGTACAGTGAGCTCCCTATCCGTTTGCCGTGCCAATCGACCAATCCACTGTCTATTTCCACTCCTTTATCCCAAACAATGTCGGGGGTCTCCGTCTCTTCTTCCCTCTTGTTGCTTGAGGTTTTGTCGGGGACGGTACCCGGACTCAACTCGGTAACGACCGTATCATAGTTGGGCAAATGCTGATCCGTCGGTAAGTTGTTTGCAAAGTAAGCAAAATCTGTAGACCGAAGCAAAACAACATCGGCATCTTCTGCAAGGCGAAGAATCTCATCCTTGGTGAGGTTAATACTAAAGGTGCAAACTATATCAAAAAAACTGCCCATATAGTTCATATCTTCTATTTTTTCTTGTTTTGGGCTATCATAAACTGCATTCCCTTCATAAATAGCGAGTTGATAAAAATCGTCATATTCAGATCTCTCTTTTTTTACAAAGCTATGGGTCAAGCTATTGTTTGTGACTATTTTTTCGACATATTTTTCAAGCTCGTCAAAACTCAAAACCCCGCCATCCCAGGGTAGACTCACAGGGGATGCCCTATAAGGTGATTCGAAATAAATCCCCTCATAACTCTTTAACGGTTTGTTGTCTTCACCCGCTATGCCGGACAGTTCGTTTGCCTTGGTAATAACTTGCACCTCAAGAGTATCTGTTGATGACAGTTTTTCGAGATAATTTGTGAGGTGATCTGCAATAGATTTGTTGTATCCGGCGACCCTCTCGGGCGGTGCCAATCGCAGAACATATCCTTTGTGTTCTATCATTTTTTCGAGGGTTTGCGAGGACAACTCCATGATATAGCCCTCTTGATAAAGAGGCTTGAAATCGGTGGTTTGGCTATAAGAGAGAATGTTGGTTGCACCCGATTGTCTTGCAAAATCAAGCTGCTCTGACTCGAACGATATGGGCAAATCAACCGCTACTCTAAACACCACATCCTGGCCCTTGTACTCGTCTAATTTCTCTTGCAAAAGCCGGGATATATAGATGTTTGACTTATCATAAACTATATTGTCAACATCATATAACAGCTCTATCTGTCCGTCACTGGTAACCAATTGCTCTGTTTGGTCGTCGGATACATCATCGGGGGTTTCGTCAGACGGCAAACTGCTTTGCGGGTCTTCGCTAAGGGTGATGGGAGGCGGGTCTATAGTACCCTTGCCATAATAATTAAAAGCGACAAAGGTAGATGCTATAATTAAACACACCAAAGATGCAACAACCATCACTCTTCTTAGAGCGAGCCGGGGGAAGGGGGTGAGTTGACTTGCGCTATCATCTCTTACAAAGCTCTCGGCGGGCAAGACCCTCTCTGCTCTTGGAATTTCTATGCGGTTTAGCACATTAAATATATCTTTTTTGGTTTTGTAGTTGTTAAACATATTTACTCTCCTTGCTCAAACTTCTTACTCTTTTTTGTTAGAAATACTCTTCTCGCAGCTTGTCTAATGCTCTCTTGTATTTTTGCCGTACGGTGGCATGCTCTATGCCCATCAGCTGTGCGATTTCTTTGTGCTTTAGCTTCCAAAACACCCTAAAAACTACGATTTGTCTCTCTAAATCCGATAAGCAACAAAGCATGTCATGAAGCTCAATATTAAGCGTTTCGTCACCGTAAACAGTGCTTGAGTCAAAAAGCTTTTGACTGCCTGCTTCGTCTAAGATAGCTAATTCATAGCTGCGCTTTTTTGATACATTCAATGAAGCGTTACGGCATATTGCCGCAATCCATGCTTTTGCGTTGGTGTTTTGGGTATAGTCCTTCGCCTGCTCTGCGATTATGAGAAAGGTGTCTTGCATGGCATCTTCGGACAGCCCGTGATCGCCCAGTATTGAATAAGCGATTGAGTACAAAAGTCTGCCGATACAATCGTACAGTACAGAAAGGGCAGACATGTCGCCCTCCGATAATTTAATGATAGATTGCTCGCAAAGTCTATTGTTTTTATCAAAGATAGCCATATTCTATACCTCCCTCTACTTATATAACAATCGAGAACGCCAAAATGTGACACAAAACCCAAATATATTTTTTATTATCATATAAAACAGAAGGTTTGGCAAGCACAGACCGGAAGTTTGAGGCTCTTATATTGTGTTTTGCTATAACAAAACCCCTGCGGGATAAAGGAAAGAAAAAAGCGTATCAAGTTGTTTTTGATACGCTTATTTCGTGCTTGGATATGATGTATATTTATCAAATATAAATCGCCAATTGGATTAATTCAATCATAAGCGTTTTGTCCGAAAAACCTCGCTCAATATATACATCACAACACAGAACCAAAGAATCATCCTCAAGTTTTGATACTGTATGTTTTTGCAATTCAAACCCTTTATAATCCTCTCTGTCTTTATAGACTTCTTTGATTTTAACTTCCAATGACTTATTTATCTGTTCCCAGTCGAGTTTAAGCTCGTCGATATTATCGAATTCTCCGATCATGTATTTGGCAAAACCTGTATACCCACCTCTTGAATTCAAATATATAACCACTCTATCAGCGGTTTCAATATTGTTTTTGAACTTAACAAATGTAAAAACAAATTCATCAAATCCGTTAGGTCTCAAATCTTTTATTGATAATGAATATTCGTCCGGATTTATAAATTCTTTTACATGCTCTATTGCTATCTTTTTAAGTTCGACTTCCGATAAAACAGGTAATTCTTTTGTTGCTTCATTAATCTCAGCAATATTGTAATATGATAGAAGTTCCCCTGTTTTTGCATTCAATGTACACCATTTATTACCGGTTTGATCCAAATTATAAAATCTACTAACATAATTATCCCAATCCCTAATCATTGATGATCTATAATTGCCAATAAATTCTTCGTTTTTATAACTGATAGTATTTGTTTTTTGGATATCCGGTTCTTCGAATTTACCGCGAGACCAATAGTCGTTTTCTATTTTTATTGAACTTCCAGAATCGGATATGCCAACAACTTCTATTCTCAAAATCTCCCCTGTGTAATAATTCAAGACAGCAAAAGTAGATGCCATAATCAAACATACCAGAGATAAAACAACCATTGCTAAGACTCTTTGTCTACGATAAGTTGCTCGAGGTTTTGCCAAGTCAAGGTTTAACTTTGTATCGAAAGATACATTAGCTTCCATTGACTTCCCGGTTTGTATAAATATTTTGTCCAGTTCAGTTATCATCAAATTCACTCCAATCTTTTCTGATTGTTTCCAAAGCCCTATACAACCGCGTTTTTACTGTTGAGAGCGGAAGATACAGAGTTTTGGCGATATCTTTAAGAGGCATCCGGTAGAAATAACGCAGGATGAGTATGTTTTTTTCTTTTTCATTTAAGTCGCTGATAAGCTCGAAGAACCTCCATTGTTCATGGTTAAAAGAAACCCTGTTATCCTCTGCAATTTCATCAATGTAAAGAGAAATGTTTTTGTTTTTTCTCAACATCATCTTGCATTCGTTTATCAAAATCCGTGTAATCCAGGTCGAAAACAGCGACGGGTCTTTTAATGTTGCGTACTTATTATATGCCTTTAAAGCTGCTTCTTGGACGGCATCTTCGGCATAATGAGGATTTTTGAGTATTGCCAGCGCCATTAAATACAGCTTTTTTTGCTGCTTTTCGTACTCGTTTATAAAACAGGCTTTATAATTTGAGCTACTTGTATCCACGGTTTCTCCCCTTCTGTGTTTCCCCTCTACTTAATTAGATGAATTAAATGTCAAAAAAGTTTCAAAAACCTCAAAGTTTCTGTATTTTGCCGTTTTGAAGTTAAAGAAGCAGTTTTTGCACCTATGGTCATCAAAATTATCATTATCATTATAATCTGTCTCAAGCATATATCCAAGTCCC
>CAZFVM010000112.1:0-4645 GCA_964522305.1 uncultured Oscillospiraceae bacterium
AGAGTGGATTAACCTGTGCGTTTTCGACATTGCAAGAATTTGACCCTCAAGCTGATTTTGATGCTATTAAAAAAGATGCCTGCAAAAACTTATTTTCCACTACTACAAATGTTTGTAGGCTGCTTGCGGTTAAATAGATAGTTTTGTGTTTCCGTTAATTATATCGCCGGAATAACTTAACAAACTGTCAAAAATTAAATTGATAGTCGGGAAATAATGTGTTTACAAAAGAGTGTGTTTTTGTTATACTATAAAAACAAAAAGTTGTTTTCTCGGAGCAAAACAAAGAAGAACAACACAACATTCACAGCGAAAGGTAGGACATAATGGGTAGAGGCATAGATTACGAAAACACATTTTCCAAGATCGATGAATTGGCTTTATTGTGCAAAGACAACATGGCAATTGACAGCACTTTATATAAAAAATATGATGTCAAGCGTGGGCTTAGAGATATAAGCGGTAAGGGTGTTTTGGCAGGATTGACCGATATTTCCGATATTATTTCCAGCGTGCAAGTCGACGGTGTTTCACAGTCGGTTAGCGGCGAATTATATTATAGAGGAATAAATATTGTCGACCTGGTAGAAGGCTCGAGTAAAGAGAACAGATTTGGTTTTGAAGAAGTAACCTATCTTCTTTTATTTGGTCATTTACCGGACAAGCAAGCTTTGGAAGAGTTTAACTCCCTGCTTGCTACCTATAGATCTTTACCCCAAAGTTTTGTCAGAGATATAATTATGAAAGCTCCAAGCTCGGATATGATGAATACCCTTGCCCGGGGAGTATTGACATTATATGCTTATGACGAAAAGGCCAACGATATATCTATCCCCAATGTGTTAAGACAGTGCCTTGAGCTTATTGCTATGTTCCCGTTGATATCCGTATACGGATACAACGCTTACGAGCATTATTATGGCGGCAAGAGTCTGTTTATCCATTCACCGGAGAAGACCATGTCCACAGCCGAGAACATTTTACATTTACTTCGCTCAAGCGGCGAGTATTCGGGGTTAGAAGCCAAGGTTTTAGATTTAGCTTTGGTTTTACATGCAGAACACGGGGGAGGAAACAACTCTACGTTTACTACCCATGTAGTCAGCTCTTCAGGTACTGACACTTATTCCGTTATTGCCGCCGCTTTAGGGTCTTTGAAAGGACCTCGCCACGGCGGAGCTAATATAAAGGTAGTGCAGATGTTTGAAGATATGAAGAGTAAGGTGAAAGATTGGAAGGACGACGAGGAGATAACCGATTACCTCTCCGATATCTTAGACAAAAAAGCCTTTGACAACTCAGGGTTGATATACGGAGTGGGACATGCAGTTTATTCCATATCAGATCCCAGAGCTCTCGTGTTCCGCTCTTTTGTAGAAGAACTTTCTGCTGAGAAGGGTTTGACCGATGAGTTTAATCTTTATTCCAAAGTCGAGGTCTTGGCTCCCGAAGTTATCGGCAAGAAGCGTAATATCTACAAAGGCGTCAGTGCCAATGTTGATTTCTACAGTGGGTTTGCATATCAACTTTTGGGTCTTCCGCCAGAGTTGTACACCCCAATTTTTGCTATTGCTCGTATAGCCGGGTGGAGTGCACATAGACTCGAAGAGTTAGTAAATACCGGAAAGATTATAAGACCGGCATATAAGAGCATATCCGGAAGGAACAAGTACATACCTCTAAACGAGCGTTAAATACTTTTAATACCCATATAAATGCACCCGCAAAGTCGGATGCATTTATTATGTAGAGGTTTTGACAGTTATACTTATTATATTTATAAGGGGTTTTTTGAAATCAAAAATACAGCTAAGGTCTTTGCTTTTGTTTTAATAATAGTTTTAGCTACCTCTCCGTCGGTAATCTACGGATACTTACCCGATACTACAAACAACGTAACTGTTTTACAAGAAGACATCGAACCTGAAGTAATTGAAGATAGATTGGTTTTTGAGTTGTTGGTTAATCAAGCTAATCTATATCCAGAGAATTTCAACATTATAAAGGAGGTTATCGGCGAGTCTGACATATTAAACTTTTTGGGGTGGATAGTAGTTACCCATGGTATTGATACATGTGAAATGTTAGTCAACAAAGCATCGCAAGCGCCTTTGACCTCTAAGGATTTACGGGATATAGCCGGATTTAGCGCCTATGCCCTCAGTGACATTTACAACAAAAAGACAGATCATAACTCCTCTAACTATTTAAGTAATATTATAGGACCGCAAAAATCCCCGGACGGTCTTATTACATTAGGATTTGTTGGGGATGTCTCTTTTGCCGACAATTGGGTCATTATGCCGAAGTACTTAGAAAGAGACAAGGGTATTTACGGTATCGTGGACGAAAGGTTGGTGGACATAATGTCTGGAATGGATATCATGTGCGCTAACAATGAGTTTGCTTTCGGTACCGCAGGCAGGCCTATACCCGGCAAAGCCTTCACCTTTAGAAGTCATCCCGACCGGGTTAGTCTTTGGACCGACATGGGGGTCGATATAGTAAATCTTGCCAACAATCATGTTTTTGATTATGGAGAAGAGGCTTTTATTGAGACCCTCCAAGTATTGGACAAAGCAGGGATTCATAGAATCGGTGCCGGCAGAGATTTAGAGGAAGCCTGCACCCCTATATATTTTATAATAAACGGATATAAGCTGGCATATGTTGCGGCGACCAGGGCAGAGAAGAATATCCTTACCCCCGAGGCAACCGGCGAATCCCCCGGTGTGCTGAGGACATATGATCCCTCAGTCTTTATAGACCTTATAAGTCAAGCGAAATCCAACAGCGACTATGTAATTGTTAATGTCCACTGGGGAGCGGAGAACAAAACTTATATCGAGCCTGAGATATACCGCCAAGGCAGGCTGTTTATAGATAGCGGAGCAGATCTTGTTATCGGGCATCATGCCCACGTTCTCCAGGGAATAGATTCCTATAAAGGCAAAATTATCGCCTACAATCTCGGCAATTTCATTTTCAACCATTATTCGGTACCCACCGGGATTTTTCAGGCGACCATAGATCAAGACGGAATGTTAAGTTACAATTTTATTCCCGCTTACCAAAAAAATCGCTATGTAAGTCTCAGTACAGACCGTGAATACGATCAAGTATTGGACTTGCTCCGCGTCATGTCCCCGGGAGTAGATATTTCTAAGGACGGGGTAATAACTCCTCTGTCAAAATAAAGCGTTATAAAATAGCTACAGTGGATTGCTAAGCGCTGTTTTTGTACTGATAAAAAATCAAACAACAAAATCAATTGACATATTTAACTGTCGATGTTAAGATAATTATATATTAGATTCACAACCAACGAGAAGTTTTTGCTTCACGAAAGGAAGAAAACTCATGTCAAAGAAAAAACTGGTATTCACCGGCACATCAACAGCTATTATCACCCCTTTTAAGAACGGTGTAATTGATTATGTAGCCTATGACAAGATTCTTGATTTTCAACTTGCGGGTGGAGTAAACGGCATAGTAGTATGCGGGACCACCGGTGAAGCCGCGACGCTAAACGATATAGAGCATCGGCAAATCATCGATCATACAGTAAAGAGGGTCAACGGAAGGGTTCCCGTAATTGCCGGGACCGGCTCTAATGACACCTCCTATGCCATAGAGCTTTCCGAGCACGCCAAAGAAGTAGGGGCAGACGCTTTATTACTTGTTACTCCTTATTACAACAAAACCTCCCAAAAAGGATTAGTCAAGAGTTTTGAAGCTATTGCTGACGCGGTAGATATACCCAATATCGTATACAATGTACCCTCTCGTACCGGTATTAATATTTCTATAAATGCATACAAAGAACTGGCAAAACACCCTAATATAGTAGCCACAAAAGAAGCCAGCGCCGACATAGGTTTTATCTGCGAGCTCTTGGATGCCTGTGGAGATGACTTGACAGTGTATAGTGGTAATGACGACCATGTGATTCCTATGATGAGTGTAGGCGCCATGGGAGTTATATCAGTATTGGCAAACGCAATGCCTTATGAGATGGCCCAAATGACAGACCTTTACCTACAGGGCAAGGTTAAAGAAAGCGGTCAGTTGCAGCTCAAGCTTTTCAAGATAATGAAGTCTATGTTTATGTCTGTAAACCCGATACCCGTAAAAACCGCAATGGCAAAGATGGGATTTTGTGAGCCGGAAATGAGACTGCCTCTTTATGAGATGGATGAAGCCGAGAATCTTGCGCTTTATTCCGTAATGCGCTCCTATGGACTTATATCAGACTAACACAAAAAGGAATATATAATGACCGAAATTATTTTATGTGGTGCCTCAGGCAGGATGGGAAAAGCAGTTTCGTCTTTCGCCGAAGCAAACAACTGTAAAATCGTAGCAGGAGTGGATATTGTCTCTTCCGAAGCTCCTTTTCCGCTATACAAACATATAAGTGAAGTCAACCAAACTGCAGATGTAATCGTCGACTTTTCCCACCATTCCCTGATAACGCAGCTGACAAAGTATGCAAGTCAAGCGAGCCTTCCTTTAGTAGTAGCAACCACAGGGCATACCGAAGAAGAGCTGCTCCATATGGAGAACCATGCTATGGACTTTCCTTTGTTTTTCTCGAGGAATATGTCTTTGGGGATAGGACTTATGGTTGATCTCTGTCGCAAAG
>CAZFVM010000113.1:0-4582 GCA_964522305.1 uncultured Oscillospiraceae bacterium
AGCATCGGTTGCAAAAGAAGGATGCGAAACATATTCATTTGCGGCAGGGGAGTTCGAAGAGATTTCATCTTTTTTACAAGGTATTTTAAAGCCGGAGGACAATATATTGCTCAAGGCGAGCAACGGAATGGGTTTGTTTAATTTATTAGATATGATATAGGGTTTAGCGGAGGCAACGGGTTTGGATTACAGGACTATTTTTTCCTTTATAACATCGTTTATTATCGGAGTTTCATTATACTTGATCTTCATACCGGTTTTTCGCAGGGTAAAACTGGGGCAAAGGATTTTAGAGATCGGTCCTTCCTGGCACAAGTCAAAGGAAGGCACCCCAACAATGGGAGGTTTGTTCTTTATAATCCCCATTGTCCTTACTATGGTTGTATTTACCCTATTAGGTGTTTTTGATATAAAGGCATATGGTTTGATATCTGCTTTGGTTTTGGGTTTATCCTTTGGTGCCATCGGTTTTATTGACGATTATGTAAAATTGTTCAAAAAACAAAACAAAGGCCTTACCGCAAACCAAAAACTGATACTTCAGTTTTTTGTAGCAGGAGTTTATCTCTGGATAAACAACGCTTATTGCAACGGCACCACTGAAATAATTGTTCCTTTTATATCCAAACCATTTGATCTGGGATTGTTTTATTATTTACCGATGTTGGTAATTATTGTCTATCTGGTCAACTGTGCCAACCTCACAGACGGATTAGACGGTCTCGCCGGCAGCGTGGCCACAATAATGGGTTTGTTTTTCCTAGGGCTTGCCCTTTATACCAAGGACAACAACGCTCTTACCGTGACCACAATCATCCTCGGAGGCATCATGGCGTTCTTGGTATTCAACTACTATCCGGCAAAGATTATGATGGGGGACACCGGTTCCATGTTCATAGGCGGGATTCTGGTAGGGCTGACCGTATATTTCTCAGCAGAGCTATTGTTTCCCCTTATTTGCTTTATTTGGCTTGCAGAAGGTATCTCGGTTATTTTGCAGGTCGCCGTTTACAAGAAAACCGGCAAGCGAATATTCAAGATGAGCCCCATTCATCACCATTTTGAGATGGTAGGTTGGAGCGAGAGAAAGATAGGCCTGGTATTCTCGGTCATTACAGCAACACTAAGTGGAATTGCCTTCTTTTTATATACTACAGCATAATGGTATTTTACCTATTTACCGGAGACACAAATGCAAACAAACAAAGTTCCTATGGTACCTGACAAAACAAAACAAAACAAGGTTACCAAAAGCACAAAAAAACAAAACATAAAGAGAGGACCCGAACAAGCAGGAACGATGGTGAGACTCATCGGCTCTGTGGATATCCCCTTTCTTTTGATTACTCTTGCATTGTTAGGTATCGGGACTATAATGGTTTTTAGCGCTTCTTACTCTTATGCTAACACTCGATTTAACGATCTTTATTTCTTTGTCAGAAGACAACTTGGCTGGATGATTTTTAGTATTAGCATTATGATTATCATAGCAAAGATTGCAGATTACAGATGGTTAAAGCGGTGGGCATATATCGGCTATATAGGAGTACTGGGGCTAAACTTTCTGGTCCCCGCCATCGGCTACGCCGCCGGGGGAGCAAAGCGTTGGGTAGATCTGGGCTTTGTTAACTTTCAGCCTTCAGAGTTAATGAAGTTGTTTGTAATAATAGCTTTGGCGGCGTATGCATCGGATAACAAAGACAAGATGGACACTTTCAAAGGAGGAGTCCTGCCTTTTATTTACTTTGGTGCTCCGGCAGCAGCATCGATAATAATTCAAGTGCATCTATCGGCAACAATAATTATTATATTGTTGGTAGTAACCATGATGATTATCGGTGGTACCGGTAGAAAGTGGATTGCAGCTACTTTTGGAGCGATTGCCGGCTTGGCTGCTTTTACTCTGACTGTAGGGATACAGATTATAGAAAAACTGGTACCCCATGCTCTCGTCAGGCTCAAAGTGTGGGAAGACCCCTTTGCATATATGAAAGACGAACTAACTAACGACGCAGGTTGGCAGCCGGCACAATCATTACTGGCTATATCCTCCGGAGGCTTTTGGGGGGTCGGACTTTTAAACAGTGTCCAAAAACATGGGTATCTGCCCGAGCCGCAAAATGATTATATTTTTGCAATTTTGTGTGAAGAGCTTGGTTTCTTCGGGGCTACAGTGGTTATAGGGTTATTTGCTGCGTTTGTATGGAGAGGATATAAGATATCCAAAGCTGCTCCTAACCGCTTTTCTTCACTCTTGGTAATGGGTCTGGTTTTTCAGGTTGCGTTCCAGGTGATTTTGAATATAGCGGTAGTAACCAATGTTTTACCCAGTACAGGTATTGGTCTTCCTTTCTTCAGTTATGGGGGGACTTCTCTGTCCATCCTCATGGCAGAAGTAGGGATTATTCTTTCAATTTCAAGATATTCAATCAAAGACTAAATATACGGATGTGAAAAAGATGAAAATTATGTTATGCGGCGGAGGGACCGGCGGCCACGTCAATCCCGCAATCGCCATTGCCGCTCGGCTAAAAGAAGTAACGAAAAACCCCCAAATTTCCTTTGTGGGTACGAGCTATGGTATAGAGAGCACCCTCGTACCAAAGGCGGGTTACCCCATAAGTTTTGTTAAGGTCAAGGGGTTCAAGCGCAGCCTTAGTTTTTCTAATATTGATGCTGCAATAAAGGCGGCTACCTCTGTTTGGGCTGCAAAAAAGATAATCAAAAAATTTGATCCCGACATAGTTATAGGAACAGGGGGATATGTTAGCTGGCCAACAGTCAAAGCGGCATCAAAAATGGGCATCCCAACTATAATACATGAGCAAAACGCTCTGCCCGGGGTTACTACAAAGATGCTGGCAAAATATGCAGACAGAATTTGCATCAGCTTTGATGAGAGCCGCAAGCATTTTGACAAAGAATCACAACAAAAGATTATCCTCACCGGCAACCCTATCAATACCGAAGAAATTAACGATAAAGATGCAAGGGAGAGACTGTCAATACCCTCGGATATTCCCTATGTTTTATCCTACGGCGGCAGTATGGGTGCAGAACGAATAAATAAGTTGATCTTTGATATGATAGAGGAGTATAGCATTCCCAACGAGGTGTATCATACTCATGGAGTCGGCAGGATCGGATTTGAATACTTCAGTGCTTTGGCACGGGAAAAAGGATTTGCCGATATAAAAAAAATAGATATAAAAGAATTTATCTTCGATATGCCTGATCGCCAGGCAGCTGCAGATATTGTCATATCAAGGGCAGGAGCCATAACCTTAGCAGAGCTTGCATATCGCAGAAAGGTTGCCATACTCATCCCGTCCCCCAATGTAACCGACAACCATCAATATAAGAACGCCAAGGTGTTGGAGGACGCGGGAGCCGCCATTTTGCTTCAAGAAGCCGATCTAACCGCAGAAAAGCTCATAGAAGCCGTTGACAGCCTCCTAAATGACTCCAAAAAGCGGGAGTCCTTAATGGAGAACATCTCTTTGTTTTCAAAGCCCCAAGCGGTTTCTGCCATCGCAGACATAGCATTGGAATTGACAGGTAACTAAGGTATAAGAATTACAGGCCATGAGGTAGCAAGTGGAGCCGACTCGTTTTAAGAAGAAGTCAATAACCATGGAAGTCCTGCAAAGCCAACAGCAAAGAAAGATCAGGCGCAGGAGGGTTTTCTATGTCTTTGTTTTCCTTTTGCTAACCGCTTTGTTCCTAACAATAACCTTTACTGTTTTTTTTAAGGTAAGGGAGATTAATATAGAAGGGCTCAACCGCTACACTTACGAAGAGCTGGTAGATGTCCTGCCCTTTGAGGCTGACCAAAATCTATATTCTTTTTCTACCGAGGATATAGAGCGGATATTATTAAAGGAGTTTCCCTACATTTCTGAGGTTAGCGTAACACGAAGGATACCTTCAAGGCTAAACATAAATGTTATCGAAACCACTCCGGTAATGTATATAGAATCCCATGGAGATATATATTTGCTTTCAGATAAGTTGCATGTTTTAGAGAGGGTTGACATAGACGACCCGATAAAGTCAAGGCTTACCGAGTTAAAGACCTCGCGCATTAAGCGATGTGTTGTCAGCGAAACCGCTGAGTTCTTTGATCGTCGGACCTTAGAAGCAGTGATTACTTTATACGCGAATCTGCGGGAAAACTATATCACCTCAAGGGTCAAAGAGATAGATGTGGTAGCCAGATTTAACATCTCCATAAGCTACGAAAACCGTTTTAAAGTCCTTTTGGGGGACATGGGTCATATCGATATCAAGATACCGTTTTTGGTAGGGATAATAAAAAAGCTGGGAGCCGATGATACAGGTATTATAGATATCACAGACCACACCGAAGCTTCTGTGTCCTTAAAATAATATTTACCCCTACTTTCTTTCAAAAAGGCAGAATATTCCCCTCAAAAGTCAAAAATCTGTCAAAAAACACTTGCATTATATACAAAAACATATTATTATATAAGTTATGAAAGTATATGAAAGTATATGATAAAACAATTATGTCATAAACAATGGAGGTTTAATAATGCCAAACGTATTTGAAAACACAAAC
>CAZFVM010000114.1:0-4484 GCA_964522305.1 uncultured Oscillospiraceae bacterium
CCAAAGGCTTGCCCCAATCTTTACCATATATCCTCCAACCATCGTGGAATTCATCGCTATCGGATACCTCGATTACATCAAAGTGATTCATAAACTCTACTATATTAGACGCTCTATCATGGAAAAACTCTTTTATCGGCGGATAAAGTAACCAGGAGGTGCACACTACCACAAAGACACCGTCTATAAGTTTGTCTTCAAAGAACTCATATCCTCGCCTGAAGGAGTCTTCCATCAGTTTGTTAGTCATGGGAGAGCCGGAGGGTATATGTATGTTATATACGGTATCACCTTTGTTTATCACCACATCTCCCTTGACATATTTGTCCGCCTTAAATTCCACTTGTTCGAACTGGAATCGACCCAGCCCAAACCGCGTCAGATTAAAAAATCTGTCATACCAAAAAGCTACGAAGGTACCCCAGACGCCCTTGTTTTCCATGCACTCATCGGATTTTACCTTCAGGTCATGCATAGAGTTATAAAAAATCTCAGTATCGATTCCATTTTCCATATACTTCTCATACAGCTTTGGGGTACAAGATAGCAAGAACCAAAGATGCAATGAATAATTGTTTATCCCGATTTCCTTCGCCAGATTGTCCAGGGTTTCCAGTATACCCTTTAACTTTCCCACATCTCCCATAAACTCTGTGATATGAGCCTCAAGCTCTTGGTCGACGCCTTTGGTTTTTAAAGTCCTTTCAACTTCCTCCATTGCAGGAATCGCATCCTCGTGAAACTCTAATTTTTCCATCAGTTTTAAGACAAAAGTGTTTTTCATATTCCTTTACAAAATTCCTTTTATTTTATTTTTTTTATTTCAGATTAAAGCCAATCTCAAAACCCGTATTCGCCTATCAGTTCTACAAACCTTACGGCTCCCACAGATTCCTTTACAACTCTGCCTGCTTCGTCTTTTTTTATCGTGAGCAAGTCCTGGAAGTTTTTAGGTCCCACCGGAGCCACCATTATACCCGGGCTTGCCAGTTGGGACAGGATTTTTTCCGGGAGTTTCCCTGCGGCAGCGGTTATGATTATTTTATCAAAAGGAGCATACTCCTCCCAGCCAAAGCTCCCGTCAGCTACTTTGTATTTTATATTATTATAGCCAAAGGATTGCAGTGCAACCTGTGCCGATTCCGACAACTCTTGAATTCGCTCCACGGTATACACTTCCCGGGCAAAAAAAGCCAAAAAAGCTGTTTGATATCCCGATCCGGTCCCAATCTCCAGCACCTTGTCGGTTTTTTCAAGCTCAAGAAGCCTGGTCATCTCTGCCACCAAAGTGGGCTGAGATATAGTCTGACCAAACCCGATGGGCAAAGGGGAATCTTGATGTGCCATAGGCTTATATTTGTTGTCCAGAAAAACCTTTCTGTCAAGCCCGGCAAAAAACTCAAGCAGTTCTTTGTCTCGCATCAAATTACCTCCAAACAAAGCGCAAAAACCAAACTCAGCGGCTCCTCAAATATCTAAATACGAAGACTATAAAAAAGCCGATAGTAGGCAAAATCATGGCATCCAGATAAAAATCCTTTATATCCGCAGACTTATGTATAATAATTTCCATACCCGAGCTATCTACACTCTTCCAACACACGCAGATAAAGTCCAGGGTACCCCGCCAGACTACAGTGTCAAGAATCCCACATACACCTACGGCAATGCTAAGTAATATTATCGCTTTTCCCAAGACAGGATATGATTTCAGCCCTCTTTTCTCAGACACTCTCAGTATCAGTATCACCGCCGCTACCATAGCTCCTACCAGCCCTATCCGTTCAAGGGTATCAAGTAGCAGATAATAGCCAACACTCTTTCCCGTTTCCAAGGATTTCGCTTTCATATTTGTAATGTTTTCATCGTTGATAACAGGGTGGATATGAACTGTATCAAAGACTTTGGACAAGTCCTCACCGGGCACAAAGTATTTGTCCACCAAGAGTTTGCCACCTTGGTCCAAGGCAACAAGCATCAGGACAATAACCACATATTTAACCCATTTTTTCATACCCTGCTCCATTATCATCAAATAGTCAATACTAAGTAGGGTCTCTTATCTCGTGATGTTATTACAAAATATTTATGTTATTTCTTGTTGGCTCGGGCTCTGTACCACACCCCAAAGACCGATATAAGGACAAAAGATAATCCCAAAATCAAGAGCACCGGAAGTTCCTTGTCTCGACCATCCTCATCCATGCTATCTATTGACTCAATATCCGCTTGATTTGACCAATTTTGCCCCGCGGAATAATACTGCAAGAAGTTTCCTTCAATATCCAAAGCCCAAAGCGACTTTTCCGGCTGACCGAATTTCGCTCCCAAGGTAATGCTGCCTCTGGCATTTAATATAGAAGCAAAGGGCCCATATTTCATTTTATTTATTGTGGTTACTTCACCGCCGCGAACAACATTCTGCTCTATAATATATTCAAACTTTTCAACCGCGGTGTCGATGGTTATTCCATATACTTGCCCGGCAGGCAATTCAATGGTAAGGGTGTCCCTCTCCGAGTAGACCGCAGGTCCATCGGTCAAAGTATCTCCTCCGGTTATATAATACAACAACTCTTGATTACTATCAAATATTCTGACACCCGCCGAGCCTTTAAAACTTAACCGCCAAAAATCCGCAGACTCATCGCCAAACAGCAGTTCGGACTCATGGACAGCGTCAAGCCAGCAATAATAAGCGGCATTAGAGTGGCAGGATATGATTTTGTGGTTCTCCTCGGTAAAGAACAACCCCACCTTCAAAAACTGTTTGGGTAGCTTTAGCACAATATCCAGCAACCATCCCACCGACGAGCCGACGGGCCCGTCACCTCCGAGCATTCCTATTATATCATCGAAGGAAATTAGCCCATTTAAGTCTTCGTACATTCGGGAATACTCGGCTTGGTCAGGGGCAGCCAAGAACAGGTTATTCAAGGTACGGTCCACATTCCTGCATCCGTCAAACCCGTGGTACTCTTCTTCGGTAATATCGGCATAGGTTGCCTTCATAACAGCGTAGCGGTCATCAAAGACCTCAAGGTCGGCAAAGCTCCTGCAGGGTAGGGTAACATCCGTACCATAGCGATAAAACCCCCAATCCGACAAGGGCACACGGGTGATAACATCCTCTACGGTTATTATGTTAAAGATGCTTTCATACCCTTCCCGCTTCCCGTTTTTTGACACCGTGGGTGTCCCGGAGGTGTAGCAGTAGATATTATCTTTATCCACGGGCAACAGCACATCTCCGTCAATAAGCCTGGCTCCCAATAGATTGGCAACCGCCGCTCCCCTGCTATGTCCGTTCATATAAAAGCAAAGCTCTTCTTCATTAATGTTTTGACTAACAATATAATCACAAAGCCCTTCATACAGCTCTTGCGTTGCAAGGCAAAACCCGAGATGGTCGTCCTCGGGTCCTACATTGAAGTTACTATACCACTCATAGTTGGTGGTATACATTGTTACTATGGCAATCAAGCATTTTGTCTTGTCGCCGGCGGTGATATATTTATGGCCCAGGGTATAGGAGATAGTGTCGTTTTCCTGTGGGGTAGGCGTGGGATAATGTTGATAAATCGAGTCAAACCCCAACCCCTCCAAGGCAGCCACAGTCTCTGATTTGCCAAAGGCAACTCCGGAAAGCACTACCGAGGTCTTTGCAAGTTCGATATTAAACTCACTTCCCGGGACAAAGAACCAGTTATCATTCCAGCCGATCCCAACTATGGGCTGCTTCTCATAATAATTGTTCCGCACCGTCACATCCACATAGAACAAACCGCTATCCTCCGAAGAAGATGCCAAACAACAAGGGAGAAAGACAGACAAAAACAGAGATATTACTATTATGGACAAGAGCAAAGATAACGCTTTTTTCATTTTCAATATCTCATACCTCCACATTTCACTTGTCGTAGTTTAAATTCTATAGTTATGCCGGTGAAAACCGCTTTCTCACCAGATTCTTTTTCATAAAGACTGATACAATCCAGTGAAAAACCATACCCAGTCCAAACATAATGATTATTGTATCCATATTAAAAGTAATTGTATCGGTTAGATACAAGACATAAAACAAACCATAATAACCCAAATTAATAATCAACGAGTTTACAAAGTTATAGATGGTTTTGCCCAGCCCATAGAACAAGCTGTCAATAATCACCGATAAGCCATAAAACACATAAAAAGGCAGTAATTTTATTACAATATCAAAAATTCTGTTTGGCTCCGGGTAGTTATAAACAGTGCCAAAAAACCATTTCCACCCAGGGATACTCACTCCCCACAGCATAACAATAACACCTGTTACTGCATAATAGATTTTTGTGTTTTCTTTTTTATATCCGGTTTTACAATCGCTTTTTATAACCTCACCAAGGGCAAAGACAGGTATCAACAACCATCCCCATATAAAGTTGTTTGCCATCCAGTAATTTCCCTGTTCACTTACCAAATTCACCATTTTAACTATCATG
>CAZFVM010000115.1:0-4365 GCA_964522305.1 uncultured Oscillospiraceae bacterium
CCTGCTTTATGGTATCTACTGTCTTTGTCTCGGACTCGATTTCTATATATTCGGGATTGTTCATATAAGACTCGGAAAGCCGTCTAATCTCTGTTGGGAAGGTGGCAGAAAACAATAGAGTGGTTCTCTGCTTGTTCAAATATCTCATGATTTTGCGAACCTGGATAATAAACCCCATATCCAACATTCTGTCTGCTTCGTCTAATACCAAGTATTTTATACTCTTTGTATTAATTGTGTTGCGGGTTATATGATCATAAACTCTGCCCGGGGTGCCTACTATAATCTGAACTCCCTTTTCGATATCCCGGACTTCGGTGTTCATGTTATGCTTACCATATACGGCAACCGTCTTATGGTCTAAATACTTTGCCAGTTTTTGGATATCACCGTTTACCTGAACTGCCAACTCCCTGGTTGGGGTCAATACCAAAGCCTGGGGCTCGACGATATTAGGATCGGTCATCTGTAAAAGGGGAATTCCAAAAACGGCGGTCTTGCCGCTTCCCGTCTTGGAAACAACAACCAAGTCTTGATTCTTTAATATGGTGGGGATTGCAGTACTCTGAATTTCTGTGGGGTTTTGATATTGCAGATCCTGGACTGCTTTTAAAATTGGAGGTATAATACCTAATTCGTTAAATTGTGTCATCTCTTTATCTTTCTATTAAGTTTTTCAGTTTAACTTTGTATGCGTTAATAGTTGGGCGTCTTATAAAATAACGGCTATAGGACCTCGTCAACTCTTATTATAATACCACAAAAACCCAAGATTGTACAGGTCCGAAATATTAGATGCGAATATAAAGTTGGGATGTTATTTTGAATCAGATCTTAGTCTATAATAATAAAACCCCCATAACTTATTTGTTCGGGGGCTTAGCTTTTTATTAGTTATTATTGTTGGGTTTGTTGTTTATTGTCGTCTTGATTATTGCCTTGTCAAAGAGTAATAACAATGCGGGCAGGACAAAGATAACCATTAAAAAGGACAAGATTGTGCCTCTGCCAAGGAGCAATCCCATCTCTGAGACAACCGGATTGGTGGAGGTCAATGCCAAAGAAAATCCGGCGGATGCCAGTATTCCTCCCGAAGTCAATATAGCGGCAATACCCGAGGACAAAGCTCTTTTCATGGCTTCTTTCTTATCATAGTTGGGACGGATATGCAAATAATTATGAGTCAATAGTATGGCGTAGTCTATGGTTGCCCCAAGCTGAACCGTACTTATTATCAGGTAACCGATAAACATTAGATTGTTCCCGGAAACATATGCCACAGATAGATTTATCCAAATAGCCGTTTCTATTACAAATACCAAAATGAAAGGCAAAGAAATGGAGCGAAAGGTTAAAAGTAAGACTAAGAAAATACCGATTATCGCAATAAGATTGACTATGGTCATATCTGCAGTAATAGTCTGCTTCATATCATATAGGGCGGCACTTGGCCCGGCAATCAGCGTGCCTTCTATCCCTACAGTGTCCCTAACCTTGTCGATTGTATCAAAGGTCACGTCCCCTTCTTCTAAAAGATCGGTGTCTAATATGATTCTGGTGTAATTCTCGGAGCGAAATTGACTGACTATGCTTTCGGGGACATGACGCTCGGGGATATCTGTGCCCACCACAGTCACAAAGGACATGACCCCGGTTATGTGGGGAATCTTTGACAGATTACGGCTTAGAGTGTATTCGCTCTTAATCTCTTCCTTAGGAATAAGAAGTACAAGCTTGTTTTCTTTACCGAAAACTTCCTCTATCCTAATAGCGTCCTTGCCCGGTCTGGCGGTCTCTGCTATCCCCCCCGCTCCATAAAAGAAATCTGTCTTTGATTGAGCGATAAATGCAGGGACCGCAATAGCCAACGCTAAAATCAAAAAGGGTACTCTTATCTTAATCAAAAACTCGCTTACCTTCTTGAAAGAAGGTATCAAAGGCTTGTGGAGCGTTTTGTCCAAAAGATTTGTAAACAGCAGGGCCAACGGGGGTAAGAAAAAGATAACCGAAAGAAAGCTTATGGATACTCCTTTGACCAGATTGAGTCCGAGGTCGGTCCCCAATCTAAAACGCATGAAAATCAACGCTAAAAATCCAATGACGGTGGTAGCGGCGCTGGCAGCTACTGTGGGGATTGACTTGCGCACCGCCATACGCATGGCTTCTTTTTTGTCCTTGATTTTTTGTTTGTATTCGTTAAAGCTGTTGAGCAAAAAGATAGCATAGTCCAAGGAAACTGCCAGTTGCAGGATAGGGCTTACTGTCAAGGTAACAAAGGATATATCGTCAAAGAAAGCGTTGGTACCCATATTTATAACTACAGCAATACCTATGGTGATAAAGTATAAGATAGGTTCTATCCAGGATGAGGTTGCCAAAATCAAGATAATTATAATAATCGGGATGAGTATAATAAAAGCATTTATTACTTCATCCACTGAAGCATCCTGCAACGAAGCGTCGTTTGGAGCTTGCCCATCCATGGCGTTTTCTTCACCGATAAGAGTATATATGGCGTCTGTTGCCGGCTGTTCCAGCCCGCTTTTTATGGTTATTCCCAGTAACGCGGTGTTATCCTTGTAATATGCCTCTAACATGGATAAATCCAACTCAAAACCTAATTCATCCAGTTGGTCTAACATGGAAAGATCGATCATATCGTCAATCCAATCTACCTTTAAAACTCCTTCTATTTTTGAAATCTCTTTTTTTATCTCTATGACTTCTTCAAAGGTTACGTTCACGAGCATTATCCGAGCGTTTTGCAACTCCCCGCCAAACTCTTCCTTCATTATCTCCAGTGCTTTGGTAGACCCGACATCCTCGGGCAAATAATCTACCATGTTGTAATTGGTCTTGACCAGCGGGATCATTATACCGCATATAACCGCCAGTGCGATAAACACACTTACTTGTATTCTCTTATGCTTTATTATAAAATCAAAAATCTTTTTCACTAATATGCTCCCGGAAAACTATGTTATTAGACAACGTGTTGTTTTTGCGCCTTATGTATAGTATAATGACATTGTGATGGTTTTACAATGATCAAATGTTTGATAATTGTCGTGTATTAAACATTTTTTTGTTTTTTGTATGATTTGCGGAAAAGAGGTCTGTAGTGAAAGAAAATAGACGGGTTCGTTATACCAAAATGATGATAAAAAATAGTTTTATCGAACTACTGGAAGTAAAACCTATCTCTTCGATTACCATTAAAGAGTTGTGTGAGTTGGCGGATATAAACAGGACTACCTTTTATTCCCACTATAACGACCAGTACGACTTGCTGAGGAAAATAGAGGCGGAACTATTGGACAATATCATGGAATACGCCAAGGAATCCACCTTTGTCGGAGAAAAAGGGACAGCTATGGTCGCCAAAATATTCCAATATATAAAGGATAATGCCCGGGTATGCAAGCTGCTGCTGAGTGAAAAGGGGGACTTTAGATTCCAAAAGCAAATTATGGAGTTTGCTCATGAGCTGATAGCTAACGACCCTGCTTATCTTAGCTCCTTCACCGAGGGATATCCGGAATATTCCTATTCTTTTGTTGTGACGGGAAGCATTGGCTTGATACAAAAATGGCTGGATAACGATATGGACAAATCCCCGGAAGAAATGGCGAATATGATACTAAAGCTCACTAACAATCTACTAACAAAATAAGCTGATATTGGTAAGATAAATATTTATTGCAAATTATAAACCGATTGTCCTATAAAAAAAGCAAATATTGCTTGGAAAGAACAACGAAGGACAAACATATCTACAACCATGTTGGCATAAAAAAACGCACCCTGCCTATACAAAGTGCGCCCTGCCCGGAATATAAACTCTGTTTGGAGCGGGTAATGGGAATCGAACCCACACATTAACCTTGGGAAGGTCATACGCTACCACTACATCATACCCGCATAGACGATCGGATTACTTATCTTCGTTATCTAAAAGCAGTGCTATTATATCACAGCAAAAAGCAAATGTCTACAAATTATTTTGCCTTTTTGCTGTTATTATTTGCCAAAACAAAAACGCAAGGTCGCCACTAAAAAGGCAGAACTCTTGGAAAAAGCTTTTGTGCAAAAATCTATAATTCATAATTTATCATTTATCATAGCCACCTCTGTGGCGCTTTTCGGTGTGGATGAATGGAATTAAAAAGGTTCAAATCCACTCTTAGCTTTATACCAAAAAAAATATACCCATTAAAGGTTAAAGCCATTGAAAGAAACCGAGGTTTCTCTCAATGGCTCGTCTTTTTGGTGTGTATGAATGGATTTGAACCAACGACCCCTTGCATGTCAAGCAAGTGCTCTAACCAACTGAGCTACACCCACAAAAATGATTTGCATTACTAA
>CAZFVM010000116.1:0-4356 GCA_964522305.1 uncultured Oscillospiraceae bacterium
GGGCGGACTCAAACCGCCATGTGTCTACATTTGTGTCAGTGGCTCTGTCAGAAATGCACAACAGCTTTTCTTAAGCTACAAAGGTTTATTGCAATAATAGCAGTATAAAATAACCCTTTAGTTGTCTTCGCCGATGACCTGTTTTATTTTTTGTCTTATTCTAAAAACAGCATTACCTATGCTTTTGACATCCTTATCCAAGGTATCCCCAATCTCTTTATAAGATAGTTCCGAGAGATAAAGATCGAAAACTGTCAACTCATAATCAGAAAGATGGGAATGCAGTCTATTATAAATCAAATTTAAATTTTCTTTGTTAAGATAAACCGACTCCGGTGTAGCGGTTGTATCTGTATCCAACAAATCAATGTTTTCTTGATAATTTATAGAAACTCGATACTTTTGATACTTCCTGACAGCAGAGATTATGCTGTTTTTCATGCAGTGAAAGGCATAAGTGGAAAAAGCTGAGGATACACCGTCATAACTGCGTACTGCTTTTAACAGCCCGATTAATCCTTCTTGTATAAGGTCATCGGTCTCGGAACTCGGTAAATCCAGACTATTAACATACCACCGTAGAAGATTAATATACTTGGCAGTCAATCTTTCGAAGGCATTGGTATCCCCTGACCTCGCATCGATTATATATTCTTTTTCGGTCTTGCCTGCAGAGTTGTTGACGTTGGTTTTGTCAAGGAGTACATGGGTTTTGAAATACAACTATTCACCGCCCGAAGAAAATAAAAATTAAAAACGTTTTACGAAGAAAAGTCCCGTTTATAACATATAGAGAACTTTAATGATGTAATAAGGATATTATACTAAATCGAAAACAATGTCAAGGGCTTTGTTAACAAACACGAAAATTGTCCTTAACATAAAGCGAAGCTAAATAGGAATTAATAGCAAAGCGAATCCATTATTCTTCGCATTTCGGGCATTTTTTGTTCTATGTCTTTTGCCAATTGGATTTGACACAAAGCACGCACTAAATTGTGCTTTGGCTTTTTGACTTTGAAATACTTATCTCCATTTAGATAATCCGTCAAAAATCTGCTAGCTAATTCTAAGGTCATAACCAAGACCCCATCTGCTAAAGTGTCGTATTCGGTCTTTGTAATAAGATCCTTAATAGGCGGAATAAAACCCTTTGCAAAACTTTCGAACTTAGATAAGTCCAAAAAGACCTTGGATAAATCTTCCTCATCTTCCTCAGCATTGTTCGCTGCGAAACGAATAGCATCCCCGAAGTCATGGGCAACAAATCCGGGCATGACAGTGTCCAAATCAATAACCGCTAAAGGCTCCCCGGTTTTTATATCAAACATAACATTGTTGCATTTTGTATCGTTGTGGGTAACTCGATAAAAGACTTTTCCTTCTTCTAACAAACGATTAAAGAGCAAAGAGCATTCTTCTTTACTCTTAAGATACTCCAGTTCTCCCTCGACTTCCTTCCTTCGTCCTACAGGGTCTTTTTGTGCTGTTTCGAACAAAGCGCGAAAGCGCTTTTCAGTATTGTGGAAGTCCGGAATTGTTATATGCAATACCTCGGCGGGGAAATCGCTGAGAAGCCGCTGAAAGGTCCCGAAAGCCGAGCCTGCGTTTTGGAGAATCCTGTTATCCACTTGATTGTAATTAACAGAATCAAATATATAAGACAAAACCCGCCAACTATCACCATTTATGCCATTGTAAAACATTTCGCCGGATTTTGTCTTGTACATACGCAAAACTTTGCGTTTTAGATTCTTGTCTCCCTCTTCCTTTAGGCGTTTTTGTATATGGGTTGTTATTTTCATAACATTACTTGCTATCTTGTGAGGCTCGTTAAAAACAACGGTGTTAACCCTTTGGACGATGTAATTAATCTCACCGCCGTTTAGCTTATTGGTTATTATATATGTATCGTTTATATTACCGGCTTTTATAACCTTGTAATCGATATAAACTCCTTTCAAATTAAATTCTTTGCAAATATTTTTAAAAGTAGTATCCAAAATAAATCCTCCGAATATAATTTTGTTAAAAAACAATATGTTTTAATCTAAATAAAAAAGCTTAATTCAAATCAATAAAGTAATGCGGGTTGATGGAATAAGCATCCCCCGCCTTTTTCCACATGGAATCAATGTCAATCAAATAGCAAAAGGCATCACCCACATATCCCGTAAATAGGTCCTTGTCTTTTTCTAAAAGACCCTCCAGACGGTCATATCTTTGGGTTACGCCTTTGAAATTGTGGGAAGCACAGGAATGAACAAAAGAGTTGCCCGAGCTATCTGTCATATGATAATCATAAGAGTCTCCAAACAAATAATCCGGTCGATACAGCTCTTCTACCCCGTGCATAGAGGTGTTGGGCCTTAGTCCGCACCCAATAA
Organism: uncultured Oscillospiraceae bacterium; assembly: GCA_964522305.1. Taxonomy (GTDB): domain Bacteria; phylum Bacillota; class Clostridia; order Oscillospirales; family CAG-382; genus UBA1049. Next base: position 2,388 of record CAZFVM010000116.1, read on the forward strand.
ACAAAACTTTACCTTTCAAGGTCTTGAGTCTGAAAAAGGGAGAGTTGCTTCCACAGGGGGTGTTGTCTAATATATGTCCTTTTGTTATAAAATCAGCGTGTTTGCCCAAAGCACAGCAGGAGTGAGTGGGTGACATGCTACGCAACACACTCTTTATAGTTGTCCTGAAATACTCGGGTATTAACCCTACATTAGACGGAGTATTCTTATAATCGAAGACTTTATTGTGCTTGCCCACATATTCGTAACTGAGAGCAGGCATAACTAAAGTGCCCGCCTGACCCAAAACTTCAACCAATGCATTGATAACCTCGTCAGGTCCGGGTCCGCCCAAGGACTTGAGGGAGGAATGGACCAGAAGAGTATCCCCTTCTGTTATACCTAAATACTTTAAGCCCTCTACGAGGTTAATAACCTGTGCCATATGTTCTCCGTTTTCTTGAACAATCCTCCGCTTTCGGGTGGAATCTCAAGATTGTTATACACGATTTCGCAACATTTGTCAATAGGTGTTAAGATATCTTCAAGCATAAGTGTTTTGTCCGACATATTTATGCAAACAAAAAGCTTGTTTGAGTTAATTTTCTTTTCAGCGACAAAGACACTGTCTTCGGTATTATATATTATAAAATCCGTATAACACGAAAACTTCTCTGCCAATCGTATACGATTTACCGTCTTAAACCAATCAAGCAAGCTCATATCTATATTGTTCCAGGGAAAAGGACGTCGATTAAATGGATCGTGCCAGCCCTCCATTCCTGCCTCGTCTCCGTAATATATACAGGGAACCCCCGGTAAAAATGCCAATATCATATAAGCCAGTTTCAGTAACTTCCCCGCTCTTTCCCTTTCCTCTGTGCTCAGTTTATCATATGCCAATTCGGTATTGCTCTTACCCTTCTTATCCCTCCCCGACAAGACCGTCAAAATTCTTTCGGTGTCGTGGGTGCCTATTATATTCATCAGGTATTGTAACTTGTGGTCGGGATAATGCTCGTATAAAGTTTGAACAGTCAACTTTAATTCCCTTGCGTCTTTGCTTAACAGATAACGGATAATCCCGTCTTTTATTGGATAATTGGTAACCGAATCTAGTTGTTGGCCTAACAAATATTCTTTGCGTTCGTCATAAGCGATTTTGTTGGAAGCGTTGTCCCAAACCTCTCCTACCAAAAGTGCATCCGACTTGTAATCTTTGATAGCCTTGGCTATTTTTTTGGTAAAAGAGCCTCTTAACTCATCTACTACATCCAGTCGCCAACCGGCGACCCCCATTTTTATATACTTGGGAATTACCTTGTCACAAATAAAATCCTGATATTCTAAACAATCGGACTTTATCTTTGGCAGGTTAGTAATCCCCCACCAGCTGTCGTATTTGTGAGGAAAGTTGCTAAAGTGAAACCAGGGATAATAGGATGAATCCTTGGATTGAAATGCTCCTTTGTTCGGGTATTTGCCGTATTTGTTGAAATACCTGCTGTCGTCTCCGACATGATTAAAAACTCCGTCTAGGATTATCTTTATTCCCTTTGCCCCGGCTTTGGTAATAAGCTCCGCAAGACCTTCGTCTCCGCCGAAGCTCGGGTCTGTCTGAAGGTAATCTCCCACATCGTATTTATGATTGGAAAACGCTTTGGATATGGGGCTCAGATAGATGCAGGAAACTCCCAAGTCCTTCAAATAATCCAGCTTTTTAATTATTCCCGTAAAATTCCCCCCAAAGAAACTGTTGTTGGTATAAGTGTCCCCAACCCTCTTTGGAAACTCGGGAATCGTGTTGTCCCATCCTTGTAAATATATCGCGTCTTCTCGCCGATACTCATCCCCACTCTTTGCAAACCTATCAACAAAGATATGATAAATTACCCCTCGGTCCAACCACTCGGGAGAGGCGTATTCCTCATCAAAAACCGATAGTTGCCATTCGTTCTCATACTGCAGGGAAAGCTCGCAATTTATTCCG
>CAZFVM010000117.1:0-4355 GCA_964522305.1 uncultured Oscillospiraceae bacterium
AGCCTTTGGCCCGATTGCCCCGGGACAACGCTTTGCGCAGGGGGTTCGCCAACCTTTTGGAATCCGGCAAAAAGACCGGTGTCGGGTTTGGTGTGAAGGTGATAGAAAAAAAGCCTGAGGTGTAAGGATAAAAAAGATTGTGTATTTAATTGCAAATTATATGGAGGTTAAAATGAAAAGGAAGAGCTTTGTACTTTTGATTATTGTGTCCATACTCCTGCTAGTATTCGCAGGGTGTAGTGCTGCGTATGAAAGCGACGAGAATCGGAAAAACGGTCTTGCCGAGGAGGTTGCACCGGGAACTACAACTACCGAAATTGCGAATAGTCAACGCAAAATAATCAGAAACGGACGAATGGATCTGGAATCCAAGGATGTAGAAGAAACTTATAATGATTTGATTAGTTTTGTAGAGTCGAAGGGCGGGTATGAGTTTTCTAACGAGACTTTTATGAGAAACGATCATCTCACCATAAATCTTGTGATAAAGGTTAAAGCCGATCATTTGGGAGACGTGATGGACTACGCAGGGACTCTTGCCACGGTCATAAACAAAAATCTGTCCAGCGAAGATATAACCGACAAATACCATGACTACAAAACCCGGTTGGAAACAAAACGCCACTCCTTAGACAGTTATTACAGGATGCTGGAAAAAGCCGATAATGTACAGGAAATCTTGTCTATCCAAAGCGAAATAAACGCCTTAACCGAGGACATAGAAGCATATGAAGGTATGCTAAAACTTTGGGAGAGTCAGGTCGATGAGTCGTCCTTGAGAATAACCATCAATGAAATAGATGACCCGTTAAAGCCAAAAAAGGAAGTGGACTGGTCTGCCTTGTCCTTTAAAGACATGGGAACTTTGATTAAAAACGGGTTTACTTCTGTTGTTAATGTCATTGTTTCAATACTCCAGTGGCTGATAATTTTGATTGTCTCGGCACTACCCTTGATTTTGATTGCCGGGGTTGTGTTGTTCTTTGTTTTGAAAAACAGAAAGAAAAGAAAGAAAAAGCAAGCTCTGCCTTGGCAAACCGATAAAAATGAAACAGAAACGGAAAACAAATGACAATAAAACATAAGCTTGTAAGCTCTTTGAATAAAGTGTTTCTCGATGAACAGCCTTGTTGGCTTGATTATGACAAATCGAGCGGGCTGCTCGGGGAGACTGTCAGCTTCCAATGGGTGCTGTCCCCGGAGCGGGGAGAGCGACTGGAAGCGGTGATATGGCAAGAGTCGGACCTGAAAGAGCATGTGCGGTTGTATGAGATTGGCCATGTGCCGGTGCAGTTCCCCCGCTATTATCACTCGGACAAATATTTCCTTAGGGAAGGCAAGCCCGGGTTGTACCCCGACCCTTTGTACCCTTTGGAAGAAGGTCATATTAATCTTGCGGGTACTCAGTGGCGGGGAGTTTGGGTTGAGATAACTATTCCCGTTGATATCGCCCCGGGGGATTACAAGATAAAAATGCACATGGCCGACCGACAAAACCCGTCGGAGGTCTTGGCCACCACCGAGTTTGTTTTGGAAGTTATCGGTGCCGTAATACCAAAACAAAAACTTATACATACCGAATGGTTCCATAACGATTGTATTGCGTTGTATCACAATGTGGAAATCTTTGGTGAAGAGCATTGGGACTTGATAAAAGCTTATATGGAGAGCGCTTATCGATATGGAATAAACATGATATATGTGCCCTTGTTCACCCCGCCTCTGGATACGGCTGTCGGGGGTGAGCGTCCCACCACTCAATTGGTTGCGGTGTCGGTGGTGGAAGGCGAATATGTCTTTGGGTTTGACAAACTCAAACGGTATCTGGACTTGGCACGTCGAGTGGGGATGGAATACTTTGAGATGTCCCATCTGTTTACCCAGTGGGGTGCCGCCCATGCTCCGAAGGTAGTGGCAACGGTAGACGGGGAGATAAAAAAGATTTTTGGCTGGGAGACCGACTCGGTATCTCCGGAATACACCACCTTTTTGAGGCAGTTTATCCCCGAGCTAAAAGAGTTCTTGACCGAGGAAGGAATATTGAAAGCTTCTTACTTTCATATATCCGACGAACCTGCCTTGGCAGCCCTGGAGTCCTACAAGGGGGCGCGGGACAGTATCAGTGACTTGCTCGAGGATTGTAATGTTATTGATGCTTTGTCTAACATAGAGTTTTATAACTTGGGGTTGATTACCTCCCCTATCCCCTCCATATACCATATCGAACCCTTTATTGAAGTCGGAGTACCTGATTTGTGGGCTTATTATTGTTGTGGTGAGACCAATCAGGTAAGCAACAGGATGATAGCCATGCCGGGGCTGCGTACCCGTATACTCGGGGTGCAGCTATATAAGCATAAGATAACCGGGTTCTTGCAGTGGGGGTTCAACTTTTACTTCCTCCAACACTCCAAGGGACTTGTAAACCCTTATGTTACCAACGATGCGGGACTTGCCTTCCCCGGGGGAGACCCTTTTATTGTTTATCCCGGAGAGGACGGACCTATCCCCTCTTTGAGACAAATTGTCTTTTATGAAGGGCTGCAGGACATACGGGCGTTGGAGCTCTTGGAATCCTTGGTGGGACGGGAACGGGTGGAGGAGCTCATTGATGAAAAATTAGGAGAAGACTTTTCCTTTAAAGTTTATCCCAAAGGGTCAGATGGTCTGAAATCCCTGCGAAACGAAGTCAATCGGATTATAGGGGAATATTCGGGCAAATAAAAAATCCGCCAAATAACTTGACCGAAAAAATAATTATAACGGGACCTTTAAATCGGGTCCCGTTGTTATTGCCTTGCTATTTATGTTGTATGTTTGTTGATGTTTTTTTAGTCCTTTGCCTTGAAATTATAAACAGGGGTAAGTCTGTGCTTTATGGTGGCAGTGGGACGGATTTGACGGATTATGCTTTCCATGGGCTTGTATGCCATGGGTGCTTCGTCCAATGTATCCCGATTAATGCTGGTGGAGTATATGTGCTTCATCTCTTTCTTATATTTGTCCATGGAGAGGGTGGCAAAAGCCTGTCTTCTGCTCATTATCCTGCCTGCTCCGTGGGGAGCGGAATAGTTCCAATCCGGATTGCCCTTACCCACACAGATTATACTGCCGTCCCGCATATTCATGGGAACCAAAAGCAACTCCCCTGCGTTTGACGACACTGCTCCTTTCCTTAATATCATGGTGTCGGTATCTATATAGTTGTGTATGGTGGTGAACCGCTCTGCCTCTCTTAGTCCCCCTTCGCTCAAGATAATCTGTACCATCGCCTTGCGGTTGAGGGTAGCGAAACGCTGTATTAGCTTCATGTCGTGGAGGTAGTCCTCGAACAACTGCCCGGAAACATAGGATAATTCCCGGGGTAGGTTGGACTTCTTGCCTGTGCTCTCCTTCTCCTTTGCCTTTACCTGTTTGATTGCCAAATTCTGGTAAAGAGTGGCGACCTCATTACCCAAGTGTCTGCTTCCGGAGTGGACCACCAAATACAAATCCCCTTCTTCGGAGCGCCCAACCTCAATAAAGTGGTTTCCCCCTCCTAAGGTTCCGATGCTAAGCCGAGCACGGCTTAAGTTCACCGAGCCTTTGCATCTTAGAGACTCTAAGTCTATTTCGCTGTTGTAGGTGTGATGGGAGTTGCGAATCGACCTGCCGGAGGGAATCTGTGCCCGAATTATTCTGTCCAAAAAGGCGAAATCCAAGTCTTTGTCTAAAAGTCGCACGGTCTCCATGCCGCAGCCGATGTCAACTCCTACTATTCCCGGAACCACCTTATCGGTAATTGTCATGGTGGTGCCTATGGTACAACCCATCCCGGCATGAACATCCGGCATGATCCTAATCTTGCTGTCGGAAAACTCCTCTCGGTCGCATAGGGCGGTTATCTGAGCTCTAGCGGTGTCTTCAAGTTCTTCGCAAAAGCATATTGCGGTATTATGTTTGCCGGTTATTGTTATCATTTGACTCCTCTCTTTGTCTAAGTCTTATATCATGCGGGAAATACAATCGCATACAATCTCATATAGCTCTTTGTCCTTATTATAGTCTGCGAGAGATATGTGGTTGACCCTGCCTTCTAAAAGTAAGTCTCGAGCTCTCGGCAGGGATTCTTTAGTATAAACGGCTATGGAACACCCTCCTCCGGACTTTACCAGCTTCATACAGGGGACATCCGTGTAACCGTCTCCTATATATATCATCCTTGTAAAAGGTATGGGACGGCTGTCCTCGGGGGTGTAGCGGTTGAGGTCGTAGTCGTTGGAGATATCAAGCACTCCTTTGTTGATGCGAAACAAAAACTGGGTCTTTGTGGTATAGTTGACACAGTTCTTTGGCCAGACCGCTACCTCGTTCTC
>CAZFVM010000118.1:0-4331 GCA_964522305.1 uncultured Oscillospiraceae bacterium
GGTATAAATGTGGTGATTTTTAATTTTATACGTTTATTAACTAGCTTTGGGCTCATCTTTTAATATGAGTTCGAGGCAGTTTTATTATCAAAACATTTTTTAGGAACCAAAGATGAACAAAGAACAATTACTGGAAAAAGCAAGAACTCTGCCTATGAGCCCCGGAGTGTATCTTATAAAGAGCAAGTCCGGGAAGGTCATCTATGTGGGCAAAAGCAAGGTCCTAAAGAATCGCGTTTCAAGTTATTTTGCCCCCGGAGATCATCCATATCCAAAGACAAACAGGATGTTGCAGTCGGTACACGACTTCGAGGTCTACTTCACAAAGACCGAGCTGGAGGCATTGTTATTAGAGAATCAATTTATAAAACAGCATTCTCCCAGATATAATGTAAAACTCAAAGACAGTCTTTCTTACCCATACATCCGGGTGACGAACGAGCCTTATCCAAAGATAACTTTCTGCCATAGAAGAAGCAACGATAAGGATAGATATTTCGGGCCCTTTTCTTCGGTGGGAGTGGCTAAGAATATAGTAGAAACCGTCAACAAGACTTTTTTGTTGCCTACCTGTAACCGCAAGTTCCCCGAGGAAATAGGCAAGGAGCGTCCCTGTCTCAGTTATCACATCAATCAATGTATAGCCCCCTGCATCCCCGGTGCTATCACCCTTGAAGAGTACAACGCACTTGTAGAAGAAGCTTTAGATTTTTTGAAAGGGGATTATTCTTCCCTGACTCGGAGTCTCGAAGATAAGATGCACACAGCTGCAGAAGACCAACTCTACGAACAAGCAGGGAGATACAGGGACCGTATTAAGGCAGTAAAGGCAATAGGCGACAAGCAACAAATCGTGGCGCCTCCCGATGTGGAAGCAGATATTTTTGGCTATTACGAGGATGACTTAGGCAGCGCAATCACCGTTTTGTTTGTACGTCGCGGGGCGATTATTGACAGAGAAACCTTCTTTTTTAATGCAGACGAGATTTTTGATTCCGGTGCCATAATAACTTTTATGAGTCGGTTTTATCAATTGAGAAGATTTGTCCCTCGCAGGATTTACACAAACTACGAGGTTCTGTCAGAAGACAGGGATTTGATTATAAGCTGGTTGCACTCCGAGGCAGGATATAGTGTGGACTTAAAGATACCGCAAAAAGGCAGGATGAGGGCGCTTGCCGAGACTGCAAAGGACAACGCAAAACAACTGCTGCTGCTAAACAGAGCAAAACAAGAGAGACAAAACGACTTTTTAGTGTCCCTTTCCGGTTTTTTAAGACTGGAGATAATACCGGAGCGAATAGAAGCATACGATGTGTCAAACAACGGTGTCGAAGATACAACCTGTGGGATGATCGTGTTAAAGAACGGACGGTTTGCCAAGAGACATTATCGCTCCTTTAATATCAAAGGTGTCCAAGGTATGGATGATTACGGTGCCTTGCGGGAGGCTTTAAATCGACGATTCTCCCACAAGACCGATGAACCGGGCTGGGAGTACCCTGACTTGATTTTTATGGACGGAGGGGTAGGGCAGGTCTCTGTGGCAAATCAGGTGCTGCAAAACCACGGTCTTTCCATACCGGTATTTGGAATGGTCAAGGACGAATATCATAAGACCCGTACATTGATTGATGACCAAGGCCAACTTTCTCTAAACAAGCGACAAGATATATTTGTGTTTGTATACAAGATTCAAGAAGAGGTCCACAGATACGCTCTTGCGCGGATGGATATAAGGCGCCGTAAGACGGTCAAAAAGAGCTTTTTGACCGAAATAAAAGGGATAGGTCCGTCAAAGGCAAAAGCACTTTTAGAGCATTTCGGGACCCTCGAAAATCTAAAAGCGGCTATGGTGACGGATATCGAGAAAGTAAAAGGCATACCCGCAAAATTAGCGGTTGACATTTATAATTTTTTGAGGGATGATTGATATGAGAATAATAACAGGTACAGCAAGAGGCGTCAGGCTAAACACCCCTCCGGGGCAAGAGACCAGACCTACGGCAGAAAGGGTAAAAGAAGCTATTTTCTCAGCTCTGCATTTTGATATTCCGGACAAGAGAGTGTTGGAGCTGTTTGGAGGGTCCGGTCAGCTTGGGCTGGAAGCTTTGTCGAGGGGAGCCGCGAGCGCCACCATACTTGACAACCAACGCACATGTGTAGAAATAATCAAACAAAACTCCCAAAAAACTAAGCTACAGGACAGATGCACCGTTTTATTGGGTGACTGGAAGGACTATCTTCAAAAAAACAAAGGCGCAGTACAATATGACATAGTCTTCTTAGACCCTCCCTATTCTCAGGGTTATTTAGACGAGGTAATAACTGCAGTTTTAGATGCCGATGTTCTGAGTGATAACGCAAAGATAGTGTGTGAAAGCCCCAAGGAAGGGATACCCGCCATCCCCGAAGGTATGGAAGGCAAGGTATACAGATACGGCAACACATATGTGACAATTATAAAACATTCGCGATAGGAGGTCATATTATGAGGACAGGTATTATCACCGGCACCTTTGATCCCATTACCGTCGGGCATCAGGATCTAATCCTAAGGTCAGCCGAGCTATTCGAGAACATAACAGTAGTTGTTTTGAACAACTCTGACAAGACCACCATGTTTACCCCACAGGAGAGATTCGCTGCGGTAAAGGCTTGTTTCCCGGACAGCAGTAAGGTAAGCGTGGTTTTGTGGGAGGGCTTGTTGGCGGATTTCGTCGGAAGGGTAGACAACCCGGTTATTATCAGAGGGGTAAGGAACACATTAGACTTCGAATACGAAAAGATGATGCATGATATAAACAAAACCTTGGCGGAAGTAGAGACTGTTTTGTTACCTACTAAGCCCGACCATTACTTTATCAGCAGCGGTTTTGTAAGAGAACTTTTGAGATACAAAAAGCCAGTCTCCGGCTTTGTACCGGAGAGAGCAATCGAGGTATTAGAAATTGAATAAGAACAAAATTACCATAAGGCAGGGAAGTTTGGAATTCGTACGAGAGCCCTTGACCGCCCCTTTCGGGTTTAAGGGCAGGCATCTTGACGAACTATGGCAGGTGGTGGTCAGTCTTACAAGCGACAACGCCAAGGCCTATTATCCGGGAGTTCAGAGTGTGCTTTGGTCGGACGCCGAAGTTTTTGCCGGCAACCCTCCTGCATCCTCCAACGCCATGATGATGCTTGTGACAAACCGAGCACTAAAGATTTTGGAAGGGGTTTCTTACTATAGCCCCATGGAGCTTACAACCTACCTAAAACAAAACCTCACCGATTATGCAAACAATATATGCGGAAAAGCGGTGGCAGAAACCTTTGTAAAGAACGCATTAGTCGGAGTGGACTATGCTTTGTGGGCACTATACGCAAAGGAAAACAATATTGATTCCTTTGACGGGATTATTCCCGATATAGCCATACCCGCCTTGTCCCATCGCCACAAAAAACTTGCGCATATCCCTTTGATAAGCTATGCGGTTACACAAGAACAAATAAAAGATATACTCGACAAGGGCAACTTTTTGCTAAAGATCAAGATAGGACATTCTTCGGGCAAAGCCGGTACCTTAGAAGAAGATATGAGGGATATGGTTGAGTGGGACAAGAACCGCCTTTCCCAAATCCACGAGATAGCAAAGAATTATCACACCGAGTATACAGATACAGGTAAAGTACTATATTATTTAGATGCCAACGGCAGATACGATTCAAAGGATAGGTTGACCCAACTGTTGGATTATGCCCAAGGGATAAACGCTTTAGACCAAATTGTATTGTTGGAAGAGCCTTTTGACCAGTCAGCAGAGATTGACGTCGGGGATTTGCCGGTGGCAATAACCGCCGACGAGTCCGCCCACGGGGTAGAGGATGTACAAAAGCGTATCTCTATGGGTTATAAAGCTATTGCGCTAAAGCCTATCGCAAAGACCATGTCGGTTTCTTTTGAGATGGCAGCGGTGGCACAGGAGTATGGGGTTGGATGCCTATGTGCAGATTTGACAGTCAACCCGTTGCTGGCGGAGTTAAACAAACAATTCTCAGCAAGAATAGCCTCTCTCCCCGGTATGAAGGTAGGTTGCGTCGAGATCAATGGAGACCAAAACTATCAAAACTGGGATTATCTAAAGACATTGCTACCCCAAGGGGTGGAGTACAGTGAAGGCTCCGATGGCGTGTTCGAGCTGGACGGTTATTTTTACAAAGACAGCGGCTTGCTTTTTAACGAAAACGGATACTCAAAATATTTTAATAAATAAAAGGATTTCAAAATGGAAAAAATAGCAATTATTATGAACCCGGGTTCCAGAGCAATGGTAATGAACGAAAGGTCC
>CAZFVM010000119.1:0-4317 GCA_964522305.1 uncultured Oscillospiraceae bacterium
AAGAAAGGGAAAAGGCAACAAGAGATATAAAGCAGCTTACAGCAGAAACAAAAAGACGCAGCCAGGTTGTATTAAATAATATAGAAACCTTCGAAAAGAAGCAATCCGCCATAAATGCAGGGTTGGAACACGCGAAAAAACATCTGGGGGAATCCATAAAAGACCTGGATGCCCTATCGAATTTGAACGAAAAAGAATAACAAAAATGAAAATAACGGATAGCGACAAAAAACGACTTAACACCAAAGATATAGCCAAATGGGGACCGGATTTAACCTGCGGAGAAGAAATTTTGTTGTCAGGGGTGGTATATACCGCCAGGGACGCGGCGCATAAGCGACTTTTTTCTCTGTTAGACGCAGATCAACCTTCTCCCATTCCTCTACGGGGCAGTGTAATTTATTACGCAGGCCCGACACCCACCAAGACAGGGAATGCCTGTGGCTCAATAGGCCCCACCACCAGTGGCAGAATGGACTTTTACCCACAGATTTTCGATTATGGGGTGGCTGCCACCATAGGCAAAGGGGAGAGAAGTAGTGAGTTGATAAAATCCATGGTAAAGAACAGGGCTATATATCTGATAGCTGTCGGAGGAGCGGGAGCATATGCTGCGAAGCATATCACCGATTGTGAGGAGATAGCTTTCCCGGAACTTGCCACCGAATCCATAAAGAAGGTGGTATTCGCCGATTTTCCACTTATAGTAGCAATAGATTCAAAGGGTAACAATCTTTATGACCTTAGACAAGGTCAAAATCATTTTCAGGAATGAAGGGACAAAAATGCAAAGATACAGTGTGTTAGAAAAAGCAAAAGAATATTTCGCAAATCTCGGGATAAAGAGCCAACTGCACAAAGACTTCTCGGATATCATATCTATAAAGAGCATCGCTTCCCAAAGACAAGGGGAGTATCCCTTTGGAGCCCGGTGTGCCGAGGCACTGGACCTGGCTTTAGAAATGGGAAAGAGATATGGTTTCCAAACCGAGAACCACGATTATTATTGTGGCAGCATATTATATGGGGACAGCGAGGACGAGATAGGCTTGGTAGTTCATCTGGATGTGGTCCCCGAAGGTAACGGCTGGTCGGGGAACCCTTTTACATTAAAAATAGATCAAGATTTATATATAGGACGGGGCACATTGGATGATAAGGGCCCTTTTATCGCTTGTCTGTACGCACTGAGGTTTTTAAAAGACCACAACATCAGCCTTCCCTTTACAGTAAGATTGATTTTGGGCAGCGACGAAGAGGTTGGAAGCACAGATTTGGAGTACTATGCAAAGATAAAAACGCCCCCTGCCTTCTCCTTCACACCGGACGCTCGCTTTCCTGTTTGTATAGGAGAGAAGGGAATACTGCAGGTAGATATAAAGTTGGGAGGTTTACCGGCGGAGATTCAGGATATAAGCGGGGGAGAGGCGTCAAACGCTGTTCCCGATACCGCAACTGCCACGGTTTGGGATTCCGACATAACCCGGGACCGTTTCAAAGATAACAAACGAATTTCGGTTGTTAGAATAGACGAAAAGCGTATTAAGGTTACAGCCCGGGGCGAGTCTGCCCATGCTTCCATGCCGGAGAACGGGGTCAACGCCATAGGATTATTGGTAGATTTTTTGCTCGATCACGGTTATATAAAGAACAATCGCAACGCCTTTTCTTTCCTGTCCGAGGCGTGCAATGAGTATAAGGGCGAGACATTGGGGATTGCCCGTACCGATGAGGATTTCGGGTATCTTACCTGTATCGGTGGCAGACTCAGGGTAGAAAACGGCATATTAGTGCAGAACTTCAATATTAGATATATACCTGATGTGACCCACGACAAGATTTTTAACGCAATAAAAGACACTTTGGTCCCCAAGGGTTTTTATGTCTCCGAAGGGATGTTTTCCGAAGGGTATACTCTCCCAAAAGCAGACAAACGGGTACGGGCTTTGATGGATGCATACAGGGAGATTACCGGCAGACAGGACCTGCCTTTCACCATGGGGGGCGGCACATACGCCCGTTGGTTGGCAAACACCGTGGCTTTTGGGCCTGCGATAGACAGCGAAAGACTCAGACTGGGTGCCACCAGAGGGGACGCACATCAAGCGGACGAATATATATCCCACAAAGAGTTAGAATCCACTTTTTTAATCTATATAAAGAGCGTGATTAACTTAGCACGGGAAGGGTTATAACTCTCGAGCAAAAGGGAATATAGATTTAGAAGAGATATAAAAACCTTAGTTACAATTATAAAGTTTACGGAGAGAGCTATGGATGATATTTTGACAGAACAAAGAGAAATATGTCTCAACTGCGAGCATAGCACCCCGATTTTGGAATCCGACGCATGTATATGCGAGTTCAAAGGGGTGGTTAAAGCAGAGGGTTACTGTCGGAAGTTTTCTTTTGATTTACTAAAGCTAACCCCTCGCACCCGCAAATCTTTGGAGAGGGATTTTTTGGATATTTCTCTTTAGTTGTTTTGCTTTCACAAAAATCAAAACTTGCAATCTGCAAATAAGTAATCATAACAATTAATGTTGTTGAGAAAACCTAATTATTAGGTATAATGAATATCGTGCCTTTTTTCAAAAAGGGCAAAGACTAAATTAGCGGCTGTGGCGGAACTGGCAGACGCGCACGCTTGAGGGGCGTGTGGGCAACCGTATGGGTTCAAGTCCCATCAGCCGCACCAAAAAGAAAAAGTCGCAGAAAAGCGGCTTTTTCTTTTTGGTACGAAACTTGTCAAGATTGGTGGACAGATAGAAGAGTGAAAAACTCATTTGGTATGTTGTAATCTATACCGGAATGAAGCCTTTGAGAGTTGTAATAAAGCTCGATGTAGCTTACGATTGATCGGCATGCATCTTCGTAATTCAAATGCCGGATATCCGGCATCTCTAGTTTTAAGGTTTTCCAAAAACTTTCGATGGGTTGGCTGTCATTTGGTGTACCTGGGCGAGACATGCTTCTGCGAAAACCATAGTTTTCTAATAAGTCCTTTGTTTTCTTTGCTGTGTACTGACAACCTCTATCGCTATGAAAGATTGCTCCCTCAGGACGCTTGGGATTTCTCCCTACTGCCATTTCAATACTTAATTGTACTATTTCCTGCGTCTGACGTTTTGCCAAAGCCCAGCCAACCAAGCGACGTGTCGCTACATCCAATATACCGCAAAGATAAAGCTTGCTACGCTTACAGGCTAACTCTGTGATATCAGAACACCATAGATAGTTTTCCACCTTAACCGAGAATTTGTTTTGCAGTAAGTTTTCTTCTATGTATTGCTGCTCTGTTATCTTAGGAGCTCTCCGTTTCTTGGCTCTACCACTTTTAGCGAATAAGCTGTTGCTCCTTAGGATTCTCGCGATTTTGTACTCGCTAACATCAATCCCTTTTTTCAGCAAAGCTTTACGTATACGAACTCTGCCATAATTTCCTTTATTGTTTTTGAAACAGTGAATGACCGCTTTTTCTGTTTCAATTTCTATACTATCAGCTGTTCTTTTCTTGCGATAATATCCACTTCTAGACACCCCAAGTATTTGGCATACCTTGCTTGTAGCATACATTGTCAAATCCTTCTTTGCGAATTCTATTTTTCTTCCGGGTGTTTCGCAAAGTATGCCGCTGCTTTTTTTAGTATATCCATCTCCATCTTTAACCGTTCGTTTTCCCTTTGGAGTTTTCGAAGTTCTCGACTTGCCGGTGCCACATTGCCTTTACCTACAAAAGCTTCATCACCATTTGTTCGGTATTCTTCCATCCATCGATACAGCATGACTACATTGATTCCAAATTTTTCGGCTACGATTGCCGGTTTGATTCCATCCTTTTGTACTAAATCACACGCTTTGATTTTGAATTCTTTTGTGTATGTCCTTTTCATTTTGAACACCCCTTTTCTTTACTATATCATTCACTCTCCGTGGTGTCCACTTTTACTATACAACTTTCTTTGTGTCATTATTCTCTCTTCACTCGTCTTTTTTTCTTATTTACTGCGACTTTTTCCAGATAATAGATAAAAGATAAGAGTGGAAATCTTGACAGATTCGAAACTTTTCTTGCAGAAAAGCATTATAATTATATAAAGTCGCAGAAAAGCGTTTTTTTGCACTTTTCTCTTCTTTTTTTAGCGGAGAGTCATTTAACGATTATGAGTCATTATTCTCTCACCTTTATATACTTTGTCTTACTTTCAATGCTTTACAAACACGGTATATAATGATAAAGTATATATACCTATAAGCTATGGGTTTCGGGGGGGTAAAAATGATCATAAGAGCCGTAAAGAGTTACAAGGTCTGGAT
>CAZFVM010000120.1:0-4222 GCA_964522305.1 uncultured Oscillospiraceae bacterium
GCCTAAAAATATATTTATAATGTGTCAAAAACACACCTAAATATAAAAACTTGATTCTGTATCACAGTTTTGTGTTTAATAAATTTATTAATTGTATAAGACTGCTATTCTATGGGTTGGAGGGTGATTCTTACTACTTCGTTGTGGGCGGAGGTGCGTAGAGGCATGCCCCAGGTGCCGGCGCCGGAGGATACAATAAGATGAGGGGACGCGGAATCGGCGTGATAATACCCGTAATGAGTGAGATACATTGCGTTGGTGATGAGGTTAATCGGGAAAAGCTGACCGGCGTGGGTGTGACCGCTGATGACTAAGTCTACGGGGCTATCGTACTCCTTGAAGTTGATTGGGTTGTGGTCCATGATAATAATAGGCATATCAGGGTCTATCTCTGAGAAAAGAGCTGCGAATTCTGCAGGCTCTTTGCGGGTTGTCCCCTCGAAGCCGCCGATAGGTGTGGGGTCTACCCTACCGAACAGGGCTAAGCGATTATCTATAACAATATATTCGTCGTTGAGGAGGGTGACTCCCGTGTCGGCAAAGAAGCTGAGAAAGTCTTTGTGTGTCTTGCCTCCGTCGTGATTGCCAAGGGTAGCGAAAACCCCATAGGTGGACCTGATGGAACGGAAAAACTCTTTTGCCTCCTCCGGGTTGTCTATGGAGTCGTAGTTGTCGTTGAAAATATCGCCGACTAAGCAGACGATATCCGGGCTCTTTGCGTTGATAGAATCTACCACTCTTTGCAGGTTTTGCTCCGAGCCGACAGAACCTAAATGGAGATCGCTGACAAACAAAACCTCGATTGGTTGAGTAAGGCTCTTATTCTCAAGAGTGAGGTCGTAGGTTGTAGTCTTGACCCGAGAATAGTTGTAAAAACCGTAACCGACGGTGATGAGGGTGGCCAAAACAACAATTAATCCGGAATAAAGGCGCGCCGATATCGGATAAGGCCGAGGTAAAAGCTTAAGCAGGCTACCCAAAAACAGAAAAATATCGGTGATAGCAAAATAGAAAAGAAAATACAAAAACAAACCCATCCAGATAACTCCGACCCAGGAAAGAACAGACTTTATAATACCCGGTGAAGGCAAAACAAACCGAGTCAGGCTTATTATCATTATTAGGGTCAGAGCAATGTAAATCGGTATAAAAACCTTGGTGCTGATATTGGGCAATAAAGTGGCAATCCAGCGGTATAGACGATAACCGACATAGTAGTTGGCGGCACCCAAGATTGATAGAGCGATAGTGATAAAGAGTATTGATATTGGAATAGACATGTTTTTCTCCCAGGGGAATTAGTTTTGAGGTTGATTATATCAACAGTTTTGACACGACCTATGGTCGTAGTTGTGAGGTTGACAGGGTCAACAGTTCGAATCGCACTATGTGCGAAGTTTAGAAGTTGACATGAGTCAACAGTTCGAAGGCGACAAAGTCGCCAGTTTTGACACGACCTGCGGTCGTAGTTGGGACGTTGGCAAAGCCAACAGTTAAGGAACGGACATATATCCGGGAATTTCATTGTATAAAATACACATTTCCATTATGCAACTAAAAATTAAAAAAGCAAGGGTGTGATGGGGTTATACCCTTGCTTTTTGGCGTCTGATTTGGGTTTGTCAGTTGGGATTATTATTGGCTGCGGTAGTGCTTTTATTTGTTCTAAGGTTGCGGGTGTATTTGCAGCCTTTATCTTTGTAGTTAGTGCAACCTATAAATTCGCCATATTTTCCGGTTTTTCTTACCAGATAGCCGCCACAGAGAGGGCATGTAAAAGACTCTCTTCTTATTTCGTCACCATAGTTCATAACCAGTTCTTCTACAAATTCGGATTCTTTACCATCGTTTGTAAGCAATATTACCTTCTTCTTTGCGCGAGTTAGAGCTACATAGAACAATCTGCGTTCTTCTGAATATGGAAAGTCGTCGCTATCCTCCAACAACCACTTCATTATAGGAGCATCCTGCATCTTGCTGGGAAACCCCATTTTTGTGCTCTTGTTATTGATTATGAAAACATAATCCGCTTGCAAGCCCTTTGAACGATGAGCAGTTAGAAAATAAATCTGCAAGTCTCTTCTCGGTAAAAATTCAACTTGGACAAACCCGAATTCTTTGTCAAACTTTGTTCTGTAGTCGGGGTTTTTGCGAAAATAACCTATATCAAAACTATAGCGCCCAAGGAAAAATACTGTGCTTTTCGGCGGCAAATCCCTAAGACGAGAAGAGGTGAAGTCAGCAAGATATTCGTCGTTGTAAGCACTTATTTGCCCCAAGGGAAAAGAACGGTCGGAACCCTTGCCTTTAATCTTCTTCTTGACTTGATTTGGATTTTGCATTATAAAGCTACCGCTTATATCAACAAGGGATTGCGGGAAACGATAGGTTGTCTCTATCATGCTGATTTCTCCGGGACCCCAATAACGATTGAAATCCAAAATAAACCCTATATCGCTGCCTGCGAAACGATATATACTCTGCCAATCATCACCTACACAAAAAAGCGCGTAATCTCTTTTTGTCCGCATTGAGTGTAAGAGGGAGAATCTACCTTTTGAAATGTCCTGGTACTCGTCGACTATTACATATTTGAAATCATGTAAATATTTGTCTTGCAAAACATTGTCGGTTGCAAAGTTTATCATGTCATTGAAATCAATCTCGTCATTCGCTGCAAGAGTTTGATTATACATGTTGTAAATCGGCTCTGTTAGATATAGCAATAATTGTATTGATCTGTAATCTGTGCTGTTGCTTGGAATTGAATCTCGGAACTCCGGTATGTTATATTTGTTGTTTTTGAGAAGGTTGATTACTGTTTCTACCAATTCTATAAAACCATCAAAGATTGAATGCTCCTGTGTATTCATTTCATTTATGATTTCAAGCGCCGGTATGGGCTCGAGTTTTACCCCATGGTCTTTTAACTTCTGCTCCAGCATAGTCAATAATTCACCGGAAAACTTCTCATATGCAAAACATTCAACCATTATTGTGTTATTGTCTCTGTGAAGCTTTCGCTTCCACTCAATTGACTCATTATAAATCTGAGTCGCACTTTTGCCGTCTCTGCCCAAGAAATAAGAGGGGACTTCCCCGTTTTTGTTCGTGCTGAAATATTCTATATAGATATTATGCTCGGGCAAATAAAAGTCGGGCTCATACTGTGTGTAGTCCTTTGTCCTTGTATCAATTTCGTAAGGTTGTTCATAAATATATTCGATTTTGTTTTGCGCTAAGAAATTAGCTATATCCATCTCACCATAGCTCTTTACCACTTCTTTTTTTAAAGTGGTTGGAGGATTATGATTTAAGTACTCATAGTATTCTCTTTCGGTCTCGAAATCAAACTCTGTTTTCTGCACCGTACCATGGTAAAGCAAATATGAAACCAAAGCATCTTGGTATGCTTTTTCTTCCATTAAGTATTCTAATCTTTCTTTTATAAAAGCACGAAGGTTTACTTTGGTTATACGGGGAGTAATGCCCATGCTCTTCTTTATTATCTCCAAGCCTAATTTGTGAAAAGTAGAAGCTTCTATTTGTTGACCTATTTCTTTGTTGATTCGCTCTGACATTTCTGTAGCCGAAGCATTTGTAAAGGACAATACAAGAATATCTTTTGGTAAACAGACACCTTTATTGATAAGAAACTTTATCTTGCCTATAATTGTAGTTGTCTTGCCTGTACCGGCGCCGGCAATTACCAAGTGATTATGTGCTTCTTTTACAATGCAGGCCATTTGTTGCCTATCAAGCTTTAACCCCTCTACTTCGCCAACTAATCTGTACCCTTCATCTATCCTGCTTTGTGCGACTATGTCATTATGTGTTGCGATCCGTTGTAATAATGAATCTCTCTTTGTATAAAGCTCTTTCCGTGTGGCAATAAGAGTGGAAAAAGATGCTGATCTCTTAAGCTTTTTTATCTTCTTTGTTTCTGTTTCGCTGATTAATTCGTGCGTTTGCTTATAAAGTGTTTCACCTTGATAATAATCAATAAACTCATCCGAAAAATTAAAAAGATTGTTTATTTGACTAAGTGCATCAGTTAGCTGAGCGTGTAAACCCTTGCAAAGAGCTTCTCTTTGCAATATTTTCTCTCGCCGTTTTGATAAAATTCGCTTAAAAAAGTTCACTGCTGTTTCCTTATAAATAATATGTAAAGCTGTTTGGCTATAATTTTATGTGATTTAAAAAGGGTATGCGAAGTTGGCAG
>CAZFVM010000121.1:0-4196 GCA_964522305.1 uncultured Oscillospiraceae bacterium
CGCATAAACACTGGGTTTTTCGGCCCTGCATCTATTTTGACCTAATGTTATGGTGCGGATGACAGGACTTGAACCTGCATGCTCGCGCACTGGTTTCTAAGACCAGCGTGTCTGCCATTCCACCACATCCGCACATGGATTTCGAGTTCTGATTTTATCATACCGCCGGGGGTTTGTCAACTCTTTACTATCTTGATTATTTTGTATATAATAATATGAGAATTAAAGATTTTTATAACAGTAAAATACCTTTCGGTATTCCACTTCTGAGGTGAATATGACACAACAACAAAAAGACATAGTCTTTGCAAAAACAGATCTGACAGAGCTGTCCTCTGCCTGTACAAAGCTAAATATAATTGCCCTATGCATCACTGCAAAACACCTCAAGACCGCGTCTGTATGTGTCCCCCCTTGCTATGTGAGCCTTGCTCGGGAGTTGTGCGGGGATGCCATGAAAGTCTGTACCGTTGTAGGCTTCCCCCTTGGGTACACTCACACCGAGTCCAAGGTGGCAGAGACTCTGCAAGCCATATCCGACGGTGCCGATGAAATAGATATGGTGGCTAATATCTCTTATATAAAGAGCGAAGAATTTGACTCGGTGTTACGGGATATCAAAGAGGTGAGAAAAGCCTGTGGCGATAAAGTGCTCAAGGTGATTATCGAGACCTGCCTGTTGACGCAAGAGGAAAAAACAAGGATGTGCCGGATAGTCTCGGACTCCGGTGCAGATTATATTAAGACTTCTACAGGGTTTGCGTCCTCGGGTGCGACTGCTGAGGATGTTGTACTGCTGAGGCAATATTGCGACGACAAAGTAAAAGTCAAGGCAGCCGGAGGAATAAGGTCAATCAGCCAAGCTACAGAACTTATCGCTCTGGGAGCGGACAGGATAGGCAGCAGCGGGTTGCGAGAGGAGTAGGCTATTATAACTACTGTTTTTTGACATTTTTGTTGTATATACCGGTCAAATCTATCTAAATAGAATATCCATCAAAAAGCGGCCCCGAGGGACCGCTTTTTTGTTTTGACCAAACTTAAGCTTGGTTTATATTACATTGAAAATATTATTTTACATTTACCGTAACTACGGTAGGCTCCGACCAATCCAACCCTTCGGAAATCCTAAAGCTAAAGGTATCGGTACCGGTAAATCCCTTGTTGGGATAATAGCGGAAGGAGCCGTCGGAGTTTATGGTTACACTTCCGTTTTTCGCCGTCATGTCCACTGTTGCAGATACCACATCATCCGCCTCAAACAATCTGCCTTCGTATATCTTGTCCTTGTCGGCATCTATGGATATATCCTTGAGCTTGTCGGGATAGATATTGAGGGTCTTCTTTATAAACTGATAGGTATACTCGTAGATGTTCCTAATCCTTTGCACCTTTGATTGCGACGCTCTATAGATGTCGAGGGTACCTTGATAATACATATGGATACTGTCAGTCATATATCCATAGTAGGTGCCGCCTTTCATGTATTCCATATAGCGCTGATAATACATGGGGTCGCTCAAGGCTTTGCCATCCAGCTCAATCTCGATACAAAGGTTGAACTCCTTTAACAGGTCTGCCACCGTGGCTATCCTGTACTTGCTTATTTCTCCGCCAAAGGCGTAGTTGGGCTGCAGGCAAGCGGCGTCAAAGCCGTAGGATGTCCATTCATAGTATCCCCTCGCCGAGAAATAGGGAATCCAGAAGAACTGATAACCCTTGTCATGCACCAACTTACTTACCGCAGGTACGGTAAGCTCGTCTTCTTCGTCGTTGTTGATGGTTTCGTGGAACCAATAAAATCCGTGGAGTTCCAGATTCTCAAACCCTGCGGCTTCATACCGCTTTAAGAACTCTTCTATATACCATTTTGTCGCCTTTATCCTGTCGGCAAGCTTGGAGAAGTCCTCGCTCTTGCCGTCTCCGTCTACATCTCCAAAGGCTGTTCTGGACATGGAGGGATACAGGAGGGTGTAATACACCTTGACCTTGTAGTCCGGCATATTAAGAGTCTCTTTTATCTCTGCCACCGCTTTGTCCAGAGCGTCCAAATTGTAATCTTCTAAGAAAACTTGGTCCAAAAGACGATCCCAATCGGATTTTACCGAGTCGGCATAGGGTCTTCCGCCCGAGGGCAGGGCTGCGGTAGAGGGAAGGAACAAGAATCCGTCAAACATGGTGTCTTTTACTTCGCCTTCGGGGTCGGTGTATCCGGCATAGGATAAGAACACTTCCTTGGTAAATATATTGTTGGTATTGTAATAAACCAGCAGCAAGTCTTCTACTCCGCCTAACAAGTCCTCACTCGGTGCCAGCATTGTGCCCAACTTTTCTTCTTTTCCTCCGAGCTTGTCGACCTCGATAGCTGAGGAGCTTACAAACTTAGAGCCAAACAGCTCTATCTCGTCGAGGTAAGCATGGGAACCTAAGTCAAAACTAAATCTTGCGAATCTGGCTTGAACCGCCTTGGGGAGGGTTATTTCCAGGGGTGCGAAATCGGTCCCTAACTCCACTTTCGGGAGGGGGGTGGAGCTCGCCATATACCAATTCACTCCGTCGTCAGAAAGATGCAACGTGAATTTGGAGGGAAGATTGATACCTACCGAAGTATATTTAAGGAAATTAACCTTGAACCCGGTAATCTCAGAAGTATGGGTCAGGTCAAAATATATCTGACGCGATGCTCCCCGGGTGTTGCGAAACCAGCGGGAATCACCGTAATAAGTAGAGTTGCTATACACCCCGTCGGTCAGTTTGCCACTGGTAGCTAGGTCATTAGTCTCGCCGTATTCTTCCTGAGTCAATCTGACACCGGAAGAAATCTGATAGGTCAAACCTCTAATCAGGTTTGTCTTCTTTTTGTAATCCGGGGTACTTGAGGGCCAATAGGTCTTTTCGTTGACCGTCGGCAACTTTACCGGCGGATATAGTGCAGTACCGCCCAAGTCCCTGTCGGTGTATGTGTATACTGCCGTTTCTTCTATCAAGAACCATTCGCTCTTGGTCTCTGCCAATGTGAACTTTACGTACTTGCCCACTATCCCGTGATCGAAGCTCAGTGCATAGGTGAAGTTTTGCTGTTGTGGGTTTGTGGGAGCGTAGACCCTGCCGATCGGGGTAAAGGCCTCGTTGTCAGTAGATACCGATACATCCACATATGCAGGTGGAGAGATGCCGGTGGAGGGGCGATTGAATACCGATAACTCAAACCCTGCCAGATCTCTGCGCTCTTCCTTTAGAGTGATTATTATGTCCAGTTCTTTGCCACCTCCGAACCCGACCCAGTTGTCCCACTCAAACAAAGATTCGATTTCGCTGCCGTCGGTCAACTTCTTACCGTCATCTACATGCAGTGTCTTTGACGGTGAGTAGGAGTAAGTATATTTGCAGCCGGTGCTCACATAAGCTTTGTTTTGGCTTCTATCTATCTTGTCTCCGACTACTTTGTTTAGATTGCTGAGTCTATCGGTGTTTGTAGTCTTGTCGTCTTCATAGGATTTGTCAACCTGTTCCAACAATACCATATCTCCTCCGGTACCCTTAACATCAGCGATAACCGCAAGCTCGTCTAAGAAAAGCCAGGCAGATGCCTTATTTAATGCAAACCTGACATAACGGGCGTCTATGGGCTCTTCTAATTCCAAAACCGCTTGTTGAGTGGTCTTTTCTACATAAACCGGCTTGACCACAGAGCCGAGCTTGGTCCATTCTTCATTATCGTCAGAGACATATACCATAGCGCTTGCCAAAGGTGCAATACCTGCCTCCATAACAGACAAATAGCTAACAATAAATTTATAAAGCCGTTTTCCGTCTTCTTCCAGATCAATGATAACATTAACAGAGGTATTGTATCCGCTAAGTTTTGCATCTTTATAAGAAACAGAATCTCCCTCGGCATATAGACCGTCGGTGAGCTCTAAATTGTAAGAGTCTTCGTAGCTTTTGTCCGCTTCTACCGACTTGGTGTAGCTCTTGCCTACGCTGACAACAGTTGAGTAAGGCTTCTCCACGGGAGTAACGTTGGTATCATCCCCGGAAACATCGGACTCACTGCCTGGAGCATCAGAGCTGCCACTCAGGGTGTCATCGGTGGTGTCTTTACATCCGGCAAAAATACCAAGCAGGAGCAAAAACGCCAATAATAATGCTGTTTTTTTCATTTTCTTACCTCTATTTTTTATTATTTGTGTACT
>CAZFVM010000122.1:0-4027 GCA_964522305.1 uncultured Oscillospiraceae bacterium
TATACCCGTACCCCTATCTCCGACTCCGGTTACCGGGTACCACTCGTTGAAAGTTGTCCCTGTTTCCACAGCTAACCCGGTTATTTTGATGCTTGTGTCTTTCAAAAACATGCCAACTCTATCGGCAGTTGGGTCTGGAGATTGTCTTACATTAAGATTAGCGGTAGTTGTGGCACTTTCGTAAACAATTCCACTGTAATTGGGATTATCCTTTGTAACAGTTACTATACAGCAGGCTTCGCGATTGCCTATTGATGCGGTGATTAATGTATATCCTTCGTTTACCCCATGAACTCTGCCGGTTTGGTCTACGGTGGCAACAGAGGTATCCAAAGAAGCCCAGGTTAAAGGATGTTCAACCTGCTCATCCGAAAGGATATTCGCAGACAAAGTAAAACTTTCACCCAATCCGATAAACAACTCAGCGTTGTCCATAGTGATGGCTATCACCCCTTGGGCGTTTGGTGTAATATCGTCGTATTCCGTAAGGCCGTAATCTTCAATTAGCTTGATAACCATTCGAGAATAACCTTCGTCTGTGGTATAACCTGCCCTTATAACGGCATAGGCGGCTTCCACATAATCGAACATTCCCGGTATTCCCTCATCTGCATATCGGCTGGTGTGCAGGAGTGCAGAGTGATCTGCTATACTGTCTATCCAATTATCATAAGCTCTCCAAGCGGAACCGGTAAAGTTTGGTCCCTTTATTACTCTATAATCTACAATATTAGAATAAATCAGGTTTTCCGGTCGGTCGAACACCATCCCTTCCCAGGTGCTGTATGCCTTAATGCAAAACAGGTTGTTTGCTGTGGTGCCGAAAACGCTTGTTCCATATCCGCTCTCATATATCGCTTGGGATACTTTCAATGAAGCTAGAATGTTGTTGGTCTTCATTTCTGCACGGGCATAAGACCCCATTGTCCTTACAAAATATTGTTTGTACAAAGAAAGGCGCTCTAATGGAGTTTTTTGTGCTACTGCAGAAATAGGCAAAACAAATACCAGAAGTGCTACTAATATAAGGGATAGTATACGTAAAACAATTCTACTTTTCTTCATCGTTCCTCCACCTTTATCGATTAGGCGTTATTTGTTATGATTGAATTATATAAATAAACTAAGATTATGTCAAGTGAACAGAAGTTAGCTTGCACTAAAAAACAGCATAATAACAGGGATTGTAATCATACTAAAAATATTGCTGGTCAGTACGATATTCGCAGCTGTTTTTTGGCCGGTGTTGTGTAGTTCGCTCAAGTTCAAAACAAAGGAAGCTGTTGGGGTACAACTCAATATAAGCAAAGTGTTTTTTGCATAAGCATCCAAGGGTAAAAAATAAACCGCCAAAAAGGCTACCAGCGGGAACACAATTAATTTTAACCCTGCTACAAAATATACTTTGTGGTCGGTAAACAAAGTCTTAAATTTAGTGGATGCAAGACGCATTCCCAAAATTATCATTGAAAGCGGGGTTGTCATCTTACCTAATATAGTGACACTGTTGTCAAATACGGCGGGTATTTTAGTGCCGGTCAGGAAAAGAGGTAATGCCACCATCAAAGCAAAGGTCAATGGGTTTAGGGCTATCCTTTTAAAACTAACATACTTCTTGTTACCGGTAATTATAGTGGAAGCAATAGTCCAACCCACCAAGTCCATGCTTACTATAAACATGGCTGCAAAAACAACAGCATTTGGCTGGTTTGGAAGTAAAGCTTCTATCAAAGGAACACCTATGTATCCGATATTGCCCAGTGCAGTGGCTATAGTGCAGACCCTATATGCAGCGTCCTGCTTATATTTGTTGCGATAAATAAGATATGTTATCCCCAACATAACCACTTGCAGAATAAAAGCTACTAAGAAAAACATAATCATTTCTTTAAAAAGAGCAGGCGTAAAATCCGCCTTGTTAAAGGAATAAATTGTCAAAAACGGCTGACAAACAAATAGTAATATCTTTACGAGCGCACCAATTGAATCAAGGCTCAGAGCCTTGACCTTGACAAAAATATATCCGGGGATGGCATATGCCATCAATACAAGAACATTGACACTCGTCAATGAAAAATCCAAAACATCACATCCTATGTATTAATATAAACAATAAAGACTAAAATAAAGGGCAGCGAATGCTGTCCTTTTGATTATTGTTATTTTGACTCTTTATTTTTGCGAGGTTTTTGTTCTTTGGGTTTGTTACTCTCGTTACTTAGTATACCATCAATTATTCCGTACTCCAAAGCGTCCTCGGCGTACATCCAGTTATCCCTCTCGGAATCAGCCTGAACCGTCTTTATATCTTTGCCGATGTTTTCTGACAAAATCTTATTGATTCTGTCCTTGGTGCGCTTGGCAAAATTGGTGGCTATAAGCATATCCGAAGCTTGGCCTCCCGCAGTACCTATAACTTGATGAATCATAACCTGACAATTGGGTAATCCAAACCGCTTGCCCTTGGTGCCCGCTGCCAATAGGAATGCGCCCATACTGAAGGCGGAACCGACACAAATGGTGGAAACATCGCATCTGAGGTTCTTAATAGTGTCGTATATTGCAAGGCCCGCAGAAACGCTCCCTCCCGGGGAGTTAATATAGATAGTAATATCTTTATCCGGGTCGATGGCCTCGAGATACAAAAGCTGTCCGACTATGGTGCATGCCAAATCGTCGGATATTTCGTTAAAAATAAGGATTATTCTGTCCTTTAAAAGACGGGAAAACAAATCGTAGGTTACCTGTCTTCCCCCTTCGTTTTCTATAAATGTTGGTAATGGTATCATATTTGGTCTCCTGATGCAGTTTTGTTTTGTCCTGTTATTTTAGCACAACAGGTACCGGTTTTCAAGCAAAATGTTTAAAAGCGTATGTCTCATTATCCTGCCTGTTCGAACTGGCTGTTATACAACTCGGCATAAAAACCCTTAGCTTCCATAAGTTGAGCATGGGTCCCCTGCTCCACTATATCTCCCTCGTTCATACACAAAATAAGATCAGCGTTTTTGATAGTAGAAAGCCGATGGGCAATAATAAAACTTGTTCTCCCCTCCATCAAAGAATCCATAGCCCTTTGAATTAAAATCTCGGTACGGGTGTCCACCGAACTGGTTGCCTCATCTAAGATAAGAACCTTTGAGTCCGCTAACACCGCTCGTGCGATGGTCAAAAGCTGCTTTTGACCTTGAGAAATGTTGGTGGCTTCCTCATTAATTATCATGTCATATCCGTCAGGTAATGTGCGAATAAAAAAGTCTGCTTGTGCAACCTTTGCAGCTTCTATGACTTGATCATCGGTGGCGTCGGGTCTGCCATATCTGATGTTTTCCAGAATTGTGTCGTTGTAAAGCCAGGTGTCTTGTAAAACCATTCCAAAAGCAGTGCGGATATCCCGTCTATCATATCTGTCAATAGACTTGCCATCCAGTAAAATAGCTCCGGACTTTAGGTCATGGAACCTCATGAGAAGCTTGACCATTGTAGTCTTACCGGCACCGGTAGGTCCCACTATGGCTATCTTTTGTCCTGCTTTGATTTCTGCGTTGAAGTTCTTTATAACTATTTCATCGCTATCTTCATAACCAAAAACGACATTCTCAAAGAGTACATCTCCGTTAATCTCGCTCTTGTTTACTTTATAATCTACTCGATTTCCTGCTTCTTCTTCCTCGGTTAAAAACTCAAAAATTCGTTCAGAAGCGGCTGCCGTCATCTGTATCTGGTTGAAAATCCCTGCAAGCTGGGCTATCGGCTGAGTAAAAGAGCGAACATACTGGATAAAAGCTTGGATTCCTCCAATTGTCATTCTGCCATCGGCAGCGAACATTGCGCCAAAAAGACAAATAACCACATATCCTATGTTGCCGACAAAATTCATTATAGGCATCATAAGTCCGGACAAAAACTGTGCCTTCCATCCTGCCTTATAGAGTTTTTGGTTTTCTTCTTCAAAATCTCGAAGCATCTTTTCTTCGCCGTTGAACGCCTTGACTACCAGATGCCCACCGTAGGTCTCTTCAACAAT
>CAZFVM010000123.1:0-4009 GCA_964522305.1 uncultured Oscillospiraceae bacterium
GAGAACATCATAACCCTGGCAAAGACACTTGGAATGAAGGTAACCCAGGAAGGAGTAGAGACCGCCGATGAGTTAGAGCGTCTCAAGCGGTTTGGCTGCGATGTTGTTCAAGGCTTTTACTATTCAAGACCCTTGCCCCCCAAGGAATACACAGCCTTTATTAATACCGGCGGTATTTTGTAACGAGTAAGTCTGTTTGCGACAACCACTTCACAAACTTACAAGAGGACACCATGCAAAACAAGATATACTTATCTACCGGTACATTTACCGGTAAGATTAATAATAGAGATTACAAGCTCCTTAGCGCTTACAAAGACCGACTTCTTTGCGACGGCTTTGAGCTGATGATGTATGAGGATTATTACCCTAATATAGACACAATAGTCCGGGAATATAAGAGTGAGCAGATAAACATTCCCGTTGTTCACGCAGAAAAGAGCATAGGGGTATTACTCGGCGGCTCTTACGATGATTACAAGAGAGTCCTTGAACTGTTTGATTTTAATTGCAATATTGCATCAAGCCTTGGAGCAAAGAGTATTGTAATCCATGCTTGGGGGTACCCCAGAAGTGACAGTCGACCGGAACTGACTATTAAGAGACTCAGAGCCCTTATAGACATTGCGAAGTCCTATTCGGTTGATCTGTTAGTCGAGAATGTCATCACCATATTTGGGGATTCCTTGGACTTTATTCAGCTTATACATTCGAGTTATCCCGACCTTGGGTTTGTCATAGACACAAGACATGCGCAGTTCCACAGGCAGTTGGCAAAAACATTGCAAAGCTCCGTGATGACAAATGTGCGGCACTTTCATATAGGTGAGTTCTCCGGCGGATACAAAGAATGGGACAAATGGAGCAGCAACATCAAGCTGGGACAAGGAGATATTGACTGGGGCTTTTTCTTTGACTCCGTGCGACGCCTTGATTACAAACACTCCTTTACAATAGAAGCTTCTGCCATAATAGCTAACGGGGTAGATACAGAAACTCTAAACACTAATCTAAGCTTTGTAAGGACCGGGTTGACATAATAACACAAAAGGTGTCGTTAATTGTACAAGACCGATTACTATATCTATTAGTTTGGCAAAACTGTAGTTACCGGGATTGTTTATCCTTTACCCAATCCAAGCATAAGCATATGACACAAACCAATATATAACAAAACTCCCATGTAGCATTTTACACAGGAGTTTTTTGTGTTATTTTGTTATTTTTCCAAGACCTTTACGGTATAAGAGCCAAGTATGTTTCATCGCTCATGGGAGATGTGACGGTATACCGGGGAATCTCATATATCTTTTCTCCCACTACCGCGTTGCGCTCAACAGTTGTAAAGGCAGCTACAAATCCGGCAGCCTCCACCGCTTCTATAACATGGGCAGAATAGACACCGTAAGGGTACGCAAAGTATTTGGCAGGGTAAAGGTTCTGACTCTTATTGAGGTCGGATAGGATAAACTCATAGGTTTGTTGACTAAGGTAGTTGTGGTTGGCATAGGTGTGACACTGTATATCCAGAACATCGTTGTTTTCTTCCATATCTTCAAAGGTAATCTTTTGCAAGACATTGTATTCATACACAGAGGTAGGTTTGTGAGTCAGCCCTTCCATAATATGGAACACAGTAGCCTGATATCCATATTTCCTCAGTATAGGTGCCGCAAAGGAAGTATTTGACTTATAGCCGTCATCAAAGCAAAGCACAACACTTTTTTTGGGAATTGTCCTATATCCTTCGATATATTCCACAGCCTCTTCTATTGTAACGACACTATATCCACTGTCCCGTATTAAGGACATATGGTGGTCAAACTCAGTGGTGCTGATGGTAATATCGTTGTTTTGCCATTGGCTTGTGTTTTTATAATCGTCGGGCAGTATGTGGTGATATAACAAGATGGGGACAGATAAGGCGTTAACGCTCTCCCCAAAGTTGTAAGTGCCGACGAAATATCTCTTTACCTTGAGGTAGTCAGAGGAGTTTATCTCGCCGCTTGCATCTATATCTCCGGCAAGGAAGAACTCATCTACCAATGAATAAGTACTGAGAAATGATCTCTTGAGGATTAAGTAGTCGTTTGCATTGACAAACCCGTCACCGTTGACATCCCCGAGGACTACAGCCTTTTTTGCACCGGCTTTAGTCTGCAAGGTGTATCCTGTTCCCACATTTGTATTGTCGAGTACTTTTACATTGTCTTTACTTACATCCTGTATGGCTTTTAAAAGGTCCTTTAGCTGGGCTACTGTGGTGTCCGGTCCAATATCCCTGATGTAATTGTCCTGCGTGAAAGCCGCGGACACTCCTGTAGAAAGCATAAGAACAGCCATAACGGTCAAGATAATAATACTAAACGATTTTTTCATTACTTCTCCTTAAATAATTTAGGCTATTTGGAAAGTGCCAAAGAACTCCGGTCGATGAAAGTCGGGCTTGTCGCTGTCGATGGGGGACCACATACCGTAATGGGGCTTTGCTGTTTTGTCCCCGCATTTATAGAAGTTTCCATAGAATATATCACCTTCTTCAAAGGAGCTGATCCCAAACAAAGTGTTTACAAACTCCAATGAAAAGAAAGTATCAATAGTCCAATAAGTGTCCTGTCGACTACTTTTTACCACCGGCAGCTCCACCAACTCATCAATACTTCTTTTAGAAGCCCGATCGGTTCTCACCGAAGCCAAAAAAGCTCCGTTGGAATTGGTTTCGAAGTTCATGTATAAAGGGTTTTGGGGGTCAAACCGAACAAAAAACTCAAGACAGCTGTCTTCATATACCGGTTGACCAAACTCAGTGTACACAGCCTTTGGGTTAGACTCCTGAGAGGTTAGCCTGAGAGCAAACCCTTTGTTTTTTACATATATAAGTTGCGCATGGGATTTTGGCTCATATCCTTGCTCCCATTTGAAAGTGTCAATATTAGCTATCGGCACATTGTCAAAGTCAATGACCTCTTTTGTTATAACTTTATAGACCATATATCTCTCCTCTTACCCAAACTCACATATAGCATACCTTAATGTCATTATTTCTTATTTTTTCTTATATAAGCAATCGCAGATAACCCGGCTTTTGCACCTTCACCGACAGCAACGGATGCTTGTAAGTGCCCGCCGATACAATCTCCGGCAGCAAACATGCCGGGAATATTGGTGGCCATTGTTTCATCCACTACTATATTGTTTCCGTTTGTCTCCACACCCAGCTTCTTTGCAAGGTCTGAGGCAGCGGCTGTACCCACGGCAATAAAGACCCCGTCTAAGTAAACCTTCTCGCCGTCAGACAGCTCAATTCCCTTTAGCACCCCATCACCAAAGAAAGAAGCAATAGGGGTATCTATGACCTTGACAGTATCAGGTACATCGACTTGCGGCGGTTTTCCGTTGGTAAACAAAGTTACCGAAGACGCGATAGGCAGCAATTCGTTTACTTCATGCAAAGCATAATCTCCGTCACCAATTACTCCGACGGCTTTTTGACGATAAAAGAATGCGTCACACACCGCACAATAGCTAATTCCCTTGCCTTCAAACTCTTCTAAGTTCTTTGCTCTAAGCTTTTTGCGAGAGGTTCCTGTCGTAAGAATAACAGTCTTGGCAGTGTATGTGTTTTCCGTGGTAGAGACACTAAAGTCCCCGTCCCAACGAATATCCAAAACCTCCTCTCGACTGATAACAGCTCCCAGTTTCTTTGCTTGATTAATTCCTATATCAGCCAATTCCGAGCCGGATAACGGCTCAACAAGGCCATAGTAGTTTTCTATCTTGTCCGCCTTTTCCAGAGCGCCGACACCAAGCCCTATTACAGTGGTGCCAAACCCTGCTCGTCGTGTATACAGTGCGGCAGATATACCGGCAGGTCCGGTCCCGATAATTAACACATCAATCATTTTTGTTCACTCTCCTAAGTTATATATTAATAAGTAACAAACTACCTTTTATTTTGCTGGATACCTCTATTATATTTTTTTGCGGCAAAAAAACAATAAGAACATTA
>CAZFVM010000124.1:0-4003 GCA_964522305.1 uncultured Oscillospiraceae bacterium
TATTCAAATTGTTGGTTTTTCTCATATATTTCGATTTCATCTATAAACAACCAGCCTTTTAGACCCTTGTAGCAAACCTTTATATACCTCGCCTTTATATCAGTGGGTATCCTTATTACGGTATATCCGTTTTCTATGGGATAAGAAGTTGCCATAACCGATATAGCTCCGGTGAAAGATATTCCGTTATTTGAGAAAGAAACCTCTATGATTTCGCTGACCGAGGCTCCGCCCGACCCGCTGTTGAGCGCTCTGGGGACTACCAAACCTATCTCCTGCTCGGACTCTAAATCTATTATAATATCCACCGACCGTACTCCGACAAACCCTATGGCATTCTTATCCGAAAAATCATCTGTGGTAGCATATATCCCGTCGGTAAGCATTTTACCGGTCACATCAGGATAAGTGTTGTTGCCCTTGTAGTTTGTAATATAGGGCTTTTCCACACTTAGGAGTTGTCCAACTTCAATTTCTTTTATTATAAGCTCTGTTTCGGCAGTGATTTCACCGCGGATTTCGTCGAGGAAATCAATTGCTTTTACGGTATACTCGTAGGTACCGGAGTCGTTAATGCCGGTGTCTTCAAAAATATATTCCTGCACCTTGTCCGAATAGTTTGTATCCTCAGTGTGTACCAAAGCCATAAGAACGCCCTCGCGATAAACTTCTATATGGGAGATACCATACTTGCAGTTGTTGAAAGTGGCTTTTATTTCGACACCTCTATCCAAAGGGGTTAAAATCAAATCTATGGGGACTGCGCTTTCGTTATCGGAGAAATAAATTATCTCTCCTGTCTTGATATATTCCAAATATGAATCATGGAAATACTGAGTCTTCTTGATATCCGGTGCATAATAATGGGAATAAGCGAAGGAAATGAATCCCTCCACATAGGGTGCTGCTATTTGTAATTGAGTCGCAAATCTGGTAATGGGTGCCGCTGACCAGTTTGATTGCTTAAAGTTCTCGGGATTACCCCAGAAAGAAAGGTTGTCTTGCTTGTCGACCACCGCTTTGAACTCGGCATAATACTCCTCAAAGGTGTCTATGGTGGAAAGCCCGGAACCGACACAGTCTTGGGGACAAAATATATCCCCTTTCCTAAAGTTTATACCGGATAAAATCCGTCTCCATGCCTCGGCGGTGTCTGCCGCATTTGAATAAGGAGGCTTAATGGAAAAATAGGGGGAGATTAAAAAGGGCATGTCCGAATCTATCTCTTTAATACCTTCTACAAATGTATTAAGCAGCAAGATTGCGTTGTCGAAATTTTCGTCGGTGTACCGAGCAAAGTAATTGGCAAATTCGGGTACAAAATACCATCCATAGAAAATATCGCCATACTCAGCCTTATAAAGGTCGTACATCTCCTTTGCTACCTTTACGCTTGTGGTGGAAAACTCCTTTACCCATTCTCTGTCGCTTACTCCGAATTTTCCCCAGCCATGGTCGTTGTATGTCGGTGAGATATAAGCTTTTATATTATGCTTTTTGCACTCGTCTAACATTCGTTTTGTAATGTTTTTGTGAGTGTCATTGT
Organism: uncultured Oscillospiraceae bacterium; assembly: GCA_964522305.1. Lineage (GTDB taxonomy): Bacteria > Bacillota > Clostridia > Oscillospirales > CAG-382 > UBA1049. The sequence continues at coordinate 1,547 of CAZFVM010000124.1, forward strand.
AGTTGGATCCTTTGTTTGCCGCCGCTATCTTGGAGGGATAATAAACCGTGGAAAAAGTCCCATCTAAGTTCTGAAAAGCGGAGGTAAACAAAACCAAAAATTCTATTCCCGCTTGACTGAGATAATCAAAATGTTGCTCTAAAGCTTTGTCCGAATATCTGACAAAGGAATAATACTGTATAAAAGAGCCTTTTATGGCGGGGGTTTTGTCTTTGCTTGTATCTGTCATGTCTGTGTCCTCTTTTTTATTGCTTTAAACGTTCTTGATATAGTCTCTAATAAATAAAAGGCCAAACAGCTATAAAGGCTGCTTGGTCCTCTTGTATCTTTATATTATTATCCTGCAAATTGTAAACAGCGGCATGAAATGAATAAAACACGAAATATAATTGTCGGCTATTTTCATTATTATTGCCTTTCCCGGTAAAAGATATCCGGTTGTTCTTATATAATTTGTCTATAATTATTATATCATCACTAATAAACACTGTCAACGCCTTGAGCTTTGATTTTATAGCCGCAAATTTGCTGTATAAAACAAAGAAACAAGCAACCGTAACGCTGCTTGTTTCTTGTTTTGGGTATTATGAATATGTTATGCGTAAACTTCGATTTCGTCGATAAACAGCCAACCCTGTAAATCACTGTATTGCACTTTTACATATCTGGCTTCTACTCCGCTAATCGCAACTTCTACTACACTGAAGCCGTCCACAACAGAGGCACCGACCGAACTTACAACCTTGGCGTCGGTAAAGGTTTCTCCATCGTTGGAAAACTCAACTGTTACAGTAGATGCCATCTTAAGTCCGCCGTCTCCATCCGCTACTCCTCTTGCAACAACCTTGCCGATATTATGTTCTTCTTGCAGGTCGATAACAAAGGCAACGGAGGTCACATCTGCAAATCCACAGATTCCGGCTACGCCAAAGGAAGCTTCGGGGGCATACTCGCCGTCGGTAAGGGTCTTACCGTCTACATCGGGATAGGTCTCGTTACCGTCTACATAATCGCTGGTATAAGGCTTGTCCACACTGACCAAGGCCAGTTCTCTGTCGTCCTCGGACTCGTCGGTTTCTTCGGACTCTTCGGATTCTTCGGATACATCCGGAACGGTAGATTCGGTGTCACTGCTCTCTACGACAGCCGAACTTTCGTCTGCGGGGTCTTTACTCTCGGACCCGGTATCAGCACAGGACGCAAATACTGCGAATACCAACAGTAAAGACAATAATAACGATATTTTCTTCATTTTGTGATTCCTTTCTTAAATGTATAGCTCAAATTACAATATTATATATTTGCGAGGGCAATTATAGCACCCGCATAAAATAATGTCAATGTGTTGTTAGATTGACTTATTCTTCGTCCTCTTCTTCATGCTTCAAAAGCTGCATAAGAGTAAAGGGTGACGCGCCCTTCTCTCCGGAATGCTTGATAGCATCCAGCAGACTTCTAAACAAGTTCTCTTCTTCTACCTGCTCATCCACATAGGTACGAAGGAAGTTCTCGGCAGCGTAATGCTTCTCTTCTATTGCTATTTCAAGCAAATTGATAATACTGGCAGAAATTAGCTTTTCGTGATTTAATGCAACTTCAAACACTTCTCTCGGGGAAGCAAATTCTGTAGCTACCCCTTCAATGGGATGGTAGACAATATGACCGTCCACATCCTCGACAAAAGTCTTGAAATCATCGGCATGCTCTAACTCTTCTAAAGTATGCTTGTTGAAAAAATGGGCGTATTGGGGCAAACCCTCTTCCCTAAAGAATTGCTCCATTCCTTTGTAAATATAGGCAGAGCCTATTTCCAAATTGATCTGGTGGTTAAAAGCGTCTTGTAATCTTGCACTTAACTTCATAATTGTTGTCCTCCTTATAGACATATTCGATATAAGTAAAATACCAATATAATTATACTCCTATTATACCAATTTTTCAAACACTTTATGTGATTTTATCACATTGCTGTTTTTAAAAACTAAAAAATGCCATTTGACGGTCTTGACAAAGAAAATATGTTTTTATACACTAAATCTGATATAATAAATCAAATCTTATATATTTGATGAAAGGAGAAAGGGACTACTAAAATGGGAAAACACACAAGATTTACCTTAATTGTGATTGGGTTTGCTTTGTTATTGACTGTCTCGAGTTGCGTGACATCCGAAAATGTTCACGATAGTGAAAGTGATACGAGCCGTCAATCGGTACAAGATAACTCTACCCCAAAGGAGGAATCTAAGTCTGATGTTATTCGCCCGGTAATCACTATAAAATCCGACGGATTAATTATATACATGAACCCCGCTGCTGAGTTTGACCTGATGGACGGGGTCTCCGGCCGAGATAATATAGACGGGGATATAACCGAAGAGATTAAGGTGAGTGACGACGGATTTGACCCAAATGTCCCGGGTGAATATATGATTAATTATACTTTATTTGACTCCT
>CAZFVM010000125.1:0-3940 GCA_964522305.1 uncultured Oscillospiraceae bacterium
CAGGAACACTCCGCTGACTATTGGATATTTTGCTTTGTCCTTCATAGGTATACCTCGTGATATTACAATCAATCATCAATTTCGTTTATAAAGGTCCAACCGGTCTTGGTGGTCATTTTGTGACCTGCTTTGACAAAGGCTCCCGAGGTTGCAAACTTGGAGAAGTACAGCTTGTTCTGAGAAGCGTTCATATCCCAATAAAAGGTCTTTTCGTAGTTTGCGAAGCTATCCGAGGAGTCAACCGGCGTATACACTTCCACTTCGAACTTGTAAGAAGGGTTTTCATCCCCCCAAATAACACATTTAGTAGCAGCATAATCGTAATAAAACTTGTCTTTAAAGCCTGCGGCATTAAAGCTTTGGGTGGTTACCGTTCCCAAATCATTGCCCTCTTGGTCAAAGAAGTTGCAGTATCTTCCGTACTTTTTTGACACCGGGAACATAGCGGTATAGGATAAGCCGAAGTAGGTGTCGGCGGTGATTTCATAGTCCACTTCGAGATAAATTCTGTTCCCGGATACAAAGTAGGTTCTTACCACATCGCACCAGGTCTCGGCGCTTTGGTGATGGTTTATCTTTGTTTCTTCCACTATCACCAGGGAGTTTATATCCACGGATTGACCGGATTTTAGCACTATTTCTTTACCGGTGGCGCCGTCATAGAACTTTATATCTATCAGGGTTTCGTTTTCGTGGTTACCACCGCAAAAAGGAGTATAACCCGAGCTTTTCCCCGCTCTATATACATATTCCCAATCGGTGCCTCCCCCCGCCAGAGCAGTGTTATTGTAAGAGAAGGTGCCTATATTCCAGGTACCCCAAGCTTTTTTGTCAAAGGTCAGGGTAAGGGGGTTGCCCTTATAGGTGCAGCTCATTTTATATTCACTGCCGGATGTGCTTTTGAAGTTCATGGGATACTCCTCGATTTCGTATCGACCATACATTACATGAAGGTCATAAGTCTCAAGAAAATGTCGCTTTATTTTGAGATAGTCTGCCGAGACTATTGAGGTACCGTTGGTAACACAGGCTGCCAACATCTGATGGTCATCCAAGATAAGGCTACCCATAAAAGCTCTTTTTACATACAGGTAGTCGCTTCCGGTGATTTTGCCGTCACAGTTTACATCCCCTTCGATAATAACCGTCTTTATATCGAAATTATCGTCGTTTAAGGCTTTTGCCACATAATCTCCGGTGGCGATTATTCCCGTCGATTTTTCTTCACCTTGTTTGTTTTTGAGTGCTATCCCGGTTTTGTCGTCAAAAATCTCAAAGAACTCTTCTACAGAAGTTTCGGTTCCGACACCGTAGATATACTCATCCGTCATTACACAACCGGTGTTAAACAACACCTTTATTGGCTGGATGACTTCTACCGGCTCCGGGGTTTCCTCGGTAATAGCTTCCCCCAACACAAAGATTTCGAACTCTGAGGCAAAGACAAACATACCGGCTCCCTTAGGGAATTCGGCTTTTATATACCTTCCCTCAGCCTCTTCTCCGAGTTCCAGCACATAGTCATATAAGGCACCGGCTTTGCTGTTTTTGCTCCCGTCTCCCAACAGAGTATAGTCCTCTCCATTCATTGACGAATAAAACTTGCACCAAGCGGGAAGATGGATACTGGAACCGGTTATTTCTTGAAACTCGATAACGAACTTCTTTAGGTTCTTGTGGTTTTTTTCCAGGTCTACCACTACTGTATGGACGCTGTCGGTCCAAAAAGCGTGCCATTCGGTTCCGTAAGCAGTGGTCCCTTTGACTCCGTCGGTCAGCTCTTTGAAGTCCACTAATTGATAGTCGTTGAGCGAACCTTCCGGACGGTTGGTATAGGCAGAAGATGCTGTATAGGTTTTGTGCAGGGCGACATTATTGTAGCCAATTGCCAACCCATTAAAGGAGAGCACCGAGGCGATCACGAGCATGGTAAAAACAAAAAATAGAACAAAGCGTTTCATTTCATACCTTCTTTCAATTAGTTTAGAGTTTGTCAATTGCTGTCTTTATAAAAATACCAGGTAGAGCCGGTCTTATAAGTGGTACCTTTTTCTACTAAGGTAGGACTATCCATGGTAAACTTCGAGTAATATAATTTGTTTTGGGAGGCATTCATATCCCAATAAAAAGTCTTGTCCGGGTTTTTGAAGTCGTCGACAGAATCGGTTATGGTATCTATCTTTATCAAGAACTTATATTCCGGCACAGTATCTCCGTTAATAACACAGAGTGGTGCTTCATAACCCCTAAAGAACTCCCCGGTAGTAGACATTTGGGTGGTAACGGTGTCCAGCAGCCTCAAGTCTTGGTCATAAAAAGAGCAATGCCTGCCATAGTCTTTCCAGACCGGGAACATGCAGGTATAAGAAAGCCAATGATAACAATCCTGAGTGTATTTATAATCAACAACCAGGTTTATCTTTGGTCCCACAATAGTGTAGGTCCTGGTCACTTCACAATAATAGTCCTCGGGGTTGCCCCAATGAAGTCGGGTATTCTCGACTATTCTAACACTGTCGGCATCCTCAGGAATTAAGGTATCAAGTGTGGCAGGGGAGTCGTCACCGGACAAATAAAAGTCCAGAGATACCAGTTTTTCGTTCTCGTGATTCCCTCCGGACCAGACCCAGCCGGAGTTTTGCTTTCCGGAGCGATAAACATATTCCCAATCGGTGCCCCCTCCCGCAAAGGTTACGGTGTTCCCACCTCCACTTATACTCCAACTGCCGATGTTGTAAGTGCCCCAGGATTTTTCGTTGAAGGTCAAGGACAGCTTGTCCTCTTGCGGGGTCATGCATTCCATGCGATACAGCCCTTCGTTTATCTTAGTTATACTCATGGGATAAGAGTCCATCTCGTCTAAGTCTTTTAGCGAGAAGGGAGGATTATATATCTCGACTTCAACCTCTTCCGACACCTCTTTTGTATCTTCCGAGTCAAAGGATTCAAGACCTGTTACTTGGGAGGAGGTGTCCTCGCTTTCATCCGTCGGAGAGGCTTTGCAGGATGCAAAGGTAAAGCAGAGTATGGCTGCCATGACAATAAAGATAAAAGACTTAGTATTATTTTTCATATTACCTCCCGGTATAAGTCGTATCAATATCCAAAAATAGCGAAAATTCAGGGCAAAAAGCCCGGGGTGATTACCAACCCGCGGGCCACTCTATATCGGTATTTATCTTTATCTCCGAGGCTTCAAAGTCCTCGGGCAGCCCCAGCAGCACATCTGTGGGAATATCCTCTGTCACCTTGATGTTTTCCATTACCTGCACAGATTTACCGTCCTGCAGGGATTCTATCGCATATATTTTTTTGGTAGACTTATCAAAATAAAACAACGTGCTCGAAGACCCGGTACCGTAGGATTCATAGTAATACTCTGTGCTCTTTAGGGTTTTGAATCCGGTTTCCACAGGGTTTTTATACCCGGATTTGTCCATCCCGGCAAAGAGATTGGCGGTACCGCTTTTGTTCTCAGCCGAATATTTCTTGCCCGCCACATCCACTTGATAAATAAGGGTCGGGGTCTTGTGATCAAATATCTCGTACAAGTCCTTTATGGTTTTGTCATCATAGGCGATGATGGTAGTTATATCTTCTCCATTTATAGCCTGAGCGAATTTTGCCACGGTCCCGTCATCGGTGACGGTTTCAAAACTGATAAACAACTTGTAAGGGTCAATCCCGTCATAAAACAAAAAAGCCAAGGACTTACCGTCTGTAACCCATGGGCTGGATTCTTCGGGTACTATGCTTTCGTCATCCCGGGTTTCCCCGCATCCGACCACGGCAAAAGCCAAAACAACCACTATAAGAACAATCAAATATTTCTTCATTATAATATCCTCCGATATATTCCGGTAAGAGTCGTGTTTTTTACATTTACACAATACCTATATTATAATACAAACCTCAAAAATTGCAACCGTTCTCTTTGGTA
>CAZFVM010000126.1:0-3909 GCA_964522305.1 uncultured Oscillospiraceae bacterium
TGGTCGGAGTGAAAGGATTTGAACCTTCGGCCTCTTGGTCCCGAACCAAGCGCTCTACCAAACTGAGCCACACCCCGATATTTAATTTTTAAGCACAATGGGTATTATATATAACACCTTGTTTTTTGTCAAGGTTCATTTCCGCTTAGAGTCGATATACGCCTGCAGAATAATCTGAGCAGACAAGGCGTCTATGATATTCTTTCTCTTGCGTCCTTTATAGTCCGTAATATTCAGATAACCATAGGCTTGTGCGGTAGATAGCCGTTCGTCAAAAAAGTCCACTTCCAGCCCGGTTTTTTCCTTTATTCCTTCGGCAAACTTCCTGGTCCTCTCCACCCGATACGAGCTGCTGCCGTCCATATTTACAGGCAGACCCAGCACGATTAGTTCTCCACCCAGCTCCAGGATCTTCGCAGACACCTTTTCTATGGCGTCCTCCATTCCTTTTACCTTTATGGTACCTTGTGCAGTGGCTATTATTTCATCAGGGTCGCTGGTGGCTATACCTATCCGCGCATCCCCAAAGTCTATTCCTACTATCCTCAATCCGTTACTCCTTTTGTGTCAAGGTCAAAAACATCAACCATACATAAGCCCTTCGACTTTGTTTACCAACCCCGTCGGCAATATCTTTGACAATAATACAAAAACCTTATAGCTGCCCCCCACGGTATACAAGGGTTTCACCCTCTTTTTCCCCGCAATTTTCACCACCAATTTAGCTACTTTCTCCGGCGACATTCCCGCTTGTTCGTCCTTTTCCATCCTGCCCACCGCCCTTGATTCCGACTCTTTATAAGGGTTTTCGGCAGGCTCGTTTTTTTCCCTCGCTTGGGTAAAAGCAGTTCTGACATCCCCGGGCATAACAGCACAAACCTTTATCCCGAGCCCGGACACTTCATTGGCAAGCGCCAGGGTCAAAGCATTGACCGCACTCTTTACCGCAGAATAAAATGCCTGATAGGGCAGGGGTAAGACCGCCGCAACCGAGCTAATGTTGATTATATGGCCATCCCCGGCAGCCCTCATGTGGGGCAAAACCTGTTTTATACATGCGTGGGTACCAAAGAAGTTTATATCAAACTGACGCTTCGCATCCGTGATTTCTGTGGTTTCCACCGCTCCGGAGATACCAAACCCCGCATTATTGACAAGCACGTCAATGCGGGGGTTTTGCTGTATTATTTGCTCTATGGCGGTAGCCACCTGAGCCTCTATAGAGACATCGGTCTTTATATGGATAATATTTTCGTCCTTCGGGGCGGACCTAGACAGGGAATACACCACATACCCGGCATTACAAAAAGCCTTTGCGGTGGTAAGTCCTATCCCACTGCTCCCTCCCGTGACAACAGCTACTTTTTTCATCTTTAATCTATACAACCGGACTATCGGTTAAGAGACCAAACTGAGCGAGGACCCCGGCAATAATATCCGCCGCCTCTTCAATCAGTTCTTCGCTATGGGTCGCCATGCAGTTGATTCTCAGCAAGCATTCGTCCTCAAGGGTAGCCGGCGGTAACACCGGATTAAGATATACACCCTGCTCATATATAGCTTTAGCCACCGTAAGGGTGGTAATAACATCCCTGGTATACACCGGAATAATTGGTGTGTTCGCATCAAAGAAGGGAACATTACGCTTTCTAAAAGCAGCTCTCAAATGGTTAGAAACACGAGCCAAGTCATCCACCAACGAAGGTTGTTCTTTTAATATTCTCAGTGCTGCTAATGCAGAAGCTGTGTTTGCAGGGGTAATAGAAGCAGAGAAGATAAAAGGTCTGGAGTTATGCTTCACATACTCCACCACATATCTGTCCGCCGCCATATAACCGCCGAGGCTGGCAAGGGATTTAGAGAAGGTCCCCATATAAATATCGACTTTGTCCGCCAGACCAAAGTAGTCTGCAGTCCCTCTTCCGCCTTCTCCGATAACCCCCAAGGCATGGGCGTCATCCACCATCACCCTGGCATTGTATTTCTCTGCCAGTTCCACTATCTCAGGCAATTTGGCAATGTCTCCCCGCATCGAAAAAACGCCGTCGGTTACAATAAGCTTCCCGGCTTCATGGGGTAGGGTCTTGAGTATCCGCTCCAGGTCGTCCATATCGTTGTGCTTATAAAGCAGTCTCTTCCCGTAAGAAAGCTTTGCGGCGTCATATATACTGGCGTGGTTTTCTTTGTCGGACAGGATATAATCCCTCAGCCCCACCAAGGCGCTGATTATCCCCAGGTTGGTCTGAAACCCGGTAGAAAAGGTAATAACCGATTCTTTGTTAAAGAACTCCGCCAGCTCTCTTTCCAACACCAAATGAAGGTCCAAAGTCCCGTTAAGGAACCGCGACCCGGAACAGCCTGAGCCGTACTTTTCATAAGCATCTATACCTGCTTGTATCACATCGGGATGGGAAGTAAGCCCGAGATAGTTGTTTGAGCCGAGCATGATGCGACGCTTGCCCTCCATGACAACCTCGGTATCCTGCTTGGTCTCCAATGCATGAAAATAGGGATAAATCCCCATCTTGATAGCATCTTCGGCATCGGTGAAATTTCTACACTTATTGAATAACGACAACTAAAACAACCTCCAATAAAATACCGTACATCATAACAAGGTACGGCATTTGATATTATTTTCTGAGTTCCCGTTCCAGCCAGATAACACCTATATCAAAAGCGTCAAAGAAGTTTTGCTTCTCGCATTCTTTAACGACTTTTTCGCTCATGCTTGCGTTATCGTCAGTGCTTTGAATCTGAACCATAACCCTGGTAGCGACCTCAAGGTCATTTACCTTCTTACTCTCGATTATGTTCATAAACAAAATGTATTTGTCATCGGGAAACCCATAAAACAAGAACTGTCCCTGTCTTACCAAGGGCTTGCCCTTATACATCAATGTATTAGTCTGTGTCAATATATCAAGTCCTTTCCGTTGAGTTGTATCTAAAGGATAATAAAGTTCTCTACCAGAGCCCGCAACAACTCATCCCGGTCTATCTTACTGATGACCGCCCTTGCGTTGTTATAGTTGGTTATATAGGTGGGATCTTCCGAGAGAATATAGCCGACAATCTGGTTTATCGGGTTATATCCCTTTTGCTTTAAGGAGTCATAAACGCTCTGCAAAGCTTCTTTTATAACCAATTGTTCCTGCTCTTTGATAGAGAAAATCCTGGTTTGTTGCTTTTTATCCTGCATTTTTACTGCCTCCCTTGATTTTCTTGTGCATATCAGTATACTATAATAACAAAGTTTTTGCAATAGTTATTTGCCGGTTTGTGCAGGGGAGAGGTCGATTATTTAATACTCGGTTAATCTTTCTCTAACAACAACAAAGTAAGCTTTAGGCTCGAGCAAAAATAAAGATTAAATACAAAGTATATTTTAAGATATTGGGCTTTCAATCAGGGGGTATAGTGTGGAGTTTTTTAAGGTATTTAAGGATACAAGGGAGTATTTCAAGGGCAAAAAAGGGATTATATTTGACTTAGACGGCACCTTGGCGGACTCCATGGGTTTTTGGTACAAGAAGTCTTTGTGGTCCATTGCCGACCGAAAAGAGCGCCTCACGGTTATGCAGTCCTATTATGCCGACGAGATTCAACCAAAGGCTTATGTCCAAAGGATGTTAGAGAGCATCCACGAGGCAAAGATACCCTTTTGTATAGCTACCAACACTCCTTTTTGGGTGGCAGAGCCCTTTGTTGTCAAGTACGGGATGGACAAGCAGTATGAGTTTTATATAGACAGCGAAGAGGTAGGGGTCAACAAGAGCCGCCCGGATATATATTACCAAGCAGCCGAGAGGTTGGGCTTTGCCCCCGAGGATATAGTGGTTTTTGAGGATATGCCCGAGAGTGCCATGACGGCAAAGTTAGCGGGTTTTTGCGTGGTAGGGGTCTATG
>CAZFVM010000127.1:0-3901 GCA_964522305.1 uncultured Oscillospiraceae bacterium
ATTGTTCTCACTGGCACTGGCAACAACCTTTGCACTTCGTAAGAGAAGCAGATAAACTATAATCAAATAACAAAATCCGAAGCGAAAACGCTTCGGATTTTTTATGCAGATTTCACAATGCAGATTTTTAACATTGTTTTGGCGTATGGGTCTCTTTATTGACAGTCCAATAGCATCAATTAGTGCTTACCCGTCACGTCACTTTGATAGCACCGCTAAAAAACAAAGTAGCGGGTAATCAATGCCTTTGCTTATATACTGTCCGGTTGATTATCTTTAATGGGATCATAAATAACACATTTGTTTTTGCCGGTTCTTTTTGCTCTGTATAATGCAGTGTCAGAATTCTTATACAGCTCTTCAAAGGTGGACCCGTGGACAGGATAAATCGATATCCCCACGCTGACGGTAGTAGAAGCTCCTTCATCTTCTCCGGCCCGCAGGTTCTTTATTTCGTCACAGGTCTTGACAGCACGAGCGTAAATGTCGGTGCGGTTATGCACGTTCTTCATAAATACCAAGAACTCATCCCCACCCATCCTGGCAATGATATCGTTTTCTCTGAAATAAGAACTAAGGTGTTCGGCAATTTTTATCAAAATATCATCTCCGGTCAAGTGTCCATAGGTGTCATTAATCTCTTTGAGCCGGTCGAGGTCCAGAGTCATAAATCCGCTTATCTTGTTTTCGTTATCAGGGTTGTTTAGATAACCGGATATCAAAGCTAACGCTGCCCTTCTGTTATACAATCCGGTGAGGGAATCCCGCTCCGAACTATGTTTTATAGCCAGTTCCGTTCGTTTTCGGGTATCTATATCCTTGATATATCCGATGGCTTTAACATCCTCGGTTCCGGGCTCTACCAAAATATTAAGGGTATAGGAGGTCCAGACAACATTGCCTTGTTCATCTAACTGGCGAAACTCATTATAAAACATTGCTCTACCGGATTCGAACTCGGACAGAAGATTCCTGCGGTTAAAAATCGACATGAACTGTTCTTTATCTTCGGGATAAAGGTATTTATCTGCAATTTGTTTTAGTTGTTTCGAATAATTACTTTGTTCTTTTATATAATGATTTGTCGAATAATCAGTGGTAGAATACTTGTCGGTGGTCAAGTTAATCTCGAAGGTAGCCATTGCATCTGACAACATTGCATCCCGATATTTTTTCTCGACCTTGTGTCGAGACATGGCTTCCTTAAACAAGGATATATCCACAAAAGCCCCTATCAAGCGAGTTTTCTGGTCTAAGGGGTCGAATATCGAGGAAATGGATAATCTATGCCAAATAAGGTTTCCATCGCTTCGACGCAGCCTTAGGTTGAATGAAATCATGTTTGTGTTGGAGTCCGAGAAAGATTCAAAGCATTTTAAGAACTGTTCTCCATGGGTTGACTCCACAATGTTGTTTTTGACCATATAGGAGGGTCCGTTCTCCAGTGAAGTTGGCAAACCATAATATGCATTATAGCGGTTGAGAAAGTGGAGCCGTCTGTTTTCTATCTCATATTCAAAGACAATACTTGGGGTTTGGCTAATGGCAGACTGTAGGCGTTCGTTGCTGATTTGAAGTTCTTGACGAGTTTTTCTCGCTTCGGTATTATCGATACAGACACCATAGATATAGGGTTTGTTATCCATAGAGTCTGTAAAGCGCGTACAATTGTTCAAGACCCATTTTATGTTGCCTGTGAAGGTAACAACCCTATACTCCAATTGCAAGGTAGTATCGTCATCTTGGGCGTCGAGTACTTGCCTTATTCGTTCCTTATCCTCCGCATAAACACTGTCCAAAAGCCCGCCGGCAAGACCATAATCCAGATCCTCTCGCGTGCAGTCGATAAGGTCCAAAAACCCGTCACTTATATATTCAAAGGTAAAATCCGGTGCAAGGGCAGAGCACTTGATAACCCCTCCGGGTACTGTGTTAACCACACTGTCAAGCAGATTTCTAAGCGACCGAATGTCTTTTTGAGAATAATGGCTCAATATCCAAATACTGAGCACCACCAAAGCAAAAAACCCCAGAGATTTTATCATTAAAGCAAGGGATATATCTTCAATATAACCTGTCTGGCTGTCAATTACCGACTCCGGAAGGGTTTGTAGCACATACCACCCGTTCACCCCCACAGGTTGATAATAGGTATAGAAGACTTTACCGTCGTCGATGTATTGCAGCAATCCGGGCTTGTTTTCGTTTATGTCGCTTATGAGGGAATTGACATCCCCTTCAGAAATAAACTCCAGATTTTCATAATGTTTAAAGGCATATTTTCTGCCGGACGAAGATATAATATAGCATCCGTCGGGCTCGATGATATCAACATATCCTTTACCGGAAAAACTCTCGATTTTTGTAGAATCGCTTAGCGATTCCACTTCATAAGTTCCGGCAATCGAAGCTACGATTTCTCCCTTTATGTTTCTGATAGGGGAATAAAACAATATTATGTTTTTTAGAGTCAGAGGGGATTCAAAGACCCCGGATACTCCGCTTATACCTTGGGTAAAAGCTTTTAAAGGCACAAAGGAGCCGGAAATATCCACGCCGTCTCCATCAGGTCCATAACTAATATAATTTGGCATTACAATCCTGACTCTGTCAAAGCGACTGTGATCGCTTATTCGTTCGAGAGTACTCAGAGACTCTTCGGATAAGAGGTCATCATATTCATAGAAAGCTTCCGCAGAGGCCTTTATATAATCCGAAAGACCTATAGAGAGCTCCCGTACACTACTGGCAGATTGCAAAGCAATCTCTTCAAGCTGGGATTTGTTGGCGTTTTTTGTAAGCTGCTCACTTTGTTTGGAAAAAGTGTAGAAAGCATAGGCGCTGTATAATATTGCGAGCACTATCCCAAACAGTGCAATTTTTCCATAATGTTCTTTTACCTTTTGAAAAAGCCAGCTCAAAAAAACACCCCCTTCGAATTTGTTGTACGGTAATAACAACTGAATGCGAAAAAGGCATTAAGATAAAAGTTGCAATCGGCTGTCATACCTGTACGGCTTAGACCCTTGACTTTGCGTCGCCGGGTTTCCCCGGGTTTGCCAAATATTAATTTTAAGACAAATTATTTGTTTGGAATTTATTTAAATATACATACATTATAAAATAAAAACAAACATATGTCAATCACAAAACAAAACCCCATATAACTCTTTGGGAGAAGATACGACAAAGTCCGCTCCGGCACCCATTAGCTCCTCTTCGCTGCCATACCCATACAAAGCACCGATGCCTTGAATACCGTTTGCCGTCGCTCCTATCATGTCGTATTTGCGATCCCCTATCATTATGGCTTTGCTTTTATCGGCTGCCCTTACCCCTTCTAAGGCATGACGAATAATATCTTCTTTTTCGCTGCTATCTTGATCCAAGTCCGGGGCAGAAATAAAGCAAAAATGCTCTTTTATACCAAAGAGCTCCAGCACTCTGACAGCAAAGGGCTTGGGTTTTGAGGTTGCCAACAGGATTTTTATATTGGCGGCAAACAGAGAATCTAGCACTTCCTTAACCCCGTCATACATTGTGTTTTCGTATATTCCCGAGACGGTGTATAACTCTCGGTATTTTTTTATTGCTGTTTCGGTTTCCTCCGGTGTCAACCCATAATAGGACGAAAAAGAATAAGATAGGGGAGGGCCGATTACTTTCCTTAACGCGTCATCGGATTCTTCAACTATATTAAAGTGGGACAAAGCGTGCCTGAAGCAAGAGAAAATCCCGGGTCGGGAATCGGATACGGTACCGTCAAGATCAAACAATGCATAATCGTACTTAGGTTTTTTTATAAAGGACAATTTTTTTCCTCCGCGGATATATACTGATATATACTAATAAAAAATAAAAGTTATAAAAAACGAAAAAGGGCAGTCCGGCTAATGTCGTC
>CAZFVM010000128.1:0-3849 GCA_964522305.1 uncultured Oscillospiraceae bacterium
CTGCTTACTAGCCACCCCCGCTAAATGGGCAGCCTAAATATACTATCACAACACCCTATCATTGTCAAGGGGTTTTTTGCTTATTTTTTATATTCTTGCGCAAAAAGTTGCTATTATATATAAAGAAGGAAAGTGTCAATCGGTCCTTGCGGATTCCAGAGCTTTTGCAACTTCGCTATAAAGATAAAGGGAACCTATGGCAAAGACTATTCCCTCTTCTCCCGCTCTTAGGGTTGCCTCTTTTATGCCCTCGGCTACATCCGACGAATGCGTAACGGGGATATTGTACTTCAAAAGCTTATCCGCCAATAAAGCCGAATCCATAGAGCGAGGGTTGTCGGGAGCCACGGCTACAAACCCACGACTGTGGGGCGCCAACAGCTCTGCCACCGAATCGATGTCTTTGTCTGACATCATACCCACCAAAAAAACAGCCTTTTGCCGGGGGAAATGGACCTTGTAACTCTCCATCGCTGCCGCTACTCCTTGGGGGTTGTGCCCGCCATCGAAGATGAACATGGGAGACCGGGACAATATCTCGAACCTACCCTGCCACTTTACCCTCTTTATGCCCTCATATACGGCTTGACGGGGAATGTCTACTCTTTGTTGGATTAGTATGTCTATTGCGCTTAGTACCAAGGCTGCGTTCTTATACTGATAAGTGCCGAGTAAGGGGACAAAAATGTCTTTGTAATCCTTAAATGAAAAGGATATACCGGACAGACTGTGGTTCATGTCGGTCAACTCACCAAAATCGGGGATTGTCAGCTCTGCGTTTTCCAGACTGCATTTTTGCTCAATAATAGATTGCGCCGCCGTATTCTCGCCATAAAACAAAACCTTGCCCTTTGGCTTGATTATGCCTGCCTTGGATTTTGTTATATCGGTGACTGTGTTTCCCAGCTCGGCGACGTGGTCAAACCCGATTGAGGTTATCACCGCCAATAGAGGAGTGTCTATTACATTGGTGGAGTCCAGCTCTCCGCCCATCCCGGCTTCTAACACCACATAATCACAACCGCTGCGGGCAAAAAACAAAAACGCGGCTGCTGTTATTATCTCGAACTCGGTGGGGGAATCCTCCATACTCTCGGCAAATACGGATATGTCGCTTATCAAATCCGCAAGAGCGTTATCGGATATAGGGGTTTGATCTATTTGAATCCGCTCGTTAAAACGCAGTACATACGGGGAGGTATAAAGCCCGGTCTTGTACCCTGCTCGGGTAAGTACCGAGGACAGCATCGCGGAAAAAGAACCTTTGCCGTTGGTGCCGGCTATGTGTATAAAGGACAGGCTTGACTGAGGGTTGCCGAGCAACGCCAACAACTGCCTTGTTCGCTCCAACCCAAGCTTACTTCCCCGCCAGTTTGTGCCGTGGATGAATTCTAACGCTTGATTGTAATCAAATCGCTTCATGAACTCTCCTTCCCCCTTATGGTGTTTGCCAAACCACTCTTATAAATATAGTACAAACAAATCCCCTCGACAACGGCAACCAAGACATAAGCGGGTCCTCTTATTACCAAAACCGAGGGTATGGTCATGCCGAACATATACGACAGGGCAAAAGTGGAATATGCTATGGTGCCCAGAGCGTTGGTCGTCATGGCAATAAATATCAATAGCAACGAGCCTTTTATACCTTTGTAGGTCTTGTCTCGGAACAGAAACTTTAATAACCCGGGCAACACACCCATAATAATTGATGTCGGAGCAAGTAACGGGTTCCATCCAAAGGGGGACAAAAAGTTGGCGCCTATAAAGTCCGAAGCGAACCCCACCGCTGCACCTGCTATGGGTCCAAACCACAGGGATGTCAACATGACCGGCAGGTTTGTCAGACTTATTCTCAGAACATTGTGGACCTGGATAGACAACAGCCGTGCAAAAACCATGCTCAAGGCGGTCATCATAGCCAGGAACGCTATCTCTCTAACCTGTAATCTACGCATACAAAAAACACCTCTCTTTATTTAGCCACATACAGCAAAATAGCAAGAAAAGGTGTCTTAACCGATGAATATAAGTCGTTTCCGCATATAGTATTGCTGCAGCGGGATGCAGGATTGGCACCGCAAGCAAACTTGACCGGGTATGTTTGCTTTTCGTCTGATCGTCAACTCCCCGTACGACCAACACTTTACGCACTAATCCTTACTCTGCGTGCAATTATTTTATACACACCGGGGTGGTTTGTCAACATGTATTTTTGGTTTTGGATAAAAAGATAATAAAAGGAGGAAAAAAGCGCATATTATATATAGGAAACGCTATTTTATGCTAGCCTTGATAACCTTGATAAAGTTATCATACTCTGCCCTGAGGTTTGGTGCCGGGGCACCTGTGGTGGGGGTATATAGATATTGGTAGCAAAAGAAAACATAACCATCGATATTGTCCTTGGCAAAAATATACTCGAAGGAACGCTTTAGTACATCCTTGTTCTTTATCCATTCGTTCTTGCCTTCTTCGGTGACTGCCCAAGCGCTTATCTCCCCTTTGTAACCGGCAAAGGCGTTGCCGCCGCTTAGCCCGACATAATACTTTATCGAAGGCTCGGTAACTATGGCTCCCCAATCATCTACCGTCTTTGCGAAGGGACAAACCCCGTGTAAAAACCCGAAATATATCTGGGGGATTATATAGTCGATATACCCTTTTTCGCTACACCATTTTCTAACATCGGCATAGTGTATTGACCGAACGGTGGAAAGATTGCCCGCCGGGGAAACCCCAAAAACTGCGTTCTTATCGGTGATGTGTACTCTGTCGTATAATGTTCGCACCAAAAGGTTGATGTTGTTCTCTCTAAACTCTGTCAAAGAGCTGTAGGAACTGTCTTGGAAAGAGGACTTGTCAAATGAAGGGTCGGTGGTGGGATAGAAATAATCGTCGATGTGGATACCTGCCAAACCATACCTATCGAGTATCTCTGCGGCGCCGTCACAGATAAGGTCTATTGCCTCGGGGTATGCCGGATTGAGATAGAGTCTGCCGCTTACCTCTACTATTCTGTCGGTGTCTGTGGAATACCATTGCTTAATCAGATATTTGTCGTCTATCTTTTTGATTTCTCCGGGGGTCATGAGCCTCAAAGGGTTTATCCATCCGTGGACCTCGAGCCCTGCTTTTGTCGCTTTTGACACGAATATTTCTATGGGGTCATAATCCAGTCCTTTGCCATAGGCACCGGAAACATAGCGGGAAACAGGGAAAAGCTCGCTCTCGTACAGGCTGTCGCCAAAGGGACGGATATGGAGAAACACGGTGTTAAACCCGTCTTTTTTTATGTTTGAGACTACCGTATCTATCATACTCTTGTACTGCTCGATATCTCTCTGATTGCCGTCGGAAACATATACCCCTTGAAGGTCGTATTGGGATACCCACATTCCTCTCATATAATCTTCTCTTTTTTTTGGTACCTCCGGATCCGGGTTCTCGTCTTTGCTCTCTTCTATGGGAGGGATATATTGGGAACTGTCTTCCTCGGGTATGGATGAGTTGTCTTGCGAGTCGGAGGAGTCCTCATCAGGTATGTAGGAGTCCTCGGGCTCTGAGGGCAAGTCCGAGGAGGTCGAGTCCGAGATTAGGTCTGACGAATCCTCCCAAATATCCGGCTCGTAGCTATCCGCGGTCTGCTCCGAAGAGGTGTCAAAAAAGCTCTCGGAACCGGGTCCGGTCTGCTCGCCGGCACAGGAGGAGACTAAGACAATCAATGTCAGGATATATAATCCTATTGCCCATGTTTTGTTGGTCTTGGTTTGGTTTGTTTGCATGTTTCCTCCCTTTGAGACAAAAATCTAAAAATAACGGGCGGGTATTACCCCCGCCCGTATGTAA
>CAZFVM010000129.1:0-3826 GCA_964522305.1 uncultured Oscillospiraceae bacterium
ATTCACGTTGGTAAAAAAGCATTGGAGCTCTGCCCTGTTTGTGAGCATCCGAAGGCTTACTTCCAGATCAAAGCTGACAACTTCTAATATTAAAAGCTTATCAAAAAACGTTAGGGAAAATTCACCCTAACGTTTTTTTGTTGGTTTATGATTTAGCCTTTATATAGAGCCGTGCAGGCTTTGTACATCATATATAAATCCGCTTTTGAACAGATTTCGATGGGAGAGTGCATGGACAGTACCGGAACACCGATGTCCACCACCTCGATATTATATCTTGCAAGCTCGGTGGAAACAGTACCTCCGCCGCCTTGGTCTACTTTTCCGTATTCTCCGCTTTGCCAGAGCACATGGTTTTTGTCCAGCAATAATGCAGTCTTTGATACAGCCTCGGCAGAGGCGTCGGAAGCACCGCTCTTGCCCCTGGAACCGGCATACTTGGAGATGACTATACCGTTGCTAATTATGGCAGTATTGTTCTTCTCGAACACCTCGGGGAACCCGGGATCGTAAGCCGCTCCTACATCGGCAGAGAAGCTAAAGGAGTTCTTGAAGCACTCCCTGTAGGATACACCTTGGGATTCACATAGGTCTGCCATAAAGTCAAAGAAAGAAGCGGATACCAGTCCGGTAACTCCATATGAGCCTATTTCTTCTTTGTCTACCAATGCGGCGACCGCTGTTTTTTGCGGGTTGTTTATTCTGCACACCGCAGCCAATGCCGGGAATGAGCAAACTCGGTCATCGTGTCCGTATGCGGCGATAAGTCCTCTGTCGAACCCTACTTCCCTGGAGTTTTGAGCAGGCACCGCCGATAACTCCGCAGTCATAAAGTCCCTCTCGGTGATGCCGTACTTCTCGTTGAGCAGTTTCATCACCGACAGTTTTGTTGCCTCCGGCAAGTCCTCGCTTTGGTCCGGAATAGACCCGACTATAAGGTTGAGCCCTTCTCCGGTTATACCTTCCGACATCTTCTTTTGCATCTGATCTTTGCCGAGATGGGGCAGAAGGTCACTTATAAAAAAGACGGGGTCTGACGGATCGTCCCCTATGGAGATGTCGACTGCCGCTCCGTCTTTGGTATATATAACTCCGTGTAAAGACAAGGGTAATGAAGTCCATTGGTATTTCTTTATCCCCCCATAATAGTGGGTCTTAAAATATGCAAGCCCCTCGGACTCATACAGGGGTACCTGCTTTAAATCCAACCGCGGAGAATCGATATGGGCTGCCACCAGCGAAAAACCATGTTTGAGGCTGTCTTTGCCCACTACCACTAAATATATCGCCTTGCTTCGGTTGACATAATAAAACTTGTCCCCCGGGGAATATACCTTCCCCTCCTCGTAAGGGGAAAAGCCGTGACGGACAGCGAAGTCTACACTATACTCTACCGCTCTTCTCTCGGTCTTTGAATAATCGATAAAATCCCGATATTCAACCGCAAAATCTTCAATGGCTTGCAGGTCCTCCGGGTATTTTGTGTAAACGTTTTCTTTCTTGTATAGGATGTTCTTTGGCATATATAAGCCTCCCTTTGTTTATTTTTGTTCTTTGAAATATAATTTTATGTATATCTCCCGAGCCTTTGATACTTTCTTTGTGTACTTGGAAGTTTCGTTGATAGGTATGCGATTCAATGTCTTGCCGTCCTCGGAATACTGTGGGTTTGCCAACCACTCGGCTACCCTGCCCTGGCCTGCATTATATGCAGCATACACGGTTTCCCAGTCTTCGAAGCGTTCTTTTAGAAAGGATAGATAATATACCCCCAGACGAATGTTTGTATCCGGGTTAAAGATGTCTGCCGGGTTGTTTTGTTCCCCTAACTTTTCGGATAGCCAAGTATATGTGGTGGGCATTAACTGCATAAGACCACAGGCGCCTGCGGAGGACGTGCTGTCGGGGTTAAATCGACTCTCGGTGTGTATCACCGCATAGATAACAGGCCGGGGTACATCAAATCTCTCTGAGTATAAAGCAATCTCTTCTTCGTACTTGATTGGATACATCCGCTTTTCCCAAGCTTTGTGGATAAAAAAGCCGGCAACTAAAAGTAATAAGATTATCCCTATTATAACGGGAATTGTAAATGCCGACTTCTTTGATAATCTACTCATCTTACTTCTCCCTTAAGTCCTCTACAACCCGAAGGACCTTATGGCGTAAATCGCTTTGGGCTTTGTTGTTCTTTATAACATAATCGCAATTGCTCTTTAGGAAAGAACCGCTTTTTTGTTTTGATAATCTGAGTTTTGCTTGTTTTGAGGTTATGTTATCTCTGAACATCAGTCTTTTGACACAGGTTCTTTTGGACGCGACACAGGCTATGGTCTTATGACAATATTTATCAAAACCGCTTTCGAACAAAAGTGGTGCCAAAACGAACAACATCCCGTCTTTGGCAGTGTCCTTAAGAGCCTTTGACCTTGACAATACCTCGTCTATGACTTTTTTGTGTGTTGTATTGTTTAGAACATTAAGGAGCTTGTCATCGGCAAAAACCATGTCGGTTAACGCTTGCCTATCGAGACTGCCGTCCTCTCTTATTATTTCCTCTCCGAAAATATCGGTGAGTTCTGTGAGTAAGGGGCTATCCTTGACGGTTAGTTCACTGTAGACTTTGTCTGTATCGATGACAGTGTAACCTAAAGAATCGATTATTCTGCCGCATTCGCTCTTTCCGCTCCCGCTTTTACCGCATATTCCTATTATCTTCATAAACCCAAAGCCCTCCAGATTTCTTGCTTGGTAACAGCTCCGTGCCGAAGGATTATCGGAGTATCTCCCGCTAAGGAAAGTATAGTGGACTCGGTGCCGAATTGGGTGTTACCGGCATTGATTATATAGTCTGCTCTTCCCGAAAGTTCCTGAACTACCTCCGCTCCGTTCTTGGGGCTGATACCCCCCGAAATGTTTGCCGAGGTTGCGGCTATGGGAATGCCTGCCACACGACTTAACTCTAAGAATATGCTGTCAGAGGGAAACCTCAAGCCTATCGTATCCCCTCCTGCGGTCACAATGTCGGGCAACGCTTTGCGCTTTTTTAATACCAATGTGAGAGGACCGGGGATAAAACGGGAGATGAGCAGTCGCGCCTCGTTGGTCAAAACCGCCAGCTCTTCTGCCATCGCCATTGAACTGACATGACAAAGCAAAGGCTTGTCCATCGGGCGGAGCTTTGCCTGATATAAAGCCAAAACTGCTTGACTGTCCAGAGCGTTTACCCCGATGCCATATACCGTCTCGGTGGGAAACGCCACAATTTTGCCCTCTCGGAGTGCTATGCCGCACTCTTCTATAAGGCTTATATCCGGATTGTCTCTCGATGTGGTAATCACTTTGGTCTTCGTGGCCGTGCCCTCCCTGTGCATTGTCTGGAACCGAGTTGAAGCAGTGGTAATATAATAACATGGTTATATAAATATGGTTTATTTTAACACGATTGCATCTGTTTTTCCATAGTATATTTGAGAAACGACTGCAAAAGGAGGGTAAAGTCCAAGGAAGGAGCAATAAGTGTTGTAAATTATAATTATGGGTGTTATAATAAACTTTAACAATTTGCAAAGCGGAGTAGCAATATATGCCAATTAAGATACCTCAATCCTTACCAGCAACAGATATTCTGATAAAGGAAAATATATTTGTTATGGATGAAAACCGGGCTTTGACCCAGGATATTCGTCCTCTCAGAATTGCTTTGCTTAACCTAATGCCCACCAAGATAATAACCGAAACCCAGTTTTTGCGGTTGTTGTCTAATACTCCTTTGCAATTGGATATATGTTTGCTTAATACTGCGTCCCATGTTTCTAAAAACACC
>CAZFVM010000130.1:0-3808 GCA_964522305.1 uncultured Oscillospiraceae bacterium
TTATCTGCGCCGCTTGTTGCACTCCCTCTTTGCTGATGCTAAACTCCACCGACTTGTCTTGTGGGTTTAGGGTTACCGATTTGCCAAGCTCTGCCATCGCAATAAGCCCCGCCTTTTTGTCACCTATGGCACTGAGTACAAATCCCCCTTGGGGTATAGGAGTGTTGTTCCCTCCAACCGAAATGATAAACCCCTCTTTGTCCACTGCAGCTTCAAAACCCCATTCGTTGGTACCAGAAGTTGTTTTGCTGTCGGCTCCGTTATAGACAATAAAGGTGTTCTCTGCTCTAACGCTGTTTGTACCGGTGTAATAAAGGGTAGCGGAAGAAAAGGGATTATAGTCTTTTGGTACTATGGTAATAGTGTTGTTCGACTTGTCCAGATGCAAATAGTCCCCGACCTCAATGTTATTGTGGATGAAGGAACGCTTAGTCCCGGAACCTGACAAGACAAATCCGCCTGTCGGGATTTCGCTGTTGTTGTCGACTATAGCTGTTACTTTGCCCGATTCGTCTACTATGGCTTCCACAGTTTTTTCCTCTGTTTTGGTGGACTTAGATTCAAACTCCTCGGTATATACCACCAACCGGTTTAGCTCTAAGGGCAGGTTTACTCCCTGGATTTCGATCGGTGCAATGGAAACGAATGCCCGAGAAGTGATTGTCATTCCGGGGATTGATAAGGCTAACAACATTAGGGACAACAAAATGTATGCAAAGGGGCGCTTTAGTTTCATAATAATCTCCGACTTGTTTATTTGTTTTATTATATGACCGAAACGACAAAATGTCAATTAGAGTGTCTTTTATAAGGTTGACGGGCTCTGGTCTGACATGGTATAATTTGCTCGGACAAAATATAGTATAGGTAATCCAACTATTATGGATATCTGTTTATTAAAGCAGAAAAAGGGGATTTGTATGAAAATAGTTTTTATGGGAGATAGTATCACAGACGCCGGCAGAGATAGAAGCGACCATCACAATTTAGGCAATGGATATGTTAAAGTAGTAGCTCAGCTGCTCGAAAAGGAATATCCCGATATCGACTTTGAGTTTATTAATGTCGGGATAAGTGGGAATAAAGCCGAGGAAATCAAACTAAGGATTGATAAAGACGGAGTCGACCTAAAGCCGGATATCTTTGTTATTATGGTGGGTATCAATGAGACCTTGCACTTTTCGGACAAGCCGAATTGGATGCCTGACGAGCACTTTGAAAACTGTTATCGGGAGGTATTGGAAAGCATAAAGACAAACACAAAAGCAAAAATAATAATGATGGAACAATTTTTGCTATATAGAGATCTTCAAGCCTACTTCAGAGCAGACTTAAATCCGAAAATCGATATTACCCGGTCCCTCGCACGGGAATATGCCGATATTTTTGTCCCCTTGGACGGGCTCTTTGCTGCCGCTTCGATAAAGAAAGCTCCTACCGATTGGGCGAATGACGGTATTCATCCGACCCCGGAGGGAGCGGCATTTATTGCAAACCACCTGCTGGAAGCTATAAAAGAGGTAATCTAAAGGGTGTTTAAAAAAGCATCAGAAAAATCTAGTGAGCAGTAACCAAAACGCCTTGATGTAACATTGAATAAAAAGCTGCCCTTGAATTCGGCTGATAACAGCTGTTTCAAGGGCAGTTGTTTTGGTTTTTAAGCTTTATTACATAATTTGCCATCGGAAAACACATTTTTAGGTTAACCTTATTTGCGCATTATGTCAACTTCAAGTTGTGCTGCAAGAGTGTTGTTAGTCGATAATTCCGCCGCCGATTACATAGTCCCCGTCATACATTACGGCAGTCTGACCCTTTGCCACCGGGGGTTGGTCTGTATCAAACCTTATATGCAGTCTGCTGTCGGATACCGGAGTGACCGTAGCCGGTTGTTCTGCCTGATTATATCGGGTCCTGACCTTACAGGATAAGGGAGCGGTAATTTTGTCTATTGAAATCAAATTGATATCCCTGATATAAAACTCTCGGGTGTATAGCTCCGGCTTTGTACATAGGGTTACTGTGTTGGAACCCACATCTTTACCACAAACATACATGGGCTCCGGCAGGGATAATCCCAATCCCTTCCTCTGTCCTATGGTATAGCCGATAATACCTTTGTGCTCTCCCAACACCTTCCCCTTTGTGTCAACGAAATGCCCCGACGGATATTCTTTGCCCGTGAACCGTTGTATGAACTCGGAGTATTCCATCCCTTTTATAAAGCATATGTCCTGGCTTTCCTTTCTGTCCGAGCGGGTAAAGGAGTTGGCTCCGACTATCTGCCTTGCTTCATCCTTTGTAATATCCCCCAAAGGAAAAATAATCTTACTCAAAAGTTCTTGAGTCAAAAAACACAAAACATAGGACTGGTCCTTTGTCTTGTCAGCCGCCTTCTTTAGCTGATATCTGCCTGTGACACTGTCTTGGTCAACCCTTGCATAATGACCGGTGGCGATATATTCATATCCTAACTCCCGGCCTTTGTCATAAAAATGGGCGAACTTGATGTGTTTGTTGCAACTTATACAGGGGTTAGGTGTGCCTCCTGCCTCATATGTGGAGATAAAAGGATTTATCACCCGCCGCAAAAAATAATCCTTGAAGTCAAAAACATGAAATGGAATATCCAGTTTTTTTGCAACAGACCTTGCCTCCTCTATGTCTGACTCTGGGTCATAGGGGAGGTCTCGGGTATTAAATCTTGTCGGGTCGAAAAGCTCCATAATGGCGCCCGAAACAATATAACCTTGTTTCTTTAAAAGGAAGGCTGCGACAGAACTGTCAATCCCGCCGCTCATCGCCATCAAAACCGATTTGTCCTTCATGGGTAACCTCAATCATGTCAATCAAAATCAAAAGAGTCTTATGCCATGGTGGCTAACATTTCCTGCGTTATCTCACAGATAGGTTGCTCTCCTGCCAATATTCTCTCTATCTCTTCGCAGACATGCTTGCCTATCTTCTTTAATCCATTGTTTGCCTGGCCCGCCAAGTGAGGGGTCATAATGCAGTTGGGTAAAGTCCGCAAAGGATTGTCCTTCGACGGGGGCTCGGGCTCAAAAACATCCAAACAAGCGTACTTGAGGTTGCCGGCTTTCATATGCTCGTAAAGGGCAACTTCGTCTATTAGAGAACCCCTGGCGGTGTTAATCAAGACCGCATCTTTCTTCATCTTTGCTAAGGTATCGCGATTAAACATATGGTGGGTTTCGGGGATAGAGGGGGCATGAATGGATATTATATCGCTCTCGGTTAGCAATGTATCAAAATTCGCCTTCTTTGCTCCCAAACTCCGGCCTTTTTCTTCTGTGATATAGGGGTCGTAAAGGATTATGTCAACATCAAAGGATTTTAAAAGCTCTATATATCTTCTGCCTGCCCAACCTGCTCCCACTACTCCGACGGTGAGTTCGAAAAGCTCTTTTACATTCTCCCTTCCCTCGTCCCAGCCGCCAGCATGGATATTATCGTTGAGGGTAAAGAAATGTTTTGATGCCGCTATGGTGAATCCCAATGCCGTATCCGAAACTCCGCCGCTCAAAATATTGGCGCTGCTTACCACCCTAATGCCTCGCTCCCATATAGCATCGCTGACTATGGGCTTTACACTTCCGGCACCGTGGGCTATTATCTTGAGGTTGGGGCATGTATCGAGAATGTCCTCGGAAAACTCCCCGTTACCCCAACTGGTAATAGCTATGGTGGCGTCGGAGATTACCTGCTTTACATCCTCCGGAGCTGTTGAGCCTTGGTTGATAACCACCTCACCTATTTGCTCCAGTCGCTTGATGGACCTTTCGTTCAT
>CAZFVM010000131.1:0-3728 GCA_964522305.1 uncultured Oscillospiraceae bacterium
CAGCAATAGACATGTTTCTTTGGCAACTGGGCAAAGAATTCTACTCTCAAAAAAAGGTAGAAGAATATTAATAAGCTTCTATTTGTTTCTGTACTTATTATTTATTGTTTATCATATTGGCTTTTTATATACCCGTAGAGAAAACTGACAATCTCCGTTGTCAGTTTTCTCTTGACTATTTTCTCATTTTATCGCATAATAGAAGAGTAACAAAACGCCAAAAAACGCTTTCGATTTCACGATAAGCGCTTTTTGTAAAATAGCGTTTTTATTTATGCTAAGTTTTGTAAAGTCAAAATTATTTCCTTCAGAATCGAGGTGGTATCATGGACCCATATCCCGAACCGAGTAGAAAAATAAGGTACAAATCATCCGGGACAAAAAGACAGGGTGCGGATATCACTTTTTTGATTTTTGGCAACCCAAAAGGAGGTCTGCTATATGCAGGAGATAATTTTAGAGTTAATAGAGCTGGGTAAATACGCCGAGGTAAGGAACCACTTAGTCGAGATGAACGAGGTGGACATCGCTGCACTCTTCGAGGAGTTAGACAAGCAAAAGCTTCTCGTCTTGTTCCGTATCCTCCCCAAGGATATCGCATCAGGTGTGTTTACCCATATGTCTTACGAGTTGCAGCGTTACATTATCGAGACCATCACCGACCGGGAGGCTCGCAGCATCTTAGACGAGCTGTTCCTGGACGACACCGTGGATTTCATCGAGGAAATGCCGGCTAATGTGGTCAAGAAGGTGCTAAAGAACACAGACGAGAACACTCGTCGAATGATAAACCAGATACTCAACTACCCCGAGGAATCCGCGGGTAGCATAATGACCATCGAGTATGTGGACCTAAAGCGTCAGATGACAGTAAAGCAGGCTATCAATCTGATAAAAGAGATAGGGCTGGACAAAGAGACCATCGACACCTGTTATGTCATAGACAAAAACAGAATCCTCGAGGGGGTTGTTTCTATCCGCAAGATTATCCTCAGCGATGAGGAATGCCTCATCGAGGATATTATGGATACAAACATCGTGTACGCCCACACCCACGACGATCAAGAAGAGTTAGCCCATCTGTTTAAGAAGTACGACTACTTCGTCATGCCGGTGGTAGACACCGAGCGCCGCCTGGTGGGGATAGTCACCATCGACGATATCGTAGACGTTATCGAGCAAGAGACTACCGAGGACTTCCAGAAGATGGCAGCCATGAGCCCCTCAGAGAAGGAGTACCTCAAGACCAACGCTTTTGTATTGGCAAAGAACAGGATTCCCTGGCTTTTAATCCTCATGGTTTCCGCCACATTTACCGGCGCCATAATCGAGAAGTACGACAACGCATTACAGTCTGTTATCGTTTTGGCGTCCTTCATCCCCATGCTCATGGACACCGGCGGCAACGCCGGCTCCCAGTCTTCCACCCTTATTATCCGCGGGCTCGCCATCGGCGAGATAAACATGAAGGATGTCTTTAAGGTGCTGTGGAAAGAGCTGCAGGTCAGCTGCCTTGCCGGATTAGTCTTGTCAGTCGTCAACTTCTTTCGGGTTTATTATATATCTTCTGCCAACCACGACCTCAAGGTTTCCCTCACCGTCAGCATCACCCTTTTCTTCACGGTAATATTGGCAAAGATAGTAGGCGGCACCCTGCCTTTGGCAGCAAAGAAGGTGAAGGTCGACCCGGCAATAATGGCAAGCCCATTGATTACCACCATAGTAGACGCCTTTGCATTGATGCTGTATTTCTCCATCGCCACCCTAATTTTAGGAATTTGATGAAGGAACAGTTTAGAAGTTGACTAAAGTCAACAGTTGCGAAACGACCAAAGGTCGTAGTTTTGAGGTTAAAACTTCATCTAACGATGAAGTTCGCAGTTTTGAAGTCGACTAAAGTCAACAGTTAAGGTGTCTGCGACGTTATTTGAGTAAGAAGGGCAATGCGGAATGCGTAATTCATAATTCGTAATTATTCTTTTCATTCAACGACTAAAACCATATAAAGCTTGCTTTTTATGGTTTTCTACCTTAACTGCAGGATACCTCAAATTTCCAATTTGAGCTATTTAGTCTGCGTCTAAACTAACAACTAACAACAAACAACTGTGTGATACTTCAACTTTGAAATTTGAAGCTATTCCGGGACACGTCCCAACTGTGGGATACCTCAAATTTCCAATTTGAGGTATTTCGCCCACTATATCGGAGATATATCATGAACTACCTATACCTAATCACCGGCGCCGCCGGTCATCTTGGCTGTGTATTGGCGTCGATGTTGAGACAAGCCGGCGCCAAGGTCAGAGGCTTGGTTTTGCCTACCGAAAAAAACTTGCCCCCGGATATCGATATCTTTGTCGGGGATGTCCGGGACAAGTCTTCTATGCTCTCTTTTTTCTCCGATTTCGGGGATTACACCCCTGTAGTCATCCATTGTGCCGGGATAGTCTCTATCGCCACAAAGGTAGACACCACCGTGTACGAGGTCAATGTTAAGGGGACAGACAACATAATAGAGATGTGCAAATCCCACGGGGTCGAAAAGCTTATTTATGTCAGCTCGGTCCACGCCATCCCCGAGAAGCCAAAAGGTCAGGTAATAACAGAGACCGACGAGTTTTCCCCCGACACCGTGATAGGAAGCTATGCAAAGACCAAGGCACAAGCGACAGCAAATGTTTTGTCGGCAAAGGATGAGCTTTGCGTTTGCGTTGTCCACCCTTCGGGAATAGTAGGCCCCGCGGACAACGGCAGGGGACACCTCACAACTTTAATAATCGATTATTACAAGCGCAGACTAACCTCCGGTATTTACGGAGGTTATGATTTTGTTGACGTGCGGGATGTGGCACAAGGCATCATCTCGGCGAGCCAAAAAGGCAGGTGCGGGGAGTGCTATATATTGTCAAACAAGTTTTATTCTATCAAAGATATTTTGACCCTCCTCCACGAGATAACCGGCAAGCGGAAGATAACCAACTTTTTGCCCCTTTGGTTTGTCAAGCTCACCGCCCCTCTGGCAGAGCTATATTACAAGATACTCCGCCAGCCCCCGCTCTTCACCTCCTACTCCATCCACACCCTCAACTCCAATGCCAACTTCTCCCACGCCAAAGCAGCCGCCGAACTCGGCTACACCACCCGGGACATGCGAGACACCCTCACCGATACAGTCAACTGGCTCAAAGAGAAAAATAGAATATAAGAGAAATTGATGAAGGAATAGTTTAGAAGTTGACTAAAGTCAACAGTTTAGAGACGACCATAGGTCGTAGTTTAGAAGTTGACGGAGTCAACAGTTTAGACGTGTCCCAAAGGGACACAGTTGAGGTAAAAACAATCTAAAACAAGTTTTTGATAGTTTTAATCTTTAAATAAAAGGATAAGGACGAAGTTTTGAGGTTGACCGAGTCAACTTCAAAACTGCTGTATATAATCAAATAGCGTCGCAGACACCTTAACTGCAGACGCAGTCTGCGTCTAAACTGTTGACTTTGTCAACCTCACAACTGTGAGCTTTGCTCACGTCCCAACTACGACCTACGGTCGTTTCCCAACTGTGTGATACTTCAAATTTCCAATTTGAAGCTATTCCGGGACACGTCCCAACTATCCCTTAGTCAATTACGCATTCCGAATTCCGAATTACGAATTAAGTCTTACTCTTTTCATTCAACGACTAAAACCATATAAAGCTTGCTTTTTATGGTTTTCTACCTTAACTG
>CAZFVM010000132.1:0-3722 GCA_964522305.1 uncultured Oscillospiraceae bacterium
TGATTTGCCGAAAACGCTTGCGGGCATTGCTGAAACGAACGAATAAAAAACGCAATAAAGCTCAGGGACAAGACCCTGCGGGTTAAGACCGGACTTTTCTTTTTTGAAGGAGCTATTCTTCTTGAGGAGTTTTTGAGAAACGGGCATGTTCCGGAGACGGTTTTTGTTACCCAAAGGGCTTTGGGCAGATACTCCGATGTCCTGGATAAAGTACCGAGAGACTTACTTATTACCGTCAGTCAGGATGTCTTTGCAAAACTAACAACCGAAACCTCGCCGCAAGGCATTTTTGTTGTCAGCAGGTTTTTGGATAATGTAAAGGTCATAGACAGCCCTACGGTTTGGGATACAGTCCCAAGCAACAAGGGGATTATTATTTTGCATTCCCTACAGGATACCGGCAATGTGGGCACCATATTGAGAACAGCTGCAGCTTTTGACAGCGCTCACTGTGTGATAAGCGATGACACCGCCGACATATACAACCACAAGACTGTCAGGGCAACCATGGGAGCATTGTTCTCTGCAACGCTTTTTATTACCCGGGATACTAAGGGATTCATAGAGCATATTAAGTCCGGGGACAGACGGGTTTATGCCACTGCATTGCGGGAGGACTCCATATCTCTAAAAAAACATAAGTTTACACCCACCGATTGTTTTGTAATCGGACAAGAAGGCAGCGGGTTGCCCGACGACATTATTGCTCTTTGTGACGGTGTGATAAAGATACCGATAAGCGGCAAAGTAGAGAGCCTCAACGCCTCTGTCGCCGCCACGGTTATTCTCTGGGAGCTATCATAAAATGGGGGATATATAATTAATGACAGATAGCACTATCTATTATATTTGGCTTCAGATTGCCTGTGGTATCAATAGTGGCATTTATCAAAAACTCTTTGAGCGTTTCGACTGCGCAGAAGATATATACAACTGTGATGACTTTTCTTTTTTGAACAACAAATATATCAGCGAAGAGAATTTATACAAAAAAGACTTAAGCCAAGCCTTTGAAGTACAAAAGACCTGCAACAACAACGATATTAGTATTATCACATACCATAGCCCGGATTTTCCGGAGTCCTTAAGGTATATATCGGCACCGCCGGCTGCACTGTATTGCAAAGGCAAACCCCGTGACCTCAACAATGAGGTTTGCATAGCCATAGTCGGCACCCGACAGATGACCTCCCACGGCGGCGCCACCGCCGAGCACTTCGCTTACAACATAGCCAGGAGCGGCGGAGTGGTGGTCAGTGGGTTGGCAAAGGGTATAGATA
This sequence comes from uncultured Oscillospiraceae bacterium, assembly GCA_964522305.1. GTDB lineage: Bacteria > Bacillota > Clostridia > Oscillospirales > CAG-382 > UBA1049. The sequence continues at coordinate 1,281 of CAZFVM010000132.1, forward strand.
CCGTAGCCCATCGCGGAGCTTTGAGAGGGGAAGGGTTTACCGTTGCCGTATTGGGTACCCCGATAGATGAGATTTACCCCCTGTCAAATTCCAAGCTTTTTTATCGACTGTATGACGATGGGTTGGTAATAAGCGAGATGTATCCCGGTTGCAAGAAGTCAAAGTACGATTTCCCTGCGCGTAACAGGATTATAAGTGCTTTGAGCAAAGCTGTGATAATAGCCCAAGCAGGAGAGAAAAGCGGAGCACTCATAACCGCCAACTATGCCGTGGCTCAAGGCAAGCAGGTCTATGCCATCCCCGGACCTTTAGGCAGTGATAACGCAGGGACCAACGAGCTTATCAAAAAAGGCGTGGAGGTAGCGACCAACCCTCTGGATGTACTGGGGCCTTTGGCGCTGGACTATCCGACCAAAATCAAGACCGAGAACATGTCCCCCTTTGGCAGTCGGTTTGTCTCTTATGGCGATGATGACCCATACCCCCAAACAACCCAAACAAATCAAAGGACAATACACAAAGTTGGTATCCCCAAGCCAAAACAAGCTTTGGGCAGCACCTCTTCGGCTCCGGATAGTATAGAAGACACAATACTCAAGCTCTTGGGCAACAACAAGCCCTTGACTGCAGATGAGATAGCAGTCGGTGCCGCTCTTGATATAGGTGAGGTCTTTACTTCCTTGACTTTGTTAGAGATAGAAGGCAAGGTTATTTCCCTTGCGGGTAACAAGTTTATTGCAAAGAAAGCCTAAGGCAGAGGTTTTAAAAAAACAGATTAACCGATAACCTCGGGTTATTAGTTTATATAGATAGGAGAACCGACAATCCTGAAGATAACAAATTTGTCGGAGACAAGGATTTTGTATATGAACACATTAGTAATAGTTGAGTCCCCCTCCAAGATACCTGCGATAAAAAGTTTTTTGGGTAAGGGCTACAAGGTCGTGGCTTGTAAGGGCCATGTCAGAGATTTACCAAAGAGCAGACTCGGAATCGATATAGAGGATGACTTTAATCCTCAGTACATAAATATACGGGGCAAAGGAGAGCTAATTAACTCCTTAAAATCAGAAGCGAAAAAAGCCGACAAGATTATTTTAGCAACCGACCCTGACAGGGAAGGGGAGGCTATCAGTTGGCACTTGGTTCAAGCTTTGGGCGAAGATGAAGCTAAGTTTTCTCGCATATCTTTTAATGAGATAACAAAGAGTTCTTTTAAAGAAGCAATAAAGAATCCTCGGGACTTAGATATGGGCTTGGTAGATTCTCAACAAGCAAGAAGAGTATTGGACAGACTGGTGGGCTATAAGATAAGCCCGTTTCTGTGGAAAAAAATCAAAAGTGGTTTGTCGGCAGGGCGGGTTCAATCGGTTGCGACCAGGATTATTGTAGAGCGGGAAGAAGAAATCAACAATTTCGACCCCAAGGAATATTGGTCCTTAACAGCTCTGCTTGCCACCCATGACAAAAATAATATAACTGCCAAGTTCTTTGGTGACAAGGACAAAAAGATAGAGCTAACCGACAAAGAACAAGTAGACGGTATAATCAAGACCATTGACGGCAAAGATTATGTAGTTTCCAACGTAAAGAAGGCTGTCAAGACTAAGAGAGCGCTGCCTCCTTTTATAACTTCATCACTGCAACAAGAAGCTGGCAGAAGACTAAACTTCCGTTCCCAGCGGATAATGAGGGTAGCTCAGGAGCTATACGAAGGAATAAACATAGGGAACAAAAGCTCTACCCAAGGTCTGATAACCTATATGCGTACAGACTCGCTTAGGATATCTACAGAGGCGATGGCAGCGGCAAAGAGTTTTATCGTAGCCAATTACGGTGAAGAGTTTTATCCCAAGACACCGAACTTCTATAAGTCAAAGAAGAGCTCCCAGGACGCTCACGAGGCAATCCGACCCACCGACCCCGGGATTACCCCGGATTCGATCAAGCAAAAGCTAAGCTCAGACCAATATAGACTATACAAACTTATTTGGGAGCGCTTTATGGCAAGCCAGATGAGCGCCGCTTTGTTCGATACGGTCACCTATGATTTTTTGGTCGAGAATTATCTCTTCCGAGCATCGGGGGAAACAGTAAAGTTTCAGGGTTATAGGATACTGTACGAAGAGCCGACCGAGGATACAGATGAAGAAAACAACACAAAAGCCATATTGCCGACACTAAAAGTCGACGAGGTTTTAAAGCAGCAAAAACTAACTCCAAAGCAACATTTTACCCAGCCGCCCCCAAGGTACACCGAGGGCTCGCTGGTAAGGGTATTGGAAGAAAAGGGTATCGGAAGACCTTCTACATATACCCCCACTATAACTACTATTATTGCAAGAAACTATGTAAAAAGAGAAGGAAGATATTTGGTTCCCACCGAGCTGGGGTTTGTGACCACCGATTTTGTGAGCCAAATTGCTTTTTATATCGCTATTT
>CAZFVM010000133.1:0-3670 GCA_964522305.1 uncultured Oscillospiraceae bacterium
TCTACTTTGGACTGCGAAGGTTTTTTGGCACCGAGACTGTTAGCTGGATGTGTGTTGTGGGCTGAATTATGTTAAGTCATATGTTATCATTATAAACATAATTTACATAAAGTAAAATTATAATATCTTTAGCGACCATAACAATATGTTATAAAGGGGGAACTGACAATGATAGATCATAAGCTCTATACCCTGTTAGCGGTGGTCGAAAACAACGGATACACCAAAGCGGCTAACCAACTATCCCTTACTCAGCCTGCAGTTACACAACACATAAAGCAACTCGAACGGGAGTTATCTATCAAGATTTTGCACAAAGTCGGTAACACTATTTTGCCTACCAGAGAAGGAAATATTGTGTTACAGTATGCTCGTCGCAACATTGCGCTTTATGAAGCCATGAAGCAAAGCATTCAGGACGAGCAGCGAAGTGTGCAGCGATTAGTAGTGGGTGTAACTCATTCTGCCGGGAGCGGAGCGGTCGCTGAGGTATTGGGGAAGTATAGCGCAAAGAACCCGGGTACCAGCATAACCATTATAACCGACACTATAAATAAACTTTATGATATGCTAAAGAATTATGAGGTGGATTTGGCAATAGTCGAGGGAAACTTGAACGACCCGTCCATTAGCTCTTTGTTGCTGGATACCGACTCTTTGGTGTTAGTTATGTCAAACAACCACCCTTTGGCAAAAAACAGTATGGTTACAATCAACGACTTAAAAAAACAACCCCTCATACTCCGCAGACACACTTCGGGCACCACCAATCTTTTTAAGGCAAACTTAGAAAGCCACAATATGTCTTTAGACGAGTTTAATGTTATTTTGGAGGTGGATAATATTGCGACCATCAAGGATCTTATAAGAAGGGACATAGGGGTTTCTATTTTATCTCGAAGCGTTTGTCTCGATGAGTTAAAGAAGGGGAAGATTACCGTACTGCCTATAGAGAACCTCAGTATGATCCGTCAGACTAACATTTTGTATCACAAGGATTTTAAGCACGAAGATATACTCCAAAACATTCTCAAAGAATATGGTAATGCTATTGAGTTTTATGCAACCTAAAAATTTTGATAATTGACAGGTAATAAAACAACCGGTCCGCAAATTTCGCGGACCGGTTGTGCTTTATAAAAACATTTGGCTTATGATTAACGCCGAGGGAGGATTATTCTATGGTTATGACCGACACAGGGCAGCTGTCCTGGGCCTCAACAGCCATGTCCTCTACTTCTTCGGGGACTTCTTCAAGGATGACTTCTGCCAAACCGTCATCCGCCATTACGAAGACCTCCGGGCATATTTCGGCACACAATCCACAGGAAATACATCCGTCTCTGTCAAGCTTTGCAATCATATAAAATACCTTCTTTCTTTTTATAATTGTATTTACAAAACAAATACTATCATATTAGTCTGTTAATTTCAATCATTAAAAATAAAAAACCCGGAGTTTTTGATTTTTTAAGGTAATTTTTATCATAAAACCAAACAAAACTACCTAAATTCAGTTGTTAACATATTGATTGTTTATTAACAAGATGATATAATAAATCAAGATGATAAGTTTATATTCAAAACAAACTATTTAGGAGGAAGTCATGAAGACCAAGATGTTTACACTGCTGATTTCGGTTATTATGATTATAACGGCAATTACCATGGTATCTGTATCTGCAAAGGTGAGTCATCCCTATATAACAGACGGCCTTGTTGCATGTTATCAAGGCAATGACAACACAGGTTCGGGCCAAGATACCAAGGCAAAAACCTGGGCTGACTTGTCGGGAAATGGGAACGACATCAAGAAAGTTGTAATTAATTCTACGAACTATTTTACCGAGGACGCATATGTTCTCAATACATCCAAGACGTTTTTCCCGGATGCTATTAAAGACACCATAAACGGAAACGAGTTCACCGTCGAGTTGGTTTTGGGCAAGATGGATTCAATAGCAACCGAGTTTAACACCTTTCTCAATTGTACCAACGACAACTTCTCCTTGTTTCGCAGAGTACCGGGAGATTTTATTGAGTTTAAGTGTGCGGCAAACCAAAGGCCCAAAGTACCGGGAGGCCTCAACTATTTCCGGAAATCAACTGTTACCATAACATACAAAGTAGGCGGTATGGTAAAGATGTATGTAAACGGCAAGAAGATTGACGAAAAATCCATAACAACAGCGATTAACGCTGATGATTTTTGGTTTGGTCACGACCAAACTTCTCGTAATTACGAGGCGGAATTCCTCTCCATGCGTTTTTATTCCAAAGAACTGACTGCTGATCAAGTATCCGCGAATTACAAAGCTGACCTTGAGATATTTTATGATACTGCAGAAGAAAGTCAATCGCAAGAGGATAGCTCTGCGGACGAAAGAGATCCGATCGACGAGGATTCTTCACAAGAAGAATCAACAGAAGAATCAGAAACGACCGTGTCCACCGATACCGAAGACGAGACCAAGCCGGATATCGATGCGTCCGAAGATAAAGAATCGGATGATCCCGACAACAAAAAAGATCAAGACTACACCATATATATTATAATTGGCGGTGTTTTAATTGTTGCTTTGATAGTCGGTATCATAATTAGTGTAAAGAAAAAGAAATCCTAATCATAGCTTGAACCAAAAACATTGTTTCAATAACATTTACACCAAAAAAATGTTGCTTTTTATGTTATATAATGGTAAACTATATAGACTATAAGAATATAAAGACAAATATTTTCAAAACAAAACTTCAAAAAAGGAGCGAAACATGAAGAACAAACTAATTTCCCTGTTAATAGCAGCGATTATGATTGTTTCTTTGGTAGCGGTACTACCGGTATCGGCAGTTACCTTACCCTACGAAACAGACGGTCTTGTTGCTTGCTATTTAGGAAATCACAACACCGCCACCGGTCATGATGTTAGCGCTACAACATGGGCTGACCTATCAGGCAACGGGCATCATATTGATGGAGTGTTTATTGATGCAAACAACTATTTTACCGAGGACGCTTATGTTCTCAACACATCAAAGACATTTATGCCCGATGTTATCAAAGACACGGTAAACGCAGACGAGTTCTCGGTTGAACTGGTGTTGGGTGAACTTACCTCCATTGCTACCGAGTTCAACACCTTTCTTAATTGCACCAACGACAGTTTCTCACTGTTCCGCAGAGTACCCGGAGACTTTATCGAGTTTAAGTGTGCGGGTAACGCAAGACCTAAGGTAGCCGGTGGTTTGGATTATTTCACCAAGTCCACAACAACCATTACTTACAAAGTAGGCGGTAAGGTTAAGTTGTATGTTGATGGTGTATTAATCGACGAGAAGGATGTAACCACAGCAATTAATGCCAATGATTTTTGGTTTGGTCACGACCAAACTTCTCGTAACTACGAAGCTGAGTTTCTTTCCATGCGTTTTTATTCCAAGGAATTGACCGAAGCTCAGGTTGTAGCAAATTATCAGGCAGACCAAGACGTGTTTTATGGCGATGGACTAGGTGATGATGACGAAAAAGGCGAATGCATCCCCGAGACCATAGTTGTAGACGGCAAGTTGGATGACAACGGCTGGTCAGCAGACGGCTGGACCAATGTAAGCACCGATAACGGGATTTGGCAGAGCGAACTGGCAGAAGGCGAAACCAGAGACGAGAATTACG
>CAZFVM010000134.1:0-3655 GCA_964522305.1 uncultured Oscillospiraceae bacterium
ATCCTCTCAATTGGAACGGCATAATCTCATTGTCTTGGGACGGTCGAAAGCTTGAGGAGTTAACGGTAATAGGGGCTTTATTAATTTGACTTCGCAATACGATCAAGGTGACTGGCAAGATGTTTGGTATGTATGGAAAAACTTGCACGATAACAATACATATAATATTTATTGTTGTGCTCTTGTAATTCTTGATTGCCAATATGAATTTGAGACATCTGTTCCGTATGAGGATTTCTACGATTTCAGCGAATCACAAATTAAAACTATCCTGGCAAGATATAATGGATACGGAGATGCTGCGGCAGAGTAAAGTATAAATAATTGATTTTTTTGACGATGAAGCATATGCCGCTTCGTCGAGAAAGTAAGAAATTTATGAGAAAATTAATGATAGTAGCTGTGCCTGTTTTGCTTATTCTTGCAATAGGTGCAAGTGCCGTATTTGCGACCGAATATTACAAGGAAAAGAAAAATGAAAATAACCTTAACATATTGATAGAAGTGTTTTCAAGTACAATCTCTGAGTACACCGATGCGGATATCATTGAAACAAAGAGCGTTTATGGTAAGCTGAACGGCAATGGAAATGGAATCCAATATTTTGGTAGTGTCTTGATCCGAAAAGACTCTATTAAAGATGTTGTTTCGCTGGTTGAAAAACTCGATCTTCAGTTTGAAATTGTAGAATATTGTGTGCAGTATGAATGTGATATTTCTTCAAAATATCTTGAACACAAAACGCTGAAGTATGATTCACCTATTGATGCTGATTCAGAGTACATATCGATTATCTTTTTCAACTCCAAGCACCCTGATAGCGATTTTCTTGATGTAGCCGGACATTAATAATAATTAGAGGTTAAAACCAAATAACAACTGAAAAACAAAAATATCTCGCCATCTTATCGGATGAACGAGATATTTTGTTTTTTATGAGCTGATTTGTTACAGCCCTTTTTGTATGGTGTTGACTTATAATAGATAGGGGTCGTCCTCGGGATTGACAAGACTTAGCGGGTCGTACTCTGTCTTTATCTCCGGGAAATCCTTAATCTGCGGTGCGGGGATGTTTAGCTCCGGGTGGGCGTTGTTCGCCTTGTAGTTGGCTTCTTTGGAAGTCCTTGCCGGAAGGTCTAAGTCTACATCCTCGATATTGATATTGAGGGCGCGTGCCAAGCCCTTGCCATAGTCCGGGTCTGCCAGGTAGCAGGATTGGATGAATCTGTGTCTTATTTGCAGGGTCGAATCCCCCATGTTCCTCGCGGTGTTGGCAAGTAATACTTCTTGCTGCTCCGGAGTCATAGCTCTAAAGAGGAGACCTGTCTGGGAATAATAGTCGTGGTCGTCTTCTCTAAAGTCATGATGATAGGCGTCTCCGCCGCTCTGGACCGGCTCTGTATGATGAGGGCTCTCCTTCCAGCCGCCGTAGGAGTTTGGCTCGTAATGGAGCTCGGAGCCGAGGTTGCCGTCTACCCGCATCATTCCATCCCTGTGGAAGCTGTGGGGTGATTCTACCCCTTTGGGTGCGTTGACCGGTATCTGGTGGTGGTTGACTCCCAGCCTGTACCTGTGGGCGTCTCCGTAGGAGAACAACCTGCCCTGCAACATCCTGTCGGGGGAAAATCCGATACCGGGGACCACATTGGCAGGAGTGAAAGCCGCTTGCTCAACATCCTGGAAATAGTTGTCCGGGTTGCGGTTTAGCTCAAACTCACCGACGGGGATAAGGGGGATATCCTTCTTTAGCCACATCTTTGTCAGATCGAAGGGGTTGTAGGGCATGTCTTTTGCTTGTTCATCAGTCATGACTTGGATATACATCCTCCACTTGGGGAACTTGCCTTGCTCGATGGCGTTGTATAGGTCGCGCTGATGGCTCTCTCTGTCGTTGGCAACGACTGTTGCCGCTTCTTGATCTGTCAGGTTCTGTATCCCCTGCAAAGAGCGGAAGTGGAACTTCACCCAGACTCTTTGGTTGTCTGCGTTGATCATAGAATAAGCGTGGCTGGAGAAGCCGTGCATATACCTATAGGACGAGGGAATCCCTCTGTCGCTCATGGTGATGGTGACTTGCAATAATGCCTCGGGCAAAGAAGACCAAAAATCCCAGTTGGTGTTGGCACTCCTCATATTTGTACGCGGGTCTCTCTTAACCGCATGGTTGAGATCGATAAACTTCTTTGGGTCTCTAAAGAAGAAAACAGGGGTGTTGTTGCCTACCATGTCCCAGTTGCCCTCCTCGGTATAGAACTTCAGAGCAAAGCCCCGAATATCTCTCTCGGCGTCGGCTGCTCCTCTCTCCCCTGCCACGGTGGAAAACCTGGCAAACATCCGGGTTGTCTTGCCTATCTCGGAAAAAATCTTTGCCTTTGTATACTTAGTGATATCATGGGTTACCTTAAAGGTGCCAAAAGCACCCGAGCCCTTGGCATGCATCCTTCTCTCGGGGATGACTTCCCTGTCGAAGTGCGCCATTTTCTCCAAAAACCAGACATCCTGAACAAGTACAGGACCTCTTTTGCCCGCTGTCATGGTATCTTGATTGTTGGCAACCGGTGCCCCGGCAGCTGTACGCATTATGCCATCCGATACGTTGTCGTTCTTGCTTGGTGAGCATTCGTCCAAACGGTTTTTCTTCATTGGGTTATCCATGGTAGTGCCTCCTTTTTTTATTTATTTGTGATGGCAAAGCGATTTGGTAAAAAAACTCTGCCGTATTCGATAAGGTCCAAATATCCGCCTATGACTCACTTCGGTCATAATACTGCATATATAATCAACCTCTTTGGTTTAGTTTAATATTTATCCCGGGGTTTGTCAACACAAAATGCCTTCAAATAATGTTCTCAAAACCCCGGGGAAATCACGCCATAAGGGGGACATCCTCTACTACTATATCCTCGGTGGTCTGCAGAGCCTGCTTGTGCAGATAAAAGATGTTGCGCCGACTGTAATGCATGGCCTCTGCCACCTGCTCCATGGTCATCCCCTTTAGGTATCTAAGCTCAAGCAGCTTCCTGTAACGCAAATCCGGCACCCCTTGCAAAATCCTGTCTACCCCGTCCCGCATCCTGACCAATCGATCGATACGAGTGTTCATCTTCGCTTCTTCGGTCATAAGATTTAGTATTATGTTCTCAAACATCGCCTCTGTCTTCTTCATCTTTTGGCCGGGCAGCCCGCTCATGCTGACCGTTGACCGTGTAGACAGGGAGCGCAATCGCTGGATATACTCCCATATCCCCTCTATCTCCCTATCCAGATTAGCATATTGTTGTAAATAATCCTTTGCCGTCATATAAGCTCCTTTCTTGACAATAAACAATAACAAAATCCGTGTGTCGGAATAGAAAGTGCGAGTGGATACAGCTTTATGACTATTCCGAAGGATAAGAACATTTGTTCTTTCGGCTGTAGTATAGCATATTAGTTGTCCAATAAAAAGGACTTTTTGATATTTTTTTGTTTTTTTTACAAAACCCGAGGGGATGCCGCGGAGCAACAACAAACAGAGCGGGCGAGAGGGATTTGCCTTGACTTTGTGAGGGCGACACAGGTATAATATGGGGAGGAAATAAATACTTGTTTGCGGAGGAATAAGATTGAAAGATAAACTTTCAATCCCGAAGTTTGTTTCTTTCGCATCGGGCAG
>CAZFVM010000135.1:0-3624 GCA_964522305.1 uncultured Oscillospiraceae bacterium
ATATCTTTTTATCAGCAAGAAATTGACTTATTTCCATACTAAAACAATCGCAAAGGTAAAACAAACTATTTTATGAAACTAGGAATTATCGGACTACCCAACGTAGGAAAGAGCACTTTATTTAATGCCCTGACCGGAGCTAATGCTCAAAGCGCGAATTACGCATTTTGCACCATTGAGCCAAATATAGGAATTGTTACTGTTCCGGATGAAAGAACTATAACCCTATCTAAGATATATCAATCAAAGAGAATTATTCCGGCTACAATTGAATTTGTCGACATTGCCGGACTTGTTAAAGGTGCTTCCCAAGGAGAAGGGCTGGGAAACAGGTTTTTGTCACACATAAGGGAGGTTGATGCCCTTATTCATGTTGTACGTTGTTTTGATGATCAAAATATAATACATGTAGATAGTACCACCGATCCAAAAAGAGATGTAGACACCATAAACACCGAGTTGATTCTTACCGATATAGAGTCCCTGGAAAGACGAATTGACCGAATGAAAAAGCAATTAAAAGGGGACAACTCTCTGGAGAAAGAAATAAATCTTCTCGTCGAGATTAAAGAAATAATGGAAACCGGAGTAAGTGCCAGAAATATTGATATAATAAAGGAAAATCCCGACTTGTTGATTGGCGCTCCCCTGCTAAGTGCCAAGCCTGTTATTTACTGTGCAAATGTCTCTGAGGAGTTGCTTGCCTATCCGGATGAAAAAAACCCTTACTTTGTTCAACTCCAAGAAGCGGTCAAAGGTGAGGAATCTCAGATTATTTCTGTCTGTGCGGAGCTGGAAGCACAGCTGGCCCAACTGGATTCAGATGAAAGAGAGCAACTGCTCTTAGAGTTGAATATAAAAGAAGCCGGGCTCAACAAACTGATACGAGCATCCTACGAACTGCTGGGTTTGATTAGTTATCTGACTGCAGGAGAACAGGAAGTCCGGGCTTGGACCGTTAAAGCGGGAACAAAAGCACCGCAAGCAGCAGGCAAAATCCACAGCGACTTCGAGAGAGGTTTTATCCGAGCAGAGGTCGTGACCTATCGAGACTTGGAGGAACTGGGCTCGCCTTTGTTAGCAAAGGAAAAAGGATTGGTGCGAAGCGAAGGAAAGGATTATATTATCAAAGACGGAGACGTAGTGCTCTTTAGGTTTAATGTGTAATGCTTGTTAATATGTCAAAAAGTTTCTAACATTATATTAGTTGCAAGATATTGACTGCGAGAAAGGACTCTTAACATGAAACAACTAAAAGCTCAAAAGCTCGTTCTGGTTTTGCTATCCATTGCCCTTTTGTTACCGGGGTTTCTCTCCCTTGGTATAATAACCGGAGCAGCAAAGGAAGTAACCGCTAAGGTGGACGGAATTAACTCCTCTCGAGAAACCGGCACTTTGATTTTGTACAACTCTGAGTTTGGCCTAAGCACGGGTACAAACCCCTGGGGTCATGAAGTTACGGTGGATGAAACTGGACAGGTAATAAAAGTTGGCGGCAATAACAGTGAAATCCCCGTCGGCGGATTTGTGTTGTCCGGACACAACGCCCAAACAGAAAATGAGGAAACCGAAAAGAAAACTTTCTTGATGGAAAATGTCAAATTGGGTGATTATATCTTGTTTAGCTCCAATACAATGTCGATTTTGATATCTGACAAACCCCTTGAAGTCGATATCTATTACAAAGTAGAAAGAAAAGTTAATGGTATTAACTCTGTGCGCAACGCCGACTTTTTGGTTATTTATGATAAAGCAGGCACCACCACTAATACCAATCAATGGGGGTTTGAAGTTATTGTCGAAGAAGGGGTTGTAAGAGTCCTGGGAGGCAACAACAACCTTGTTCCGACAAAATCAAACAGCTATGTAATCTCGGGCCATGGTGATTCTGCAAAATGGCTCCAAAACAACATTAAATTGGGTATGAAAGTTAGCTTTGACTCGGACACCAATATGCTCACCTTTGAGTTTGACTCCGAATCTGCCGCCGATGGTGTGTTGATGGAAATCCAAACCATAGAGATAGATTTTGCTAATGCATTGAGCGAATATCGATATGTGGATTTCAAAACTATCGGAGAAGATATTGAAGAACTCAAAAACGAATTTAACGAAAAATTAGATGCTTACAAAAAAGACAAAGACAGTCTTGAACTGGATAAAGCTTGTAACAAAGCTCAAGCGAAACTGGATGAGTTGAGCCTTATACTCTCCGAAAGTCGAACTGTTGAATATAGGGGGGTCTGGATACGCCCCACCCAAACTTCTAAGGAGGCAGTTGATGCTGTTGTAGAAGATTTGTACGATAACGGCATTAACCAAATCTATATTGAAACCTTGTACGGCGGGTTTATGATTATGCCCATGCCTGCCGACAGCTTGTTTGAACAAAACCCTGCCTGGAAAGGCTTTGACATGTTGGATGCCTTTATCGAAGCCTGTCATAAAAGAGATATGGAATTACACATTTGGATGCCTGTCTTCTATGTAGGACGCCCCGACAATCCAAAGGCCTTGGGGTCGAAAAAACCGGAGTGGTTAGCTGTGCATAATAAAGGCTCTAATTATACATCCTCCTCGGATGGTGCTACCTATCAGTTTATTAACCATGCGAATACCGAAGCTACCGATTATCTGTTGGAGACTTACAAATATATCTTTAGAAATTACAACATAGACGGTTTCCAACTCGACTATATAAGATACTTTGACAGAAACAGCGAATATGACTACGGTTATGATGATATAACCTTAGCCGCCTTCGAAAAGAAATACGGGGTTAGGCCCGAATATGATGAAAAAGCATCTTATTGGGAGGATTGGGTAGCCTTCCGGTGTCAATATGTTACAAACTTCGTTGCCGATGTGAGAAAAGCTGTTGATGAGTTAAGACCATCTATTTTGATTAGTGCAGCTGTAGGCGCTAACATTAACTCAGCATATAACAACTTGTATCAGGACTATTTAACTTGGCTGGAAAAAGGGTATCTCGATATCTTAAATCCAATGGCTTATGGCGATGGGTATGCCCCACACATTAAGATTCAAGCCGAAAAATGCGGTGATGATGTGATTCTCGGAGTTGGACGCAGTATTCAAATGCCCGAATTCTTAGCCCGGGATATGCAACGCCAAGCAGTAGAAGCCTATGAATCCGGAGCAGACTATTCTGCATATTTTGAATCCTCTTCGTATTTGAAGAAAGGGACCGGTGCTGTGTTGACAGAAGGAATATATAGAAATTCCGCCATAACACCGGCTCTGGACAAATCTAAGGCTATAGAAGAAGCTCTAAAGTATCTGCAAGGACGAATCGATGATGTGCTACTTCCTTTGGAAGCTATCGACCAATCCTTAGCCGATGATATAAAAGATATTATCACTTTGATGATTGAAGAAGTAAGGGATGATAAAGAGCTCGACTTTGCTTCATTATACGAAAAGCTTGACGAAATCACCGATGAGAACGCTAAGAAGGCTGTGTATAGGGATGCGGGTTATGCAAAGAAATTGTACAACTTAAAAAAGCGAGTGCCGAACAGAATTGACGTTGAAAAAGAAAAACTGCCGGAGGTATCCGATGACTCTGTAGTCGAAGATTCCATACTCGAAGATACTTCTGCC
>CAZFVM010000136.1:0-3545 GCA_964522305.1 uncultured Oscillospiraceae bacterium
GTTAGATAAAGATCGTTTTCGCAGAGATCTCGGTGATGTGGAAGGTGCATATACCGAAATACTCAACAGATTGTTGGGTTCAAAACAATAATATAATAAAAAAAGGAAACTTTGATGCATTTAAAATTACAGGAAGAATGCGGTGTTTTTGGTATTTATTCACCTAAAACAATTGATGTTATACCCTATGTTTACAACGGCCTTTTTGCTCTGCAACACAGAGGTCAAGAGAGCTGCGGTATAGCAGTTAATAACGATGGAATTATGAAAGTTCATAAAGATGTTGGGCTTATTCATGAGGTGTTTTCGCCTGAGATTGTTAATTCACTGGGTGTCGGGGGTATAGCAATCGGCCATGTTTTGTATGGTAAAAAGAGAATTGATTTTAAGTCTTTTGCACAGCCTTTGATTGTAAATCACATTAAGGGCTCAATGGCATTGGCTCTAAACGGTAAGTTAATCAATAATTCTCAATTGAGAGAAAAATTGGAACTTGAAGGAGCCATTTTTCATACAACCTCTGATTCAGAGGTTATTAGTTATATCATAGTCAAAGAGAGATTAACCTCGTCTTCGATTGAAGAAGCCCTGGTTGCTGCCATGGACAAAATTAAGGGAGCATACTCTTTACTTGTAATGTCTCCCACTAAGTTAATAGCAGCCCGAGATCCAAACGGCTTTAGACCGCTATGTATAGGAAAATTAGGGGATAAGTATGTTTTTGCTTCAGAGAGCGTTTCATTTGATGCAATAGGCGCAACTTTTCTTAGAGATGTTTTGCCCGGTGAAATTGTGATTATTGACTCAAATGGACTAAGAAGCATAAGAGAGCATTGTAATAAAGCAGAACGCTCACTTTGTGTTTTTGAGTATGTTTATTTTGCGAGACCAGATTCGGTAATTGACGGTGTTTCAGTTCATCAAGCTAGGCAAAGGGCAGGGGCTTTATTAGCCCTTGACCATCCTGTTGATGCTGATGTTGTTATAGGTGTTCCTGACACCGGTATAGATGCTGCCTTAGGGTATTCAAAGCAATCGGGAATTCCTTATGGGGTAGGGCTGATAAAAAGCAAGTATATCGGCAGGATATTTATTCAACCCGAGCAAGCCCAAAGAGAAAATAGCGTAAGGCTAAAACTAAATGCAATTAAAAGTGTTGTTTTTAACAAAAGAGTTGTTTTGATTGATGATTCGATAGTGCGAGGTACGACTAGTGCTCATTTAGTCGAGTTATTAAGAGATGCAGGCGCCTTGGAAGTGCATCTCCGGGTTTCCGCACCACCCTTTAGATACACTTGTTATTTCGGTACTGATATTGATTCCGAAGACAGACTCATAGCATCAAACAACAGTATAGATGATATCAAAGGGATAATAGGTGTTGACTCCCTTGGATATCTAACCATAGAAAGTGTAAAAAAGCTGGGGAATGATGAATCTTGTGGGTACTGTACCGGCTGCTTTTCCGGTGAGTATCCTCTGGAAGTTACCGACAGTCACAAAAAGAGCATATATGAACGGGCGCTGAGCGACAAAAATAAAGAAGGGTGAAGCAATGTTTTTAGACAACGAAAGTTACAAAGCGGCAGGTGTAGATATTAACGCGGGATATAAAGCGGTAGAGCTTATGAAAGCCCACATCAAAAAGACAAATATCCCCGGTGTATTAGGGTCTATCGGGGGTTTTGGCGGACTTTTTGAACCAAACCTATTAGGTATAAAAGCACCGGTTTTCGTCGCAAGTACCGACGGGGTCGGGACAAAAATCAAAATAGCTTTTTTGATGGATAAACATGATACTATAGGCATCGACTGTGTCGCCATGTGTGTTAATGACCTTATTTGTGTCGGTGCAACCCCTCTTTTCTTTCTTGATTATTTAGCTCTCGGCAAATTAGTACCCGAGAAAGTTGCAACTATTGTTAAAGGTATTTCAGAAGGGTGTATATCTGCCGGATGTGCTCTTATAGGCGGAGAAACAGCGGAAATGCCGGGTATTTATAAAGAAAACGAATATGATCTTGCCGGTTTTTCCATAGGTATGGTCGACAAAGAAAAGATATTGGATAAAGACAACATAAAACATGGGGATATTATTATTGCGCTTTCTTCTTCCGGAATACACTCCAACGGGTTTTCATTGGTCAGAAAAGTTTTTGATGTTGATAACACAAACCTCGACATTCACTATCCGGAGCTCTCGGATACATTAGGCGCTACTTTGCTTACTCCTACAAAGATATATGTAAAACCGGTTTTGGAGTTATTTAATAAAGTAAAAGTAAAGTCTATTGCTCACATTACCGGAGGAGGATTATACGAGAATTTGCCTCGAGCTATTCCAAACGGACTTTATGCAAAGATAGACAAGGGGAGCGTTAAGACTCCTGTAATATTTGAAATACTAAAGAAAAAAGGAAAAATAGAAGAAAAAGACATGTTTTCTACCTTCAATATGGGGATCGGTATGTGCTTAATAGTTGATAAAGAAGATGCAGACTTGACTCTTCAGACATTGTTAGCATTAGGCGAAGACGCATATGTTATTGGAGAGATTGAGAAAGGTAATAGCGGTACTGTGTTATGTTAAAGGCTCGAATTGCCGTTTTGGTTAGCGGTTCCGGTACTAATCTTCAAGCGCTGATTAACGCTCATGCTAAGGGAGAAATGCCTTCCGGAGAAATAGTACTGGTCATATCCAGCAAGAGCGGAGTTCTTGCCTTGGAGAGAGCCGGCAAAGCAGGAATACCCACAGAAGTAATAGAGCGAAAGAATTATTCCGATGTTACCCAATTTGAAGAAGAAATACTAACTTCACTAAAGAACAACAAAATCGATGTCGTGGTTTTAGCGGGGTTTATGCATATATTAAGCAAAAGCTTTGTATCAGTATTTACCGACAGAATTATCAATATACATCCGTCCTTAATACCATCTTTTTGCGGAGAGGGATTTTACGGTTTAAGAGTTCATCAAGCTGCTTTGGACTACGGTGTAAAGATAACCGGAGCAACTGTACATATTGTTAACGAGATCCCGGACGGAGGTAAAATATTATTCCAAAAAGCCATAGATATTCTTGATTCGGATACACCACAATCACTCCAAAGAAGGGTTATGGAAGAGTGCGAGTGGGTTATTTTGCCAAGAGGCTGTGAGCTTATTTGCAAAACCGTAATTGGAGGAAAAGATGACTAAGATTTTTGAATATTTGCAAAATAATGAATACCCCGGTAGGGGTATATTGATTGGACGCTCCTCTGACGGAGAAAACATAAATGTATTTTATTTCTTGATGGGAAGAAGCACAAACAGCAAAAACCGAGTAATTGTTAAAACAGATATTGGGGTAGAGACAAAAGCACACGACCCGGCTTTAATGGTTGACCCTTCGTTGATTATTTACAATCCGGTAGTCTATTACAACAACTATATAGTCGTAACAAACGGCGACCAAACAGACAGCATTTATGAAAGTCTAAAAATCAAAGGTTCATTTGAAGAAGCTTTAAGGCAAAGAGAATATGAACCCGACCCACCAAATT
>CAZFVM010000137.1:0-3518 GCA_964522305.1 uncultured Oscillospiraceae bacterium
AGCAGCGCAAAAGAGCAAGTACAAGAATCTGGATTTTGATTCTTTGGATCGGGAAATCGCAAAGGCAGAGGAGCTTATCAAAGACCTCGCAAATGCCCTGCAAAAAGATGATATGCTTGGAATGACCGTGGCACAAAACAAATTAACCACGCTCCAACTTATTATTGATGGCATGTTAATCGAAAACCCGGCGGTGGAGGGGAGAGCTCTTTGGATTCGTCCCACCCAGAAGAACGAAACTGCAGTAAAAGAAGTCATCCGAGAAATTTATGATTGGGGATTTAATATTGTATGTGTGGAGGGCTTGTACAATAACACCACTATTTTCCCAACCTCTTCAGACAGCTTGTTTTCCCATTCTCCTGCCTTTGGCGGTTTTGATGTATTAAAGGCTTATATCGATGAATGTCACAGATACGGCATGGAGTTGCATCTCTGGATGCCGGTATATAGAGTAGGCCATGACGGCAGTACCTATCCCGAACTCGGGCTGGGAAACAAGAAGAAAGAGTGGCGCAATATATCCAACACCGGGATCAATTATGTTACTAATGTTTTTGGTAACGGCCATTACCTTAACCCGGCACTCCCGGAAGTTACCGAGTTTTTGCTTGGTGAGTATGAGTATATATTAAAGAACTATTCCATAGATGCTTTTCAGTTAGACTATATTCGGTATCCCGATAGGGTTGGCGGAGTGGATTACGGTTATGATGAATATACCCGAAATCTATTTGAAGAAGAGACCGGGCAGGACCCAATAGACTTCAAACCGGGCAATCCAATGTGGTCACAGTGGTGTCAATTTAGGGCAGACTTTGTCACAGAATTTGTTGTCAAAGTAAAGGATATGGCAGCCACCCTTCGACCGGATATACATATATCCTGCGATGTCGGACCATCTTTGGACGAGAGTAACACCCGGATGATGCAAGACACTGTAAAGTGGCTGACCGAAGGATATGTAGATATCATCCACCCCATGGCATATGGGACTACAGATCGGGTTAACACTTGGTCGAGGGAAGCAGTAAAATATGCAGGGGATAAGATTTTCACCTATATCGGGGTCGGGGATTATGGTTCAAAGGACTTTTTCGAACAACTAATCGCCATAAGGGCCAATAACGCCGACGGGGTTGCCTTTTTTGCTTACAACGAATTTACAAAACCGGAGTATAAAGATATACCGGCTATGGTATTTTCCACAAAGGCGAAGTCCCCCTCGTATAACGCAAAGGACGCTGCTGTAGCACAGCTAAAGTTTATAAAAGACAGGATAGAGAAAGTTATAATCCCCTCGGGAGCAAAAGGGGCAGGGGAGTTAGAAGAATTAATCCCGACTATAAATCAGCTAATTGAGGATTTAAAAGACAAGAGCCTCTCGGACAAAGGAAGTGACTTGATAAAGTTTGTAAAAGACACAACCTTATTATTAGAAAAAGATATAGAAGATACCGAGCTTTACACGACTTTAACCTCTGACATCAGAGTTCTAAACAAGACAATATTGCTTTCAAGGGATGTCCAAAAGGCAGAGTATTACAAAGACCATCCACTCCCTCCTTTGTATGATATTGCAAAAGATTGGGAAGACATAGAGCAGTCCGAGGACACTCAAGACCAAGACCATATAGAGCTCAACACTTTCGAGAAGATAGCCCGGGTCGTTTCAATTGTTATAATATCCTTCTCTGTATTGGCATTGCCCTTATATTTTTATTTAGACAGCCGCAAAAAAAGAATAATTGCCGAATCAAAGGAAGATAAAGAGAATATAGAAGAAGATATAGAAGACACAGAAGACGCAGAAGACACAGAAGAGTAATTCTCTATATCGAATAATAAAAGAAAACCCGTCATATCGACGGGTTTTTACAAGCCATAGTTTTATCCCAAAGCTTTGGGTTTTTATGCCGAGGTTTTGTCCAGCCTTTTGTTTCTAAAGTAAAGCAAGACATCGGTAAAGACCATAACGAAATTAATAATATAAAAAATAGTGACATAGGACAAATTGTCCGCTAAGAATTTCGAGGTTATTCCCGAGGCGTATCCCGCAAGGATAAACAGCATAAACAGCAGACTTTTTCCTTTAGCGGTCCTGCTCCTGTAGGATTTTAGTATGGACATGGGCCAGGAAATACCAAATGCTATTACCATACCCGCTTCAAACAGCTCACTTGTGTTCATAAAGATCTCCTTTTATTTTATAATTCTTTAGTTACAACTCTAATCTTTGAGTAAATTTTTGTCTTTAGTTCCATTGTTTATCATTGAGAACTCAAGGGTTGGTAAGGGAATGGATGCTTTTACCTGTATTGATAAAGCTCTCGATATTCTTTTCCAATATCTCAAGGAGCCTTTTTCTTGCAGCCACCGAAACCCAGGCTGCATGGGGGGTTATTATACAATTCTTTGCTTTTAGCAAAGGGTTGTTTTTGTCCGGGGGCTCCACTGCCAACACATCCAACCCGGCACCTGCAAGCTTACCTGTATTTAGTGCATCTGCCACGGCTTGTTCGTCTAGCAGACCGCCTCGTGCAGTGTTTATCAGATAACATCCGTCTTTTACTTTCTCCAATAATTTGCCGTTAATCATCTTGGTGGTTCGGGCATTCAACGGACAGTGCAGAGAAATAATATCACTGACTTTTACCAGCTCCTCCAGAGTAGTGAATGAAACATCCCCATCTTTACCCGAGGTTTTTGACCCGGTGACCGCAACCACGTTCATATCAAACCCTCCGGCTATTTCAGCCACCTTTTTCCCGATAGCACCATAACCAATAAGCCCCAAGGTCAGTCCCTGGAGTTCCAAGAAGGTATTGCTCTCATAATGAACCCCGGGAACACCGGTCCACTTCCCGTCTTCAACCATTTTCCCAAACCCCGCAATATCCGTGACCAAGCTAAGGATAAGAGCGAAGGTAAACTGGGCAACGGCAGGGGAGGAGTACCCGGGAACATTACTGACCTCTACCCCCCGCTTAGCACAAAGTTCCACATCTATCATGTCATACCCTGTGCCGAGGGCGCTTATATATTTTACCGTCGGGCAAGCGTCAAGAAAGGAAGCATTAATAGTTGCTCTGTTAGTTATGACAATATCTGCATTTTTGCAACGCTCTGCCGCTTTGTCCTTTGGGGTGGAGTCGTATATCACAATATCACCGAAGCGGTCCATAAACCCCCAGTCCAAGTCTCCGGGGTTAACGGCAAACCCGTCCAAAATAACTATTTTCACGACTGTCCTCCTCAAACAAAAAACTCATCAGAAATCATATCATTAACCCGGATATAAGTCAACCAAAACAAAAAAGAGTTAGCATAATGGCAAATACTCAATGCGCATATTAATAAAACTATTATTAGGCTTAATCAAATCTTGGCATTATGTATAAATATCAACAATTTCAGAAACCGGATTCCACTTGGGAAATAACGATGGTAGTTAGATTAGGATTACTGATTGGGATTAACCATGACTTTACCCTATTTTAGGGTTGACTTATTCGATA
>CAZFVM010000138.1:0-3464 GCA_964522305.1 uncultured Oscillospiraceae bacterium
GGTAATAGAATTTTCTGGGGGAAAGCGAGCTGTTTTTAGCCATTACGGTTGGTCCGGAGTGGACTTTAACCTTATAGTCAATTATGAAGATGGCGCCACTACTGTTTTATCAACTCTAAGCGACTATTTCCCCAACTTTATAAAAGAACTATGCGACTTTTTCCAGACAGGTCAAGTAAAGGTCGATCCCAAACAAACCGTGGCTATTATGGGAATAATCGAAGCAGGTAACCAAGCGCTCAAAACCCCGGGAATCTGGGTAAAAATATAAAGCATCAAATCAAATAATAAAACGGAGGTAAATTCATGAAGAGTAACAAAAGGCTATTGGCACTTGTATTAGGGTTGACAATGATTTTCGTTTTGTTGATAGCAATTCCCGCTGCAGCCGAAAACGAAAAAACATTCCTACCAACAGTTAAAGGCGACAATATTTTTGGCATACCTCAAGGCACCACAACCGCAGATTTGGCAGAGAGATTACCAAAGACAATTATCGGCTTGAAGGATCTTGACGGCGAAGCTGCAGAAGCGACCGCAAAGATCGGAACAGGATTTTCCGTAGTATTAAACGGCAATGATTTTGTTGCGGTGGTAGAAGGGGATGTAAACGGAGACGGTGAGCTCACCGCCCAGGATTACCTGATTATTAAGAGATATTACTTAGGGACCCACGACCTTACAAATTCTGCATTTGTAATTGCCGCTAAGGGTGAGGGACAAGACAGGATGAAGGCAGTGCGGTATCTCATGGTTAAGAGATCTGTTACCGCAGGCTACAATATGAATTCTGAGTACACAGTTCCCTATTTCGAGCCAGAGGACGACGAAAGCGGATGGACTGACGATTGGGTTTAATCCTTTATTTTTCAAGGTAAATATAAAGACAGAAGGCAAAACTGCCTTCTGTTTTTAATTTACCGTCAAACCATAGGAGCGGAGTATACCTCTCAGGTTTTGCATACACTTTTCTTCGGGAACAGGGGTATCATATAAGGTGTACTCCAGTCCGATTTCTTGCCATTTATACTCCCCGGTTTTATGAAATCCGAGGAGCTCTACTTTTTTCACACAGCCAAAGCCTTTTAGATACCCGCCCAAGTTATGGATATATTCTATGTCATCGGTCCATCCCGGCAATATTACCTGTCGGACCCAAACATCCTTGTTTATGCTTTCACAGTACGCCAATAACTCCTTTGAGTTTTGGCTGTTTTTTGTGGTCAGGTCAATTGACATAGGGTCATATATGGATTTAATATCCAATATGATAAGGTCAGTCTCTTCGATAACGTCACTGCATTTGCTCAAAGGAACACATCCGGAGGTATCGATAGCGGTATGGAGGTTATTTTCTTTGCACAGGGATATTATCTCCTTAGCGAACCGATGTTGCAACAAGGGCTCTCCCCCCGACAGAGTGACCCCGCCGTTTTTTATAAAGTTTTTATATTTTTTAATTTCTCGGACCAATTCCTCAGCTGTTATTTCCTGCCCTTCGGTGGGGTCCCAGGTGTCCGGGTTATGACAATAAAGACATCGCAAAGCACACCCTTGGAAAAAAACCACCACCCTTATTCCGGGACCGTCTATCCCGCCAAAAGTTTCGATAGAGTGTATGCGTCCCATTGCTTTTTTCGTCACCTCCCGCTATACAAAACACTCGCAACCCGAGTTTTATATTCTGGAATGAAAGGTTCTGCTTATGACATCCAGTTGTTGTTCTTTTGTCAACCTGATAAAGTTCACAGCATAGCCGGATACTCTTATTGTCAATTGAGGATACAACTCCGGACGGTTCATGGCGTCTATAAGGATTTCACGGTTAATAACGTTTACATTTATATGATGGCCTCCCTCAACAAAATAACCGTCCATCAGTGAAACTAAGTTTTGCACCCTGCTGCCTTCGTCTTTGCCCAGTGCTTCGGGGACAATCGAAAAGGTGAAGGAAATCCCGTCTTTGGCAAATTCATAGGGTAGGGAAGCTACCGACATCATGGAGGCAACACAACCTTTAGAATCCCGCCCATGCATGGGGTTGGCACCGGGGGCAAAGGGCATCCCGGATTTCCTGCCATCGGGGGTAGCTCCCGTCACTTTTCCATATACCACATTTGAGGTTATGGTGAGTATAGATAGAGTAGGCTTGGATTGTTTGTAGGTCCTGTGCTTGTTTAGCTTTTTCATAAAGTGTTCCACCACTTGCCTGGCAATGCTGTCGACTCGTTCGTCATGGTTACCAAACTTCGGATAATCCCCTTGGATTTCAAAGTCGACGGTGAGCCCTTGTTCATTTCGTATCGGCTTGACTTTTGCATATTTAATAGCAGACAAAGAGTCCACAACCACAGAGAGCCCTGCCAAACCACAGGCTGAGGTTATAAAGATTTGTTCGTCATGGAGAGCCATTTGGATTTTTTCATAACAATATTTATCATGCATATAGTGGATGATATTAAGGGTGTTTATATAAAGCCTGGAGAGCCAATTGCATATCTGATCGTACTTTCTCCACACTTCCTCGTAGTCTAAGGCATCATTGTTTTTTATCAACGCCATTTCAGGTCCGATTTGCTCACCGGAAAACTCATCTTTTCCACCGTTAAGGGCATACAACAAAGCCTTCGGCAGGTTCGCTCTCGCCCCGAAAAACTGCATCATTTTGCCAATTTTGGTAGCGGATACACAACAGGCAATCCCATAATCATCCCCGTATTCAACTCTCATCAAGTCATCGTTTTCGTATTGAACAGAAGAGGTATCTATTGAAACCTTTGCGCAAAAAGCTTTGAAATGCTCGGGCAGTCCGGTACTCCAGAGCACCGTCATATTAGGTTCGGGGGCTGCTCCAAGGTTGATTAAGGTCTGCATAAAGCGATAAGTCATCTTGGTTACCATATGGCGCCCGTCTATTCCCATCCCGCCTAAGGCTTCGGTCACCCAGGTAGGGTCACCGGAGAAGAGCTCGTCATAGGCAGGGGTCCTCAAGAACCGAACCATGCGGAGCTTTATGACAAAGGAATCTACCAGTTGCTGAATCTCGGTTTCGGTATATTTACCGGCGTTCAAGTCTCTCTCTGCATAGATATCAAGGAAAGTCGAAACTCTGCCCAAGGACATGGCAGCGCCGTTTTGGTCCTTTATGGCTGCAAGATAGGCAAAGTACAGCCACTGTATAGCTTCTTTGATATCGGTTGCAGGGTAAGAGATATCATACCCATAGGAAAGTGCCATCTCTTTTAATTCTTCGAGGGCCCGTATCTGCTCGGAGAGCTCCTCCCTTTGGCGGATAATATCGTCGTTGATAAGGTCGAAGACAAAGGCTTCTTTTGCCTTGACTTTTTGATTTATCAGATAATCTACTCCATATAATGCAACTCTGCGATAATCACCGATAATACGCCCTCTGCCATAGGCATCGGGCAGACCTGTTATAATACCGCTGCTACGGGCTTTTTTCA
>CAZFVM010000139.1:0-3450 GCA_964522305.1 uncultured Oscillospiraceae bacterium
AATCACTTGCTTTACTCATCGGAGACGATTATTCAGAAGACGATTTAGAGGAAAGCTATAGAAAATACGGACACGAACTGACCAATGATTTGGTAGATGAGCACATAGCAGAAATTTTGCAGGATGAAATTGATGCAATGCTGGAAGAAATAAATACTGAGTTAGAAAATGCTGTAAAGGTATTTATCGAAGAGTATGGAAAAATTATTTTGCCCGACGCTAAAGAAAGCGAATTGCTGGATTTGATGCTCATAGAGATTGGCTACAAACGGATTGTAAAGGACGGAGATAACGAAACTGTAGAATCTCCATTCACAAGTTACTTTGAATTTGTACTTACAGCAAAAATTCAAAAACAATACTACGCTTTGTATCCTTTACCGAAAAACTAATCTTATAACTATTAAAATAACCGGTGTTGAGTGCAACACCGGTTATTGTTTTGTTCTTTTGATTATTGTTTAGCATCAGGAAATTCTTTTTCTTTTGGTCTTGAAAAGGAGAAGAACCAAAATAATTATAATAATAGATATAGCGCTAATTATTATGTACCAAATAGGATTCAAAACGGGGTTTTGATTGTCTTTTTCTAACTTATCAGAAATCGAATCCATATCTTCGGTCTTGTTAGTTTCTATAACCGTAACATCTACAACAATCAGTTGCTCTTTTCCGTCTTGATCTAAATATTTAAGAGTAAAGCTATCCTGCCCCACATATTTCCTCGAAGCTCTATACATATATTGACCTGCTTCGGGTCTGTATACCATAGTACCACTTCTGGGAAGCTTTGCAACGGATAAATTGTGTTGATAAGGGTTCCAGTCGCCATCTATCCTAAAATTGCCGTATACAGCCTCACCTGACCCTACAGTAAGCTCTTTGTCTACAATAACATTAAAGTCCGGAAATCTCAAAGTTCCTTTTATAAAGCGGTATAGAGCATCATAAAACCAACGCAACTCCCCTTCATTGACAACCGCCCATTGATGGAACACACCATACCCGGCTCCTTGGTAATAAGCATGAATACCGTCGGTCATCAACCCGCTTCGTTCTCCGGCATAAAGATACTCCATAAATAAAGGTCCGTATTTTGCAATATTGTTTCGGAAATTATCATGGGCTTCGACCTGCATACCTGTATGAAAAAAAGAAGCGTTGTAAATAAAGTCATCCATCATTTGTCTGGGATATTTTTGCAAAGCATCTGCAAAGGGAAGGTTTGGCTGCATTATGGTTGCGTCAAACCCCAACTCCTCTACCCTGTCAATCCCTGTAGCTTGGTAGAAAGGAATAAAAATACATTGCATATCCCTCTTGTGCAACTCTTTTACGCATCTTTCGGCATAAAGGGGTTCATCTTCGTAATAAAGAGAAGACAAAGACTCATTAGACCAAAAAAATCCTTTTAAATCCAGATGACGATAATTTTGTTGATTGTAAATCTCCAAGACTTTGTCGATATACCAAGCATATAAATCAACGCAATCATCAAGTGAGCTTATAACATTCTCAACTCCGTCCCCATCATAGTCCCCGAACACCACATCGGATATCTTGGCATGGGGGGCTGATAGATATACCGTAGTCTTATGATCCTCCGGTAATTGCAGTTGGTCTTTTAGCTCTCTGGTTGCTTCATCTAAAGCGCTTAAGTTTATTCCTTCTTTGAAAGTGTTTTCTATAAGATATTCCCAATCACTGAGTATTGACGGAGGACCGTTAGCGTTTAAATTCCCTCCCGAAGGGCACCTGCCCTGTATAATCAAAAACATAACAGCGTCGAACATTGTATCCTGATATTCACCGTCTTTGTCTATATATCCTAAGTAGGGCTTGAACACCTCTTTTTTGTTATCTGATTTTGTAAAGTCATCCGGCCAATACCCATAATGAAAACAAATAATATCCTTTGCGCCTACTTTTTCGCCTGTATCAATGTAAAGTTCTTTTTGTATTGGAGCTTTTGGTATTATTTCTAAACCTATGGTCGGATCTTCCTGCCCATAAACATATATTTCATCACAAAAAACATTTACATCCACATCAAAATGGAGTTTTACATATCTTGCTCTATATCCCTCCCCAAAGGCTTTATATACCGCTCTGTGGGTGCCTTCGGCGGTATTGGGGATCGGATTCTTTACCTTAAAAACGGTCATGAAGTTTTCACCGTCCTCGGATAAGGAAAAAGTGACCTCTTTAGGACAGTATATACCATCAGCATTGAGCTGAACAAAAGCAGTCTGGAAACCGGTAACCGTCATTTCACTCTCTAGGTCAATAATAATGTCTCTGCCGATTCCTCTGACAAAATGGCTCCATGCGCCTCCGTAGTAATCCGAAGGGTCCCCTATCTTTCCGTCTGTAAGTTGATTCTTTGGGCCAACCTCGGTATGGCCATAACTGTATGTATTGGCAGCCTCGGTAAAAATTTCATAATTCTTACCCAGGGCAAGGTTTGCGGGATTATTGCCAGTGGCACCGGTTGTCGACAATAATAGATTAAAAGCTACTAAAATAACTAGTAAGAAAATTGCTACTCTTCTTTTCATGATTGTTTCCTTATAAAAAGTCGGATAAGATTTCGCTATTAAACATTAAAAACATCCATATAAAAGCAAAAGATAGCTCTTGGCTATCTTTTACCTTTATTGTATATTATTAGTCTTTTTTCTTCTTTCCAAAGAAAGCGATTGCACCGATGATTACAACAGCGGCGACTACTATTAATACGATAACCCAGGTATCGAGTCCACCTTCATCTTCGGCAGGCTTTGATTCATCTGATGTTGAAACGTCTGCTTTGGACTCTGTGGGCTCCTCGGAGTCTGCAGGATCGTCGGAATCTGCAGGATCAGCGGAATCTGCGGGGTCTTCGGAATCTGCAGGATCGTCGGAGTCAGCAGGATCGTCGGAATCTGCGGGATCGTCGGAATCTGCAGGGTCTTCAGAATCATCATCGTCAGACGCCTCACCCCCGGCGTAAACTTCAACCTCGGACACCATTGCCCATGCTCCTTGGTCAACCACTACCCTAACATATCTGGCGCTAAAACCCTTGGATACGGTATAGGTATAAACTCCGATATCGGCATCCTTGTCTGCCGGTCCATCGAGTACTTTTTCTTCTTTGGCTGATCCGACTCTGGAAAACTTCTTGTTATCATCGGACTTTTGAACTTCAACCGTCTTGGGCTTTAATACACCGTCTCCGGCTTGGCTGGAATAAACAACAACCTTGTTGATATCGCTATGGTTTTTACCCAGGTCAATGGTTATGGTGTTAAGGATTTTCTCAGGCTTTGCATCATCCCCGACTCTATCGGTACCATCACCTTTTTGGTTCAAACCTACCCACATACTTTTTGTATAGTGATAGTCATCAGTGGTGGTAGGAATAATACCATCTGTAAGCTTACCGGCGGCTGAATCGGGATAAAGGGT
>CAZFVM010000140.1:0-3407 GCA_964522305.1 uncultured Oscillospiraceae bacterium
TACAATTTCTACGCATATGCCATATGAAGAGGATCTTAATTTATTTTTAGAAAAAAATTGTTTCTTTATTGCTGATAGCAATACTAATCGCATCCTTCTTTGTGATACCTGCAGGAGCTGCGCCAACAAATCACAAGCTGGATATCCAGTATATCAAAAAAGCCCCGGTTTTGGATGGGGTTGTTAAAACCGGAGAGTATGGCCTAAAGATTCACTCTGTGGATTATAACAATGACCAGTTCCTCGCGGCATACGATCAAAAAAAGCTAATAGAAGCTGATTTTTATATGACCTGGACCGATGACAGTCTTTATATGGCTTGGGTTGTATACGCAGATGAACATACCCCTATCCCGGAAGACTATGACGGCGGATTGGGATGGATGTATATTTTCTCCTGTGTTCAGTTTATGCTAAGTACCGATGCTCCCGATGCGTCCAAAAAGGTGTATCAAACCGCCGAGTGGTCCGGAGACTACTTAGAGGTCGGACTATCGGTAATGGCGGACGGCTCTTCTTACAAAGTAGCTTGGAGCTTACCGGAAGGCGGAAAAGACCTGACTGTCGATGACTGGGACTTCTCCGGCAAAAGAGACGAAACAAAGAAAACCACAACCTACGAAATCCGACTTCCCTGGAAAAAGACAGGAATCGAAAAAGTAGGTAACGGTGTTCAGTTTGGCTTGACATACGCCGCTTCAAACCATGACGTTCCACCGGAAGCCTTTAACGCTCCCGTAAGTGAAGATGTGACAATGGTAGAGTGGCAGGATGCGATTTTGGGCGGAAAGAACATGGATGCTGCTGCAGTCGTAACCCTAAAGGGCAAAGACAAGGATGAAATTATCGATGTCGATAAAGACGATAAAAAGGAATTGCCAAAAGGAGAGTTTGAGGTTCCTGAGGGTTCTACTCAACTTGATCTAGACAAAGATAAGATTAACGCCAGTATCACCACCGGGTCTACTTCTATAGTTACAAAAATAGACCACATTAATTCCTATAACCTCAAGTACTCCAACAACATCCATTTGACTCCCGTATCCGGGAAGAAAGGTACCTATTCCGTAGTTGCGGTAGCCCAGGGCGCCGGTGAGAACCCTACCTTCGAGCTAAAGAAAGATGATGTTGTTCTTGCCTTCCATACCGACGGCGAAGGTGCCGCAGGACATGAAAGAACCCAGCTTTCCAGAAAGCTTGAAGAAGGCGACACTGTCGTGTTCCAAGGATATGATCTTGCAAAAGGTGAGCTTACCCACGATGATCCATTAGTCTATGTAGAGCGTGACTTGACAGAAGATGAGCCCGATGTATCCGAGGAAGTGTCCGAGGATGAATCAAAAGAACAAGAGGATTCAAAAGAAGATTCCAAGGCAGTAGAGGAAGACTCCAAGGAAGAATCCGAGGTTTCAAAAACTCAGTCCGAAGAAGAAGCCGCGGAAGACGAAGATAACAATATGGTCTTGTGGATAATCGGTATTGTTGTCGTATTATTGGCTATTGGAGCCGGAGTATTCTTCGCAACCAAAAAGAAAAAGCACGATTAATCCCATAGCTTTATAAAACAAACTCGAATCCCGTCGAAGTATTCTTTGACGGGATTGCTTTTACTTATATTGTATACACTAAACTACACTATAGAAAAACAAAAATAGGTAATCCATAGGTTTTTAAAAACATCTCTTGTTTTTTGTTTATGTTGTCTTTTTGATTCTTATAGGTTATAATATTATATGCGAAATATCCAAACATTTTTAAACAATATAGGAGAATTGTCTTATGAAAAAAGTCCTTAGCTTTTTATTGGTGCTTACATTTATTGCAACGTTCTTGGTGTTACCGGCTGCTGCCGCGCCAAAAAACCACAAGGTAGATATTCAATATGTAAAAAAAGCTCCCGTTCTTGACGGTGAAGTCAAAACCGGGGAGTATGGCCTAAAAATCCATTCTGTGGACTATAATAATGACCAATTTATCTCTGCTTTTGACCCCACAAAGGCAATTAAAGCCGACTTTTACATGGCTTGGACCGACGACAGCCTCTATATGGCCTGGGTCGTGTTTGGAGACGAACATACCCCTATCCCCGAAGATTATGAGGGTGGCTTGGCACATATGTGGATGTATTCCTGTGTTCAGTTTATGCTAAGCACCGGTGCACCGGATGCCTCAAAAAAAGTTTATCAAACAAGTGATTGGGCCGGAAACTATCTGGAAGTCGGATTGTCGGTAATGGCGGACGGCTCTTCTTATAAAGTAGCTTGGAGCTTGCCGGACGGCGGAAAAGAGCTTACTGTCGACGACTGGGACTTCTCCGGTAAAAGAGACGAAGCAAAGAAAACCACAACCTACGAAATCCGGCTGCCCTGGAAAAAGACCGGTATCGATAAGGTGGGTAACGATGTGCAAATTGGCTTAACTTATGCCGTAGCTAACCAAGAAATTGTTAGAGACGACGCTTTTAGCAGCCCCATCAAAGATAATGTGAAAATGGCGGAATGGCAGGACGGTATCCTTGGTGGCAAAAACATGGACGGCGGTGCTGTAATAACCCTTAAAGGCAAAGACAAAGACGTTATTGTCGATATCGAAAAAGACGACCCCACCAAATTACCTAAAGGCAAATTTGAAGTACCCGAAGGGTCTACCGAGCTTGATCTTGACTTCAACAAAATTAACGCAACGATTGCAACCGGTTCTACATCTGTTATTACAAAGATTGACTCGATTAAGAACTACAATGTTAAGTACTCCAACAACATCCACTTGACCCCTGTATCCGGAAAGAAAAACACTTATTCTGTAGTTGCGGTGGCTCAGGGTTCGGGAGATAATCCAAACTTCGAATTAAAGAAGGGGGATGTGGTACTTGCTTTCCATACCGACGGCGAAGGTGCTGCAGGATTTGAAAGAGCAGAGCTTTCCAAAAAAATCGTTGAAGGCGATGTTGTAGTATTCCAAGGTTATGATCTTGCTAAAGGCGAGCTTGTCAACAGTGACCCTGTAGTATATGTAGAAAAAGACTTGGCGACAGTAGAAGATGATGAATCCGACGATATTTCTGACGATGAATCCGACGATGAACTATCTACCGAAGATTCTGAAGATGATTCTGTGACAGACGATGACTCCGAAGACAAGGACGAATCTGTAGCGCAAGACGAATCCAAAGCAGACGAATCCAAAGAAGAAACCAAAGAAGATAGCAACACCATTTTGTGGATAATCGGCATAGTTGTCGCATTATTGGCTATCGGTGCCGGAGTATTCTTTGCAACCAAGAAGAAAAAGCTCGATTAATCCCATAGCTTTATAAAACAAACTCAAATCCCGTCGAAGGTCTTCTTTGACGGGATTATCTTGACGCTATTTTATCCAAAATTTCACTTTTAAAACTGTCCCATTGT
>CAZFVM010000141.1:0-3331 GCA_964522305.1 uncultured Oscillospiraceae bacterium
CCATGTGAATGACTGGGTATCCGGAGGTGAGGCATCGTGACCATCATAGGGTCCCGTTATCTTTGATGTATCCAAGACCACCCCTCCGGGCATGTTGAAGGAGAAGGCTTCTCTGTTTTCTTCGGCTACTATATCGAAGGTATAAACCCCGTTCTTTGCCTTGGTCGACACTGTTAAGACTCCCGTGTCTTTATCTAACTCCACCCCTTCGGGCAGGTTGTTTGCGCCAAACTTGAAGGGCGCATATCCCGTAGCGGTGACAGTGTGAGAGTTCTTGTTCTTTGTGGCGTTAAAGCTGTCGGCGCTTGTTATCTTGACCGGATTGGGATGGGGCTGCCACACCCACTCCACAAACACCCGCTGGGCAAAGATTGCTCCCCCTGTCGGGTTACCCTTCTTATCCAAAATAGGTGTTATTGTTTTTTGCGCAACATCGCCGCCGGGGATACCGTTCCTCCACATTTCATCCATTGCGCTCTTGAGCATTATATCCGGCCTTAGCTTATCTCGTAATGTAAAGAACTTCGGTACATAGCAAAACTCTTCACCGGTTACCGCTCTGTCGCCATGGGGGTTGACAATGTATATATACTCATCGTATGCCATCTTGTCTATTATTTTGTCCCCTTCTATAACACGGGCATAGGAGTTTGGCACTTCCTTGATAAAGCGGTTAAAGCCAAGCTCTGCCTCGGCTGAATAAGGTATTGTAGCCGATGTTGTAGCACCTTCATAGTCAAGGGAAACAAATACTCTGTAATTATCAAAGAAGATATCATCCATATCCGGCTTGACATCAAAAAGCCAATCCGGCACTTCCTCGCCTTTTTCGTTAAAATAAGGTATCCGGGTATCAAAAAACCCGTTTTCGTCGGTGAGCGCCCAGGCAACGCCCCCGGTGTTACACATCATCCCGGTGCCCGGTCCCGAAGTGTTCATATACAAAAACTGGCGTACCAGCACCGGGCTGTTGGAGTAATAAAACTCTTCGAACCTGTTTGGGTCGTCCTCGTGTACATTATAGTTGACCAGCCGTATCGGTTGGACCTGCCCTGTCACGTAGTCGTTGTAGTAATCACAAAAATGGATATCAACCTCGCCAAAAGGCAGAATCGCTTCTGTAAAATTAGAGAAAAAACTCTTTCCACCGACAACAAACTCCAGTACAACCCTATCGGTGCCGGTTAGCATGTCCTCTTTTGCCTGAAAGAACACACCGTCTTTGTTGGTCTTTGCATAACCTTGGCTTGGGTATTTCTTGATGGCGGTGTTGTTAATATCGCTCTTGTTGCTTGGATTGAAATCCACATCCTTGGGTATAACAAGCACCCTATAATCAATCTCCGCCGCAGGCACAAGCCCGGACTTGCCCTCGTCTCTTTCTATTGTTCCGCTAACCCTTCCCGGTTTTACATATGTCTCCCAAAAACTGACGAGATGCCCCCCTTGATCATGTTCTCGCTTTCGCCAAAAGGTGGGGCGCAGATTCAGCAAGTCAAAATGAACCCCGAGACAGTCTACATATAGCTCTAAAATACCATATAGTTCTATATCTAACTCTAAGTCATCTATCTCCACCCTTACCCCTGCACCGAGGAAAAATCCGGCTCCGAGCAAAGTAAACCCAAACACTTCCAAATCAGCGGCAACGCCAATCTTCAACCAGCCATCGATTCTGCCGGTAAGCTTGACATCTCCGTCTCCTCGCAGCTCATAATCATAACTAAGCTTAGCGGAGATCGGGATATACGCAGCGGTGGCACCGTGTACTCCCAGGGTGACAGAGGCATACTCCCGGGCGCCGATCTCAAGCCGTATTTTGCCATCCATTCCGACGACCAAGAAGAGCCCACCGGCAACTCTTCCCAAATCTCCAAGGTTTGCGTCGATTCCAAACAGCAAAATATGCAGTTCTTCTTTTAACTCTATAAAGCAGTCTATATACAAAAAACTTTCCTGTCTGATGTTTGCAGAAAAAGCATAACCGCTAAAAGCGGAATATTTGCAATTGTATCGAATGTTACTGACAGCGATACCGCCGGTAACCGAGACTTGTAGTGTTAGCCCGCTGGCGGTCTTAGCGTTCAAAAGATCACTCTCAAACTCAAGCTCTACCATATTATCCACCATCAAGGACTGGAACCCCTTGTACTTGTCCTCCAGAGCGATGCCTGTAGGTGTGGTTTGCTTCTTATATACCACCGCCTTTTCCACCCCTTGGGCAAACCCGCTGATGTTGGCAGGGGTTAGCTCTACCGACTCACCGTCTTCGCCGCCGATACTAAAATCTTCAAATATCTCGTGGAGCTGAGGTTGCGCGATGGCGTATGTGTTGTTGAGTTTTTGGGTTAACCCCATAAGCTCTTCGTTGTCTGTTACCGGATGATCGAAGTCAACCGGCATCAATACCTTAAATGCCGTCCCCGTGGTCGGGTCTGCCATTATGGTACCGGACCGAACAGTACTGCCTTTGGCAGCTGCCGCATTATCAAGCACCGGTTTTGGCACAAATCCACCACGCTTTATTATTTCGTTTGCAGAAAGCTTTTGGTCTCCGCCGTCCAGCATCTGCCCTTCGGTCGCTATTTTGTTTGATATCTCTTTGTTTCCGGTGAGTTCTATAACCTCATCGGCAAACTCATAAGAGATATCGGTAAACTGCCCGGGCTCATATTGCCGGGCATGGTCTTCCCATTCTTCGCTCAACGGCATAAGCATAGACGGGATATCAGACTCAAAAAACGGTAAAGGCTCGAGACTCTCATCAAAATCCTCAAAGAGGTTTTCTCCTTGATATTCAAGAGTCGTTGGCATTCCCGAAGACGTGACAACTGCCACGGCAGAAGCACCGGACATGTGCAAAAGAATAACTAATAATAACAAACCGGAAAAAACTCGCTTCATAACGCTTCCTCCAACTACAACGCATCATTATATTGTCAAACAAAAACAAGCCCCTCGACCTTGACGGTATAATGCTTCTGCTACAAAAACATTTATCTCCAAAGGGTGAGGGGCTCTTTCGCAGAAATCATACCTTTTTTGTATCCAAGGTGCAACTACAATCCCTGTCCTGCTGTCTTAAAATTGATGTTGTCGCCTGTAAAAGCATCAATTTCATAACTGCTGGCTTTGACTTCGACCGGTGTCAAAAAGCACTTCCTGTGTGCAAAAATTGTGTTTTGGGTTATAAAGATTAGTCTGCTATATGCTCGCTTCTTTTGTGTCTTGTCGGGTGGTACTTACATCGTCAAACCGATGAAAAAAACAAAAAACTCTGCTTTGCCTAATACTATCTATATATCTTTGTGTTTTATTGTATCACATACAC
>CAZFVM010000142.1:0-3190 GCA_964522305.1 uncultured Oscillospiraceae bacterium
ACCGGTAAGATATATATAGATACCTACACAAAGAATTATTCTAAGATTAATTCTTTTGTAGTAAACGGAGAATTGGATTATTTCGGCGGTTTTTATAGCGGTGAAGTTTATAATTACATTGTTTTTGGCCAAAGCAATTTTGAAGAGAACAACAACAAGGAAGTACTCAGGGTTGTTAAATACAATAAAAACTTCGTTCGAATATCATCCAAGTCCATAAAAGGGGGAGAAATCGTCACAGTAAAGCCCTTTCATGCAGGCTCTTTGTCAATGGCGGAGCAAGGAAACATACTGGTTATTCACACTACAAGGCAAAGATACAAGACCCCCGACGGTCAAAACCATCAATCTCAGCTCACCCTTGTTTTGGACACATCCACCATGAGTATCCTAAACAATCTTGGGGAATTTCAGGATAACCATGTCAGCCATTCCTTTAATCAACATGCAGTTTTTGACGGTGACAATATAGTTTTGTTAGACCATGGGGACGCCTATCCCCGTTCGATTGTGTTACACAAGTCTGACACCAATTATAGCTTTACTCCCACCAATTTATTTAACATACCGGGGCAGATAGGTGCTAACTGCACCGGGGTTTCAACCGGTGGGTTAGAAGTTTCAAACAGTCGATATATTTCTGTTATTAACACCATAGACCATAACCTGGCAAGCAGCTATGGCAATTCAATCATCGGAGGAGTGCCGATAGAAGAAAGAGATGTGTGTGTGTTATCTGTTCCCAAGAGCAATCCTTCTACTGCGGCGGTCAACAGACTCAAGATTACAGATTATTCCGGCAACGGCAAGACTGCCAGCTCACCCTATCTCGTTAAGATAAACAATAATCTCTTTATGGTACTGTGGCAGGAATTTACTTACAAACCCAACGGGACTACCGAATGCGGGGACCTTAAATATATCTATATAAACGGTGTGGGTAACAAAGTCGGTTCTATTCAGACAGAATATGGACTCAGATTATCAAAGGAGTGTCAGCCGATAGTTTTTGACAATAAGGTTATGTGGTACCTTATAACCGGAGGCAATGTTGCACTCCAATTTATTGATATTAGCTCTTGATACAAATTTATTATTTGCATATATAAATCCGGTAAGCTTTTTGGCTCACCGGATTTTTTCAGGTCGTTTATTTCACGTATTTGTCAACAAAGTCCCGGACTATCTCTTCTAAGTTAGGGCTTCCTATTTCGTCCAACTCATAATGCACTCGGGTTGCGGGCTTATTTATTTTTACTATTCTGTTAAGGTCAATTGGGGTACCGATAATCACCGCATCGCATTCGGTGTTGTTAATGGTTGTCTCCAGGTCCTTTAATTGTTGTTCACCGTAGCCCATCGCAGGTAACAAAACACCTATATCGGGGTAGTTATCGAAGGTTTCTTTAAGTTTACCTACCGCAAAGGGGCGAGGTTCTACAAGCTTTGCTGCGCCAAACCTTTGGGCAGCCACGGTGCCTGCACCGATTTTCATCTCCCCATGGGTCAGGGTGGGCCCGTCCTCTACTACCAAGACTTTCCTACCTTTAATAAGCTCCGGATTATCCACGGAAATTTTAGAGTTTGCCATTATTATCTTCGCGCCGGGATTGACCTTCTTTGTGTTCTTAATAACAGTATTTATATCCTCTTTTTTGGCACTGTCGACTTTGTTTATAACAACAGCATCTGCCATTCTCAGGCTGACTTCACCGGGATAATAGGACAATTCGTGTCCCGGACGATGGGGATCGGCAATTGCAACGGAAAGGTCCGCTTTATAAAAAGAAAAGTCATTGTTCCCACCGTCCCAAAGGATTACATCGCACCCGTCAGGATCTTTTTCCGCTGCTCGCAGTATGGCTTCATAGTCTACCCCTGCATATATAATATTGCCTCTGACTATATGGGGTTCGTATTCCTCCATCTCCTCGATGGTGCAATTGTGCTTTTTTAGGTCTTCCATCGTTGCAAATCTCTGCACCCTCTGGGCCACCAAGTCACCGTAAGGCATGGGGTGTCTTATTGCTACTACTTTCAACCCTTGTTCCATCAAGAGTTCGATTATCCGACGAGAGGTCTGACTTTTCCCCGCTCCGGTTCTAACGGCACAAACCGAAATGACAGGCTTCTCGCTTTTTAGAGAGGTATAACTATGCCCCATGAGTTTAAAATCAGCTCCGGCGGCGTTAACCAGCGCAGACAGACCCATGACATCTTCATAATTTACATCGCTATAAGCAAAGACGCACTCATCTACTTCAAACTTTTGTATGAGTTGTTGGAGCTCATTTTGGGAATAAATATCAATCCCTTCGGGATACAACTCTCCGGCGAGTTGTGCCGGATATTTTCGCCCGTCAATATCGGGAATCTGGGCAGCCGTAAAAGCAACTACATTATAAGCAGGGTTATCCCTGTAATATGTATTGAAGTTATGGAAGTCCCGCCCTGCGGCACCTATAATGATTACATTTTTCTTTTTCATCCAATTTCCTCCGACAATAATGCATTACACAAAAGTAGTTTATTACTTATTAGTAATATCCTGCATATATTACGCCTTTTATTTCGGATTGTAAAGAGGAAATTCGATAATTATTCAGAAAAACCGAAAATATTCTCAAAACATGTAAATATATGCATGGGTTTGAGTCAAACTATCAAGTGCCAAACTCAACAATCAATCCATCCGGGTCGGTTATGGTAAAGTAATCGGGTTTTGGGCCTCGGTCAAACACCTTTGAAGGCTCATACCCCAACTTTATCGCTTTTTCTCTCAAAACCTCAAGGTCCTCGGTGACCAAAAAGTTAAAGAACATACCCGTGGCACCGACCTTGTCCGAGTCTTTTGACTCAATTAGCTCTATCATGGTTTCGCCTTGGGCGTTTGCCAAGAAGACTATTTTCCCCACGGGAGCATCAAAGCTTCTGACCACCGTAAGCCCCACCATCTTCACATAAAAATCTGTAGATTTTTCTATATCTCTGACCATAAAGGTTACAAAGTTAAATTTCATATCTATTTACCTCCCTGTATTTTTAATATGTGATATCCGTCTTTAAGAATGCTCCGTCCTTCAGGTCGTCAAAAGCTTTATAAAGCTCCTCTCGAGTATTCATTACAATAGGTCCGCCCCAGGCTATGGGTTCTCCGAGGTAGTCGGAGCTTACAAATAAAACTTGAGCA
>CAZFVM010000143.1:0-3120 GCA_964522305.1 uncultured Oscillospiraceae bacterium
ATCTTGAATAGTAAAAGAAAAGATTTTTGTGCTTTTTGCAGTCTGAATATACCTTAATGCATCGGACAAAGTCTTTGTTATCCTAACAACATAAGTACCGGTCGTACCCGGCGTATCAAAGCAAGCGTCACATAGGAAAATACCGTTTTGAAGGTCGAGGGCGACTATCTCCGGGTCGTTGTCCTCCCCACAACATCCGCAACAATCCACTTCGGGGGCAAACCCCAGCTCACATGCCAACCGAAACTCAAAGACCGCCTTTGCGTGTCGCAGGTCGACAAGCTTTTTTGATACCACATAAAGAGTGTTGAGCAACAGCTGCAACAACGTCGCGTTTTCTTCGCCTTTTATAGCCACACTCCCTGCCACCTCACAGCAATAAGAAGCCAAGGTAAAGGCGTCCATATCGTCTCGCAGTGAGTAGAAGTTCTCAATCAACTCTGCATCCACCAGGGTAAAAAACCCCCGTTTTTCATATAGCAACAGGTTAGAAAAAGCAAAGAGCTGAGCACTCTTTAAGTTAGAGGCGAGGATAGACTTCACCCCCCTGGCGTTGACGGTTATAACCCCTTCGGTCTCTGTCAAGAGGGTAAGGAGCTTGTTATTTTCCCCTTGTTGGGTTTCTTTTATTACGATACCCTTGAGTTTTCGGTGCATTATGCTTCATCATCCCTGTATCCAAAGTTGCTGAGCAGCATCGGTCTGTCCCTCCATTTTTCCTTCACTTTTATCCAAAGGTCCAGATAAATCTTTATCCCAAGCAGCTCTTCCAAGTCCGTTCTGGCATAGGTTCCGATTTTTTTTATAACATCCCCGTTTTTTCCTATGATTATTTGTTTGTGCCCGGCTTTTTCACAAAAGATCTCGGCACGAATAGACAGTAGGTTCTTTTGTTCTTTAAATTCTTCGATTACTACCGCAACCCCGTGGGGTACTTCCTCCCCGGTAAGCCGCAAAACCTTCTCTCGGATAACCTCTGCCACTATCTGTTTTTCCGGTTGGCTGGTTGTTATGTTGTCCGGGAAAAAATGAGGGGACTCTATCAGCAAGGGGTCTATCTCCTTAAAGACCAGGTCCGTGCCATCGCTTTTTAATGCGGATACGGGTATTATGGCATGGAAGTCATATAGAGCGGACACCTGCATTATTTGTTTTGCAAGCAGTGCTTTGTCGACCCTGTCTATCTTGTTTATAATCAATATAACCTTGGCTCCGGTGGCGAAGTAGTTCTTTAACGCTTCGTGTTCGGTATCCCTCAACGGCTTGCCCGCTTCTACTACAAACAAGAACACATCGGCGTCCTGGGTTGCAATACCTACGGATTTCATCATAAACTCCCCCAATAGGTTTTTGGGTTTGTGGAGCCCGGGAGTGTCGACAAAGACATATTGATTCTCACCCTTTGTGAGAATACCGGTAATCCTGTTACGGGTGGTTTGGGGCTTACTGGATACAATGGCAATCTTTTCCTCCAGCAGAGCGTTTAGCAATGTGGATTTTCCCACATTTGGTCTTCCGGTCAGTATAATAAAGGCGGTTTTTGTATTCATACAGGTTTCCTTATTTGTCATTTAGTTATCTTATACAGATCGAGGAAGTAGCTTTGTTTTTCTTCCATTTCTTTTGCATCTTCCTTTGTCTTATGGTCATAGCCCAGCAGATGTAAAGCACCGTGTACCGCAAGAAAGCAAAGCTCCCTCTTCAAGGAGTGACCATATTCCACGGCTTGTCTTGTGGCAACCTCGGCAGAAATAACTATGTCCCCGAGCAAGGTGGTTTTTTCCGGGGTATCAAACTCATATATCGGGAAGGACAACACATCGGTAGGATAGTTTTTGTCCCTAAACTGTTTGTTCAATATCCTTATGTGGTTGTCGTCACACAGGAGCAAAGCCACCTCAAATTTATGGTTCGGATAATGATGTTCAACACATTTCTTTATAAGCTTTTTCATTAGCGAAATATAAGTGACGGGGATATTGGCGTCGGAGGTATCTTCAAAGAGTACTCTTGTCATTTTTCCCCCTTTTTATAATATCTTTTTGGCTCTGCTTTACTTCTCGCTTGCTTTTTTTCATAGGCGAGGATGATTTTTTGCACCAAAGGATGACGGACCACATCCTTATGGGTGAAATAAAAAACATCTATTCCCTTAATATTTTCCAGCACATCGATAGCTTCTATCAATCCGCTCTTTTTAATAAAAGGCAGGTCTATCTGGGTAATATCCCCGGTGACGATGGCTTTGGAGTTGTTCCCCAGTCTGGTCAAGAACATTTTCATCTGTTCCGGGGTGGTGTTTTGTGCCTCATCTAAGATAATAAAAGCGTCATCCAAGGTCCTGCCCCTCATATATGCCAAAGGGGCTATTTCAATTATGTTTTTCTCTAAGTGTTTATAGAAGCTCTCCGGTCCCAGCATCTCTCCCAGCGCATCATACAAAGGGCGAAGATAGGGGTCTATTTTGCTCTGCAAATCCCCGGGCAAGAACCCCAATTTCTCTCCGGCTTCTACCGCGGGACGGGTCAGGATTATTCGGGAGACCTGCTTTTGTTTCAAGGCATTCACGGCAGACGCCACGGCAAGGAAGGTCTTACCCGTACCGGCAGGGCCCACACCCAAAACAATGGTGTTTTTCTTTATAGAATCCACATATCGTTGCTGACCCACGGTCTTCGCCTTTATGGGTCTGCCCTTGTTAGTCAAGCAGATACAATCGCTATATATCGCCGACAGCTCGTCTTGTTTGTTCTCCGAGACCATGGTGATAACATAGTTTATGCTGTTTTCGTCGATAGAGTCGGACATAGCGGAAATCCGCTCCAATTGAACAATGGCAGAGGTTGCCATATTCACCTTTGAGGCGTCATGACCACTGACTACCATAGAGCCGTCGCGGTTGGACAAAGAAACTCCAAAAGCTTTTTCGATAGTCTCTATATTGGTATCAAGGGTACCAAAGAGCTTCCATATAAAGTCGATAGAAAGATTAGATAAGACTTTTTCGTACATATAGATATCCTTTTTATGTAAATTGCTTTAATTGTGTACTTGAGGTTTTTAATCGTTAAAAGCTCAAACATTCCTATAAGCTAGGTTTTTCTTTTAATAATTTTCATT
>CAZFVM010000144.1:0-3115 GCA_964522305.1 uncultured Oscillospiraceae bacterium
GAATACATTTTATTTGCAGCAGAAGATATCTTGTCCACAACGGACAAGGTAGCTCTGCATGCCGGAAAGGCGGAAGATCATGAAACACACAGATATTTTAATTATCGGGGGCAGTGCCACGGGAGTGGTGGCGGCAAACACCGCCAAGTCCAACTACCCGGACAAAACAGTAACCCTGATACGCAAAGAAGAGAGGGTGCTTATCCCCTGCGGTATCCCTTATATTTTCTCCACGGTTCAAAACACCAACAACGACATCATGCCGGATTCCGGGCTTATCAACGCAGGGGTTGAGATAGTCGTAGACGAGGTTATCTCGGCAGACACACAGACCAAGGTTTGCACTCTGAAGTCCGGGGACACCATCAGTTATGACAAGTTGATTATGGGCACCGGGTCAAAGCCCATTGTACCCGCTTGGCTAAAGGGAGCAGAGCTCGACGGCGTGTTTACCATCCCCAAGGACAAGGTATATTTAGATGCTTTGCAAGCAAAGATAGCCGACCTGCAAAACATCGTGGTGGTAGGCGCAGGGTTTATCGGGGTAGAGGTAGCAGACGAGCTAAACAAAGACGGCAAGACCGTAACCTTGATAGAGATTTTGCCTAATATCCTCGGCGAGACCTTTGATGAGGAGTTCGCTTCCAAGGCAGGGGAGCTATTGGCATCCCGCGGGGTGAAAGTAAGGACAGGGGTAGGCATCTCCGAGATAATCGGGCAAGGCAAAGTAGAAAAGGTCAAGCTAAACAACGACGAACTCCTCTCCGCCGATGCCGTAATCCTTGCCATGGGATATGCGCCCAACACAGACCTGGCGAAGTCCATGGGATTAGAGATAAACCGCTATGGGTTTATCAAGGCAGACCAATATCGACGCACCTCTGCCCCCGATGTTTTTGCCGCCGGGGACTGCGCAGAGAAGGTGGATTTTGCCACCGGTAAGTTAGCCAGGATAATGCTGGCATCCACCGCTTGTACCGAGGCGAGGACCGCAGGGCTTAACTTATACGAGCTCAACACCTTTGCCGCCTTTAGGGGCACCGTCGGGATTTATTCCACCTGTATCGGCGAGACCGCTTTTGGGGTTGCAGGGATAATCGAGAGGATGGCACAAAAAGAAGGTTTTGATTTTGTTGTTGCCTCCTTCACCGGCATAAACCGCCATCCCGGCAAGATTCCCGATGCCCACAAAGAGACGGTAAAGCTTATAGTAGCCAGAGATACCGGGGTTATACTGGGCGGTGAGATAATGGGAGGCAAAGGCGCCGGCGAGGTAACCAACATTATCGGACTCGCTATCCAAAACCACATGACAGTCCACGACCTTATTATGACCCAGATAGGGACCCAGCCTTTACTGACCGCGTCCCCTGCGGCATACCCCTTGATAAAGGCTGCCGAAGCGGCGGTCAAAGCCCTCAAGACAAAATAACCAAAGCCATAAGGGTTTTTACAACAGGTTGTTTCAAGAGGTTATTACAACAGGTTGTTTCAAAAGCTTTTTACAACCTCTTATACAAAAAAAGCACACCGACACAATCACGGGGTGCTTTTTTCATGCATTTGTCGCTTTATTCCTCCCTTATAATATTGTAAAGTCCGGGGGGTTATGATAGTATAAAGACGAGAAAACAAAACAAAAAACATAGGGGGAACACACAATGGGTACAAAGCCGGTTTCCAGCTGGAGCACGCGTTTTGGCTGGTTTCATTACAGTCTGGACGATGTCTATAGTTTTACCGACGAGGATTTTGAATCGGTAGCCAAAAAATACAAGGACGCGGGGATAAACGCCGTTATACTCTTCGGCGCACATTTCCGTTTTTCTTTCTGGGCATACTGGGATGATATAGTAATATTTATCAAGCGCATAACCGAGGCTTGCCACAGACACGGCATTATCCTTATCGAGCACCATTCCAGCCACCTCACCTACAACCCCCCGGACCCCGACGCCTGGAAGAACAAAGTAGCTTTCAGCGCAGTGGGGGAGGATCACTACGAGGATTTTGTCCGCACTTCTCAACAAAACCCCGCCTTCGACGGGGCGCATCTGGACGACTTCGCCCAGATAGACGGGAGCACCGGCAAGATGGCTTTGTCCTCTTATATCCATACCGAGGGCAAGGATATGGACTGGATATTTAAGCACTACAACGGCAACGCCCATTGCTTCAACCACCCCGGATATGTCAACGCCTATAAGAAGCACCTCAAGGACATTATCGAGATAGGCAAAGTCGACGGCATGATGAACGACGATGTCCAGTGGTACGGAGGCAACACGGGTTGCGGTTGCGAGTACTGTCGCTCGGCGTTTTTGGCTGCCACCGGCTATGACCTGCCCTATCCCGAGGATTGGGAGGGGTTCTTCGAGAACTATCAGGACAAGTCCTATATCGCCTGGAAGCGGTTTAAGAAGCAGAGCAGCGGGGAATTCCATAAGATGTTAGACGATTTTTATAAAGATCTGGGGTTCGACCCGGTTCGTCCCGCTTATTGCGCCGAGGTGCTGCCCTTTGATACCACTTGTTATGGTATTGAGCCTGCGGCAGAGCTCTGGGATTATATTTTTCAAGAGTGTTGCGGGATAATCAAGTATTCCTATGTTTGTTTTGCCGGTGAGGCTATCCATAGATACGCAATGGCAAAGCGGTACGGGGTGCCCCCCATGGCGCTTTTGTATCCCCAAACCAAGGATTCTGCCTACGCCGCCTGGGCGCTGTGCCGCTCTTGGGGTCAGATGTACACCGGTACCGGCGGGCTGGGGAGCGCTCTTCACGACAAGCCCTTTCGGGATTTTGAGAAGGCGTATTCCCGTTACTTGGACGACCCGTCAAAACAAGCGGATATTTCCTTTTATTTTTCTGAGCTGACCAGGGACCACACCCACAAA
Organism: uncultured Oscillospiraceae bacterium; assembly: GCA_964522305.1. GTDB lineage: Bacteria > Bacillota > Clostridia > Oscillospirales > CAG-382 > UBA1049. The sequence goes on from CAZFVM010000144.1 coordinate 2,898, forward strand.
GACGCGCCAAAGATATATCAAAAACCCTTGATGAGCTATCTGGAGTCCGCCTATGTCAAAGGGCTGACCTGTGATATGACTTTTCGAGAGGACACCCCCGAGATAATGAAGGACGCCCCCGCCATTGCGGTGGGATATATCTCTATGATAAGGGACCACGAGACACACAAGCTGCGCACCTACGCCGAGGAAGGCGGCAGGCTTATCATAATCGGCAA
>CAZFVM010000145.1:0-3051 GCA_964522305.1 uncultured Oscillospiraceae bacterium
ACCTTCATATTATCACTCCCATAATCAGTGCAATGATAATAGCAAATACAAAGCTAAGCCCATTGCGAACAGTAGTAAATTTAGCGCCAAACTCTTTTCGCTCCAATGGGAAGGTTACAACCCCCACCATGGTCAAAGTAGTCAAAAAAGCTACCGAAGGCACAATATTGACCCCGGCGTCTACCAAAGTACCAACCAAAGGAAAAGCGATAAATGCAGGCACCAATGTAATTGTACCCAAGAGCGCCGATGCAATAGTGGCGATAAATGTGGATTGCTTGCCCACAAACTCAGCAATATCTGATGGTGGGATAAGAGTTAGGATAAACCCAATTGCAAAGATAATGGTAAATATGCTTATGGCCATACCTTTACCCATATTAAATGCCATTTTAAGTGCTCTTTTTGTTTTCTCTTTGCTTTTTGCAAAAGAAAAACCAAGAAAAATCAGAGTTCCAATCCATATCGCGATAGTAAAAACATCCATTTATTAGTCCTCCTTCACTACGCTTTTGGCGCCGGCGCCTTTACAACGATTATTTCCAAGATATCGTCGTGCAGGTTTTTTACATTCATCTTTGTATTGTTAGGTATCTTTAACATAGTGTGACTCCGATACTCCCGAACATCCTGGGCATCAAGACCGATAGAGAGGGTCCCCCTCAAAACAGTCATATACACATTAGAGTTCGAGAAGTGCTCCGGCAGCCCCTCGTCTTTGTTAAATATCATGTGCAAATAATGGATATTATCATCAAAGACTATTTTCTCTACCACCTTTTTGTCACTCACAGTTAGTTCAAATACTTGTTCTATCAATCCAATACCCTCCTGTTTGTTTTACATACATTATCATAGTTGCATCAGTTATAATAGACACATAGGTTTCTTTTTGGTATAATAGAGTCAAATAGAATGTATGCCGGACTATATTCAGATAAGAGGTCACAACAACAGTGCAAAAACAATTGCGACAGTTGCCACATTTCGGCAAAGTCGACTCAAAGACAATAAAAGAGCTAATATCCGCCGGGCAAATAACCAAACGTTTTTATCACAAAGGGGAAACAGTGCACGAACAAAACACCCGGTGTTGCGGTATCGATATTGTTCGCTCAGGCAAGCTAATAGCTTATTCTTTAGCGCCAAACGGTTCGGAAACCGTTGTTTTTGAGTTCCAAAAAGACAGTATCATTGGGGCAAACCTATTGTTTGGTGACCAAAACAACTATCCAATGAACATCTATTGCACCCGGGATTCCACCATCTTCCACATTACAAAACAAGCAATAATACAGCTGCTAAATAACTATGATTTTGTTCTCTCTTTCGTCAAGTCATTATCTCTAAACTCCCAAGGACTAAACCAAAGAATCGCAATGTATACACAAAAATCCTTGCGAGATAACATAATAGATTATCTAAAAGCTCTTTCCATATCCCAAGGCTCACAGATTATTACTCTGCCAACTACAAAAAAGCAACTCGCAGATTATTTTGGGGTACAAAGACCCTCCCTGTTCCGTGAGTTAAAACGAATGAAAGACGAAGGCTTGATTGAGATTGACAATGCAACAATAACAATGCTCTTCGTGTAGTGATTTGCAAAATTATTCCCTTTAGAAAAGTAGAACTAAAAAAACACCTCTCCGCTCCGGAGGGTGTTTTTCGATTCCGCATTCTTAATTATTCTTTTCTCTTTCGCCCTTTAATTCCGAAACTAACAACTAACAACTAACAACTGTCAACTAAAAACTACGACCTACGGTCGTTTCCCAACTGTTGACTTTGTCAACCTCAAAACTGCTAGTTTAACTAGCGTCAAAACTGAGGTCTCTGATCGCATTCCGAATTAATTAAATCTTCCGAATTAGTATTTTCTCAAATAGCGTCGCAGACACCTTAACTGCAAGCTTTGCTTGCGTCAAAACTATGGACTGTGTCCATGTCCCAACTACGACCTACGGTCGTTTCTAAACTTCAGACTTCTGTCTGACTCCCAACTGGCGACTTCATCGCCTTCGAACTGTTGACTTTTGTCAACCTCACAACTGTTGACTTCGCCCTTCAATTCCGAAACTAACAACTAACAACTAACAACTAACAACTATTCCTTAGTTAAATGCAAAAAACAGCATATAGCGGTACCGATTTGATATTGTCATGAAACCCGAAGTTTTTACTTGATATGCGTATTGAGTAAGCGGGTTTGTATTTTTCTTTAAACATGGCAAGGCTTTTAGATTTGGTTCGCTCCCCGGTTTTAACCTCTACCGGAATAATTTCATCCCCTTTTTGCAACACAAAGTCAAGCTCTGCTTTGCCTTCGGTTGTCCAGTAATATAACCCATATTGTTTTGCGGCAAAAACCTGGGCGACATAGTTTTCACTTACCGCACCCAAGAATGTATTATCGATTGTGCCTGCCGACAGCACGGTTTGCTGAGAAATGCCGCTTTTCATTGTAAGCAGCCCCACATCGCTCATATAAAGCTTGAAGCTGGCAAGGTCGCTATATACCGAGATAGGCATAAATCCTTGTTCGATTCGTGTGCATTTCAGTACAACCCTTGCGAAATGCAGCCAGTCAATTGCCGGGCCAAAAATAGCGGAGCTTCCACCGCGTTGCGCCAGCTTATACTGAAACTTTTTGTTTTCTTTCGCAAGCTGCACGGGGATGGAGTTATATGCCGCACGGATTTTTACACTCTCGGCGTTGTCCGCATATTTTGCCATATCCGCAATATAGTCGTTGATGATATTGTTTTGAACATCAGGTACAGTTATTAAGCTTCCGGTCTCAACATATGTCAGCACCGCACGCGGGATCCCGCCAATTATCAGATACAGTCTATATAAGTCCAAAGCTTTCTCATGCAATGAGTACGGCAAAGCTTCGTTATTTTCAAAAGATTTCTTTATATTCTCACAAAGCAATTTCTCGTTGACTGCCCACAAAAACTCCTCAAAATCAAGCGGAAAAAGCGTTATAGAGTCTACATTTCCGACAGGAAAGGAATACTGGTCGCGGTTAATTGCCACACCTAAAAG
>CAZFVM010000146.1:0-3011 GCA_964522305.1 uncultured Oscillospiraceae bacterium
GGGTACTTATGACCTGTTCTATGATATGCTGTATGATTAATACAATAACGACAGAATAGTGTTTGATAAAATAGGCTCCCCTTGCAAGGCAAAGAGAGCCTATTTTTATTTTTTTTGAAACAAGAGCAAATGCATATATTACATTATATATTCGGGTTTTTTATGGTTTGTATCAGAGATTTTTGACTATAGCGTATTGACTTTTTGTAAATATGTTGTACACTGATAGTGAACACTCTTATAGGCGAAAGTTTTTTTAACTTATGTAATCTAAGGAGGGCATATTATGGGAAAACGCATGAAATTCTTCATGGGTTTATTTTTGTCTTTGGCACTTTTACAGGCTGTATTTGTACCCTTCGGGGTAGGATTGTTGACCGTTGATGCTGAAGATTTTCCGTCCTGGTATACCCCAATCTCAACTAAGCAGCAATTGAGAGATATCAGAAAAGACTTAGGCGGCGGTTATTATTTGGTAAATGATATCGTCTTTGAAGAAGCGGACTTCCAGCCCGGCGGAGATTTCTATAACGGCGGTAAAGGCTGGGAGCCCATTGGTAGTTTTGAAAAGCCCTTCACCGGAAGTTTTCATGGTAACGGATATTCAATTGAAGGAGGGAGAATTACCGCTAACTTATCAAGTATAACTCCCGGTACCGACGACAAGTATATCGGCTTTTTTGCCGTTAATGCCGGGTGGATATATGACATCTATTTGATAGACTGGGATATATCCGTAACCTGCAATACCGATACATTTGTAGGAGCAGTCTGCGGGTCTAACAAATCCGGTCTCTATAGTTCAATCTCCATGGCTTTTATAAACGTTGAATATGAAAAAACAAGCCCTATCGCTGTAGCAGTGGGTGGGATTGCGGGATATAATAGCTCAACCATATATGATAGTTTGTCTTTGTCTCTGGTCGAAGGCTCAGTAAATGCCGGGACCTTGCTTGGCGGAGGGATTGTAGGAATAAACGACAACATAGTAGAGAGCTGCACTAATGTCGGAGGAGTTTATCTGAGAAACCATACCGAAGTCGGCAAGATTGGCGCTACCTATGCAGGAGGAATTGCCGGAATTAGCAACGGACCCATGATAGATTGTCACAACTATATCGATGTGAAAAGTGAAAGTGACAATGTTAATGCATCCGCCGGAGGGATAGCGGGGATTTGCGAAGGAGGGCACTTCCGTTGGTGCTCTAACGAAGGTGACATATTTGCCGAATCTCGGCAGACAGGGGCCTATTCCTTTGCCGGAGGTATAACAGGTGAAATGTATTCGAGCGGCAGCAGTGGTTTGACAGAAAGCAATAACAAAGGAAAGATAACCGCGCGAGGAAAAGACGAAACCTATACCGGAGGATTTATAGGCCAAGCTCACCACTGGGGAAAGTGGTTTATATTGTATGAAAACACTAATGTGGGGGATGTAGAGGCTATCAGCGAAAAAGGCAATATATTTGCCGGTGGAATATGTGGGAAATTTGAAGGCCAGGACAATGAGTTGAGAGATTTTTATGATCTCTATAACTTTGGTAATATCATTGGAAAAGCGACTTCCGAAAACTCCGATCTAATCATTGATTGTTATGTTGGAGGGATTATCGGGCTTTGTAAAACAAGAGGTACAATCGTTTACTGTATAAATTCCGGTACAATAGAAGGGGAAACAAAAAGCACTAAAGAAGACAGCGGTGTATATACCGGTGGATTGTTTGGCTCGGTTGAGAGCAATGTAGCCGCCGGTGCCAACTGGGGGAAAGTTGAATCCCGGTCAAAGTCCAACAGTATGTCCGGAGGGATTGCCGGGATGATTATCAATGTCTATGAGAGCAGTATACCGTATGTCAGAGATTGCTTTAATGTAGGGGAAATACTTTCCCATAGCACCGGTTATTTTGCTGTTTCCGGCGGGGTTGTGGGATATGGTGAAGTAATTGATTTTTATGACTGTTATAATAGTGGAAGAATAAAAGCAACCGGACTAACAGGCAGCTCGGCGGTTGCCGGGGGGATAGTTGGGTATTTATATGATGGCTATACAGAATATTGCTACAACGTCGGGGTTGTAGAAAAAACACTGACCGGCGCCGGTCCAAGTACTCTCAATTCCGGCGGAGGGATCTGTGGCTATCATGAGGCAGAAACAAGTATACTTAACTGCTATTTTGTTGATAATATCAAAGACGGCGTTGGCGCAACAGATGGAAGCGGAAAAAGCGAAACCTTCAAGAAAACCGATGCCGAGATGAAAAAGCAAAGCACTTACAAAAATTTTGACTTCGAGTATTTATGGTTTATAGACCCGAAATCCGACTATAAATACCCACAGTTGTATGAAAATTCCCATGAAACTATAACTATCGATATGCCTATCAAGTCCAAGTCTGATTATCGTATAAACGGAGATTTCCTTATTGGAGTAAGGGATAATACCACTCTGGAAGAGTTTTTTGAGAACTTCGAAAGCACCGATAGCATCTTCGTAACCGACAAAGAGGGAGAAGAGATAAATCTTGACACAATTATCGGTACCCACTTTGAGTTGGTGTTTTTCTTTAACGGTTCTGTCATTGGAGGATACCATATAGTGGTATATGGGGATATCTCCGGAGATGGTAAAATAAATGCAGCGGATTACTTGATGGCAAAACGCGCCTTTATGGGAAGCATTGAGCTCAGTCCCCCGCAGATGAAAGCTGCCTGCCTGTCGGGAGGAGATACGATAAAAGCGGGCGACTATCTAAAGATAAAAAGGCACTTCCTGGGTACTTATGACCTGTTCTATGATATGCTGTATGATTAATACAATAACGACAGATAGTGTTTTGATAAAATAGGCTCTCTTTGCCTTGCAAGGGAGCCTATTTTTGCTTTCTTAAAACAAAAAAAGTGCATATATTACAATATATAGTCAGGTTTTTGTATAGATTTGTATTCCGGATTTTTGGATTGAGTCCGTATAATGGTGTAAAATTAAAATGAGCCAAAAGCTCAAACTTCTG
>CAZFVM010000147.1:0-3010 GCA_964522305.1 uncultured Oscillospiraceae bacterium
GCTTCGAATTTATTCCGTGTGCTTTTGTATAAAACCTTCCGGAGTCGTTTATAAACTCAAAATGATAAAAAAACAAGCCTCTACTCTTATCCCCTGTTATATCCTTGGTATCAATATCTGTTCCATAACAATTATATCCATTATGGGAGTGCTTTAAATCCAAAGGTATTGATAGGATTACCCTATCGTCATTGCCCAAATAAAAGTAAACTTTATGCGGATTGTAATCGCTTTTTATATAGAAATCAAAGGTTATAACGGTGCCGTAAGCAAAAGAAGCTTTATCTGTAAGGACACCATCGGCATACCTCAAAAGGTAGCCGTCGGTGTCCCTGCTTTTGTATCTCGAAAGAGAAATCATTTTGTCTCATCCAAAGGCTTGATGTGCCAGATCTTTTCGGCATAATCCCGGATACTTCTGTCTGAAGAGAATATACCGGCATTAGCTATATTCATCAAGGTCTTTTGGTTCCATCCGTATCTATCCTCATAAGCATCTATAAGGCTTGCATGGGTGTCTCTATAATATGCAAAATCAGCAAGACACATAAAGGGATCGGACACTCCGAAAGAGTATAAGAGGTAGTTTGCAATATCGTCAAAGGACCTGCCGGCAAATCCTGCCTGTAAGGAGTCAATTGCCTTCTTTAAATCCTCGTCTCGGTTGTAATAGAATGCCGAGGAATAACCTTTGCGCCAAAGCTCTTCAACCTCGTCGGCTTTGTTACCGAATATAAATATATTATCTTCTCCCACAGCCTCGGCGATTTCTATGTTGGCTCCGTCGGCGGTTCCGATTGTTACCGCACCGTTTATCATAAACTTCATGTTCCCGGTACCGCTTGCCTCTTTACCTGCCAAGGAAATTTGCTGGCTTATCTCAGCTGCAGGGATGAGATCCTCTGCCAAGGACACATTGTAGTTTTCTAAAAAGATAACTCTGAGCTTTGAGCGAATCTCCGGGTGTCTTTCGATCTCGATACTGAGATGAGAAATAAGTCTCACTATATCCTTAGCAATATAATATCCGGATGCTGCCTTACCTCCAAAGATAAAGGTCTTGGGTCGAATATTGAGGTTGGGGTTTTCCTTTAGCTTTTGATAAAGGCTGATGATATGAATTGCGTTCATTAATTGACGCTTATACTCATGGATTCTCTTAACTTGTACATCAAAAATAGACTCCGGATCTATTCTCAGACCTCTGGTTTTGTACATTCTGTCAGCAAAAGCGACTTTGTTTTGTCTCTTTATCTTTTCCAAAGCAAAAAGTACATTCTTGTCGTCTTTGTGATCCAAGAGCTTGAGTAACTCATTTGAATCCTTCCTGTAAGCAGTGCCTATGGTATCGTCTAGTAGTTTTGCAAGCAAAGGATTGCTGTTTACCAACCATCTGCGGTAGGTTATACCGTTTGTTACATTGGTAAACTTGTCGGGATACATATTGGAAAAATCTTTGAATACTATGTTCGCCAATATATTCGAGTGAAGTTTGCTTACGCCATTGACCTTATGGGAACCCACCACCGAAAGGTTTGCCATCTTTATCATTCCCTGCTCGATAATGGAAAGTTTGCACGCTTTGTCCCAATTACCCGGATGTAAGTTCCAGGCATCTCTGCAAAAACGCTCGTTGATTTCTTTAATTATTGTATGGTGCCTGGGGAGTTTGTATTTAAATAACTCCTCGTTCCAGGTCTCCAATGCCTCCGGCATTATGGTGTGGTTGGTATAGCTGACAGCGTTTGTCGTAATATACCAAGCATCCTCCCAAGAATAATTATGTTCGTCTAACATAATTCTCATAAGCTCCGGGATAACCAACGCAGGATGAGTGTCGTTTATATGTATTGCCGCTTTTTCGTGCAGGTTTCTTAGAGTCTTGTATTGGGCAAGATGGTTGTCAATGATGTTGTGCAATGATGCAGCCACTAGGAAATACTGCTGTGACAATCTCAAAAGCTTCCCCTCGTGGTGATTGTCGGAAGGATACAAAACCTTTGATATGGTCTCCGCCAAGGTGTTTTCTTCAACTGCCTTCACATATTGACCCTGAGAAAACAAATCCATATTAAAATTTCTTGTGTCACGAGCTCTCCACAATCTAAGAGAAACTACACTCTCTCCCTTGTCCCCGGGGATTAGCATGTCATAAGGTACCGCTTCTACTTCATCATAGTCTTCGTGAAGAACCTTGTGGTGGCCGTCTTCGGTCCAGGTTTCTTTTATCTTCCCGCCAAACTTAACAGAAATTGCCTTATCCTGCCGAGGAATAAGCCAGGCTTCGCCGCCGGGTAACCAAACATCCGGTAGCTCTACCTGCTCTCCGTCTATAATCCGTTGCTTGAATATTCCATATTCGTAACATATCGAATACCCTCTCGCCGGATATCCTTGAAACGCCAAAGAATCCATAAAGCAGGCAGCTAACCGTCCCAATCCACCATTGCCCAGTCCCGGATCCGGCTCAAAGTCATATAGTTCCTGAAGGTCAAAGCCATAGGATTTTACTATATTGCCGTATTCCTCTTCAAGATCAAGGCTCATTAAATTGTTCCGCAGACTGCGCCCCATTAAAAACTCCATGCACAGATAATACACGGTTTTTGCCTGTTTTTGTTTTACCTCAGACTTAAAAACCTGGTATTGTTGTGCCAGCAAATCTCGAACGGTATAAACCACAGCTTTGTAAAGCTGATCTGCCGTCGCTTCCTTGGGAGTTGTCCCAAAGTATCGCGACAACTTACCGTTCAACGCTTCTTTTATGTTGTTCTTTTGTTCTTTTTTCATTCTGTTTTCCTTTCGAAGGTTAGTTTTGAGAAAATATATATAATATCCTAAAAAGATAATGTCTGACTCATTTTTGTTATGTAATGGCTATAGGCTTTTGTATAAATCGATATAGTGCCCCGCTGATATCCTCCAGGAGAAATCGTGGAGCATAACCCGCTTGGTTAATTTTTGCCATTCATCCTTGTCTTTGTAAAGAGCTGTCGCTCTTTTGACCGTC
>CAZFVM010000148.1:0-2908 GCA_964522305.1 uncultured Oscillospiraceae bacterium
ACGGGGTAAAATATCATATCTTATTATCCCGACCAAGATGGAGACCATAAGGGAAATATCGGTTATCATAGCAGGGAAAGATTGGTTGATTATATTATATACCAGCCAAGGAGGAGAGGATATAAAACTGAGGATTCTGATGTTTCGCGGCCTTTTCATATACATGCCGAAGGTGGCTATTATCATGCCCACGGTTGGGAGCAGCGAAATATAACCGCTCCAAGTCAACCAACCTGCTGCAACGCATATGGCAACAAACAAGAAAAGCCAGGCTTTGTGGTCAAAGAACTTCTTGTCTCTATGATAAAAAACAACTGCCCTGACAGCTGCGATGCCGTTTAGTGCCGCACCGGTAGAAGCCCCCATCATTATATAATGGATACAAAAAAACACCGAGCCGATTACCTGCATCACCAGTATCTTTTTGCGCTCGTTGAAAAAAAACATGGATACTAATGATATAGTACCCAATGCCCCTATTATAAGGGTTATCACATCATATAATTCCAATTAAATACCTCAGACAAATGTCTTTTATAGACTTTTTGTCTTCTCTTCTTTTTTGAGAATATCAAATCTGACTATAGCGGAGATTACAAACAAAAGCATTATTATCTCTGTTACTATTCCGGGTACCGAGCCGACAATAATATTATACACCAGCCAGGGGGGTATAGAGACAAAGAGTAAAAGTCTTATCAGCCGTGTGTTCTTTAGATAGGTACCGATCAAGGACAAGGTCATCGCAAGGGGAGGGAAGATGGAATAATAACCCTCCCAGGTAATTACCCCGGCGACTATGCTGACTCCGACAAAGACCCACATCCAAGCTATGTGGTCAAAGAATTTCTTGCCGTGTTGGTAATACACCACGGCAGAAAAGAAAGCAACGGCGTTGAGCGCCGCACCCGTGGGAGCATCCAACATTATAAAGTGGAGGACAAAGAAGAAGGTCCCCACCATTTCTGCCAATAAAATGAGCTTTCGGTCATCAAATAGATACATAGAGCATAGCCCTATGGTGCCCAAAACTCCGATTGTATAGGTCGCAAATTCGTCGAAAGCCATGTGAAGCCCCTGTCTAAATACTGTACAAAGATTATACCATTCAAATTATTACGAAATCAAGACAGGGGTTGGATAAAAAGGCTAAGGGATTGTAAACAAAAAGGCAGGCTGTTATGATTTTTTAAGATGTTCTCTATCCCCAAAGTAGGGCATCCTTGGGAAGGTATAGCCGGATTCGTTGTTGTCGAACCGAACTTTTGTTACGGCGGTAGTCCCCATGATAAAGTGCAGCCATCCCAACGTCGGAGGCAGAGAAACAAGGTGGGCTATCCAAGCAGCGCCGAACCCTCCGTGACAAAAAACGGCTATTTTGTCGTCATTGGGTTTATCTATCTTATAATAAAGCCCCTCTCTTATATACCCGTGACGAGCCAAAAACTCATCGGAAGCCGCCACCATGTCATGTATATGCTCCATTCTATCATGCTCTGCAAAGTCTTCATATTCATACAACCCTTTGTCAAAGCTAAAAGACCAGGTGTTTTCTAAGGTTTTTTTGTCGTTGAGATCGGGAATCCTCATATATCTCATTTTTTCGGTGGTCCACTCTTCTATGGTAAAATCCTTGCCCAATAATTCGCAGCTGGGCTTTGCTGTGGCTATTGCTCTGCCTCTGGGGGAGGAATATATAAAGTCGGGATTTAACTTTTCAATACGCTTTGCGAGTAAATCCGCTTGTTCTTTTCCATAGGGGGTTATTGTGTCGTTTTCGTAATCCGGGTCGGCATGTCTGATGATGTAAAGTTCCATTTTGTTCTCCTGTTCGTGTTTGTATAAATAAAGCCGCCTTAATTACAAAGACGGCTCAAAAGACTTATAAGGGGGGTAAGATATCCTCTTGTTTTGGCTTGTCTTTCTTGAGGAAGGTGCGCAGGATATATCCATAGGTATAGACCAAGGATAATATACTGATAACAACCCCCACAAACCCAAATATCGACAAGACCGTGACAATAGAGGCACCGATTAGAGAGGACAGGTATTTGTTAAGGTTGGGCAGATACAATCTGCCTATGGAGGCTGCGAAAAAGGCTGTGGATATTGTAAGAATCAAGCCGAACAACAACCCCAACGCCAACCCCGCATAATAGGTATATCCTCCTGCAACGAGAGCAAGTGCCAGGGTAGGGGTAACAAAGGTTCCCAGCAGTCCATAGCCTGCCATTCCCCCTTTTTTCTCCCGAAACATTTCTCCGGCGTCGTCCAAAGCTTTGCCGAGAAATAAGCACAAAACAAGGACAAACAAGATAATCGCGGGAAGCTTATACTTTAGGTTAGCAAAGCTCTTTTCTAAGGTACCGGGAGTCTTCTTGTGAGTGATTTTTTCTGCCAAAGAAGGGGCTGCCGAGATGTTGTGACGCACATTTGTTTGGTCAACATAATAAGGCGGGTTTGTGCTGTGGATTGTAGCTTTTTCGAAATCTGCTCCCTCGACTATATATACGGTATCGGCATAGATTACAACCTCTGCGGTGATGGTGCCATATATATACACAGTATTGGCATTGGCTTCGAGGTAATCACAGTTGCCGGCAAAGTTTAGCTCGGTACCCCAAAAATATAAGGCATCTAAGTATGCATTTTTCCCCACGTCCAGGTTCAAAGCGGCAAAGGTGATGTTTTTGGTACGGGTATTGTCGATTTCTATATCATAAGCCAGTCCCCTGATGTTGCCGCCTATGGTAGTGTCATCCACCTTTACTTTACCGCCCACCATCAAAAGGTCGCCCCCGATTTGACCCGAGATTACATCCGGAGTCTTATCGTTACCGGAAGTGAACAGAAAGATATAGTCTCCTTTGATATCCACGACAGGGTTGTTCCCCAAGGTTTCCAAAGC
>CAZFVM010000149.1:0-2897 GCA_964522305.1 uncultured Oscillospiraceae bacterium
AGACAGATAGACAAACTAGCGTCAAAGCTTGATGTACTGATGAAAACCGGTGAGCCGGACGAAGAAGGCATCCTCGATAAAATAAATGCTCTAAAGAATCAGTTGCCAAAAGTAGAAGTGGGTGGGGTGGAATACTCCATGGATCAACTGGAAGCAGCTCTAAAAGCAGAGGATGTAAGCTCTTCTTTTAGGGATGTTTTTACAGCAAAAGACAAAGTAGAAGCTAAGGTTGGCTTAGAGCAATTGATGGATCGTTACACCGAGATGATAAATCAAGAAAGCTCCTGGGTAGAACTTTTCAACAAACAACTATTTTCAAAAGAATTTCATGTCAAAATAGTAGCCATCAGAATAGACCTCAATTTCATTGTCCGCGCCCATGTAAACATAGCGATTGGTGCAGACATAGAATATGAAGTCGGCAAGCGATATACTTTCTGGGTCCATGTTTTTGAGAAAGAAGCAGGCTCCAGCGAAATCGACTTAATCGACGAAAGATTCGGCTTCCAATTCTGTATAATGGGGACATTGGGGTTGAAAGTTGGCATAAAGGCAGAGCTGGCAGTGGGAATAATCAGCACAAAGATTGCCAGTGTCGGTGCCAATGTCGAGTTCGGTCCCTACATAAAGATATATGGCTATTTCGTATATATATATCAAAAGCTCAGACCGGCAAACACCCAGAGTTGGAACGTGACGGAAGAGATGTTGGGAGCGCTGTATATCGACTTTGGGCTATATATAACCGTGAAGTTCAAAGCCCAAGCTTTTGATGACAAATTCGTGTATGAGCCCACCTTGTATGACGGGGAATTCCCTTTGCTTACGGTGGGAGCGCGGCAAAATGTATATGACTTTTCCTTTCAGCCTACCAAGGACGATGTTTTGTACATAGATGATGAAGATTCGGACAGTTCCAACGGCATCACTATGACTATGCCCCAGGCATATCGTGACATGAAGACAATAGACTTGGTAACGGGGCAAAAGAGCATCAAGAATTATCCTCTCGAGAATTATCATATTACTTTCAACGACTCCAGGTTCAAAATAAATAACAAGGGAGTAATAAGTGTTGATGTTCCGGATACAGGGGTCAGATATATCCAAGCTGCCATGCGGATAGTTTGGAAGGTGGACAAGCTTGCTTTCAGCAAGTACGACACAGACATAACCGTGCCCGTTATTTGGACTAATATGACTACAACAGAGCGAAGCGAGAAGTTCAATGTGAGTGTCGCTGTGGGTAACCTCGAAGAGGGGTATCAAACCATATGGAGCGATAGATACTCACGGCTTGATATCTTCGATTTGCCAAAACAAGCAGAGATTCTTGGTTTGATTAATTACTTTGCATACGACGATAACGGGACCAACCTGAGATACGGAGAAGTGATAGGATATCAAGGTGAATCAACCGAGCTGAGCGTCTCCTCCGACAGGTTGTACTTGTTCGATATCGCCCCAAAGGTTTACACAGCGGTTATCAACGGTGTCCATAATATAGACGGCACCACAACCGACAATTATGTTCTCAAGACCCAATATGGAAAAGCCTTTAATTTTGACAATCTTAAGCAAAGTGGTAAAGATGATTTTGCTACAAGTCAGTACACTTCATTTAATAACCTGACAGATGCAGAGGGCAATATTTTTGACCTAAACAGTGTCATAAATTTAGAGTTCTTGGCAAAGTATGGGTCAAGCATAGCTCTTACGGCAAACTATACAGACCTTACAAAAACAGCTACCTGTTCCTTCGTCGGAATTATTAGTATAGAGCCGGTGACTATTAAGTTTAAGTCAAGAACAGTCCCCAATTTAGGTGATTTGAATGCATATGTAAGACAAAAAGCAGGAGATGACGCAATAATCACGGATATATCCCCTGATATTGTTCAAACAGAGCATTCTATAAACTATATAGTTACTTATAAGCTTGCAGAGCCTGCCCCGGTATACTATGTTACTTTTAATACAAAGGGCGGAGAGCCAATAAGTCCGCAGGAATATTTGCCGGGCTCTATATTATTCCCGGTTTATCCCGAGCGTGCAGGTTACACCTTTACCGGGTGGATTTATGCAATTGACTATACGCCTTTTACCTTTGAAAATCAAAAGATGCCCTCACATAACCTACCGCTCTTTGCAACCTGGGCTCCAAAAGAGTATACAATAACTTTTGACCCGGGTTATGGCGCCCCGACTACAACAAAGACAGTGGTGTTTGACGAAAAAGTTTCCGGATTCCCCCCTTCGCCTACACATAATCTCTTTAGGTTCGTCGGTTGGTTTGATGAAGATAGCGGTCTGCAAATGAGTGAAGGGGAATACTATGAAACACCAAGGAATACAACTCTAAAAGCTCATTGGGAAGACAAAAAAGTTTTTAATAATTCCTGGATTATTTGCAACGCAAATCAAACATCGGATTATAACAAGCAATACAAAACAGTTAATTTCTCCATGGCAAGCGGGTACGAGAGTCTAAAGAACTCAATTATAGTTGAATACAAGCATCAAGCATCGGACACCTGGACAAAGACAAAGCCTCTCAACGCAGGCGGATATGATGTTAAATTCACTAGACCGGGTGATGACAACTATCACGCCATGGAAGAAAAGGTAGTCAGCGGAGCGGTCATAATAAAGAAAATACATATGGTAACGGGGGGCGGGTCCCTTCCTGCACCCACCGCCTTTAATCGAGGTGGTTGTGTTGCCATAAAAAGTCCTGATGGCATTTTAGGTGACGGCGCAATATCTTTCACTTTGGTAAAAACCGCCAAGGCAATAGCGAGTTTTTGCGCAACTATGGCTTTCAGGTCACCGATTTAAACACCATTGAACTAAATGGTGAGCGTGTTAGCTCAACCCGTATTCGTCAAACTTTACAA
>CAZFVM010000150.1:0-2844 GCA_964522305.1 uncultured Oscillospiraceae bacterium
AGAGGAGCGCCTGAAGTTATCTCTGCCAAAGGAATAGAGCTTATAAAACCTTTTTTACCTTCTGAAAAAGTCGATACCTTTCTGTCCTTTTATGATTACAAACCCGTAGGGTCTGATTCGCAAAACAGTATATCCGATAAGTATCCCGGAGTTTCTGAAACCGATTATTATCTTATTTTTGACCTTTCGTCACAAGCAAAAAGGGAAGCAGATGATCTGTATGCCGATTCTGCTTATGCTTTGGTTTTGTTTTTGCAGGACATGATGGCACAGCAACAAGGAGAAAGTGGGGAAAACCTCGCCAATGACCCAAAAGAGGGGATAAACAACCTTGTTATCACCGAGCTTTATGGAATTATACCAATGCTACAGTCTCTTCCCACAGAGGTAAAGGCGACATATATATCAAAAGCACAGGACAACCATTGGCTGTCAGAACAGATAAGTGCTGCCTTGTCCGGGTTATATTATAAGGAGCTGGGAGCAGACCTGTCTGATTTCCAATACAACTATATATTATTTGTAGGGTTAAAGATGTTGGGAGTGGCGTTTTTGTCCGTTCTCGCTGCCATTACAGTGGGGTTTGTTGCCACTATTATTTCAAGCAGGATAGCAAGAAAGATGCGGCGAGATGTCTTTGCCAAAGTCAACTCCTTCGCCGAGGCAGAGTATGACCGTTTTTCCACCGCTTCCCTTATTACGCGCTCCACCAACGACATTCAGCAGGTACAGATGTTAATCATGATGGGTATTCGTATGATGTTATATGCTCCAATTATGGGGATAGGTGGCGTGGTCATGGCGCTAAAAAACAGCGTTTCCATGAGCTGGATTATAGCTGTTGCCGTTGTGTTTTTGTTGGGGGTAATAATGGTTTTGATGGCAGTTGCCATGCCCAAATTCAAAATTTTACAAAAACTTATCGATAGATTAAACTTGGTGAGCCGGGAGAATCTTTCCGGGCTCATGGTTATCCGAGCCTTCGGCAACGAAGACAAAGAAGAAGCCCGTTTCGAGATGTCCAACGCGGACTTGCGGGACACTTCCAGGTTTGTCCAGCGTTCCCTTGCACTTATGATGCCTATAATGATGCTTATTATGAACACGGTTTCTCTTACTGTCGTCTGGGTAGGAGCGAAAGAGATAGCTGCCTCCTCGTTGCAAATCGGGGATATGATGGCGTTCACTCAATATACAATGCAGATTATAATGTCCTTTTTGATGATTTCCATGATGTTTATTATGGTACCTCGAGCCATGGTTTCTGCAGCCCGAATAAGCGAAGTTTTAAACAACCCCATTACTATCAAAGACCCCGAAACCCCGGTGACAAAAGAGAAGATTATTGGTAAGGTTGAGTTTTTAAATGTGTGTTTTAGGTATGAAAACGCTCAAGAAAGAGCCATAGAAGGTATTTCCTTTACGGCACATCCCGGGCAGACCACCGCTTTCATCGGGGCAACCGGCAGCGGAAAATCCACTTTGGTTAAGCTCATCCCCAGATTTTATGATGTGACTCAGGGCAGTATTTACATAGACGAGACAGATATTCGGGATTATAACCAGGAGTTTCTCAGAGATAATATCGGCTATGTTCCCCAAAAAGGAATGCTTTTTTCCGGCACCATCGAGTCAAATACCGCCTATGGTAAAGAAGATGCAACAAAAGAAGAGATTCTTTTAGCATTGGAGGTCGCTCAGGCCACCGAGTTTGTCAGTAGCAGAGAGTTGGGCATAGATTCCGAGATTTCCCAAGGAGGGGTAAACGTTTCGGGAGGACAAAAGCAAAGATTGTCCATAGCTCGGGCGTTGGTCAAAAAACCTCCTATCTATATATTTGATGACAGTTTTTCTGCACTGGACTTCAAGACCGACGCAGCCCTCAGGCATGCGTTGAAGGAATATACCGGCGACTCAACGGTGCTTATTGTGGCACAGCGGGTTAGCACTATTATGAACGCAGAACAGATAATAGTATTAGACGATGGCAAGATGGTAGGCAAGGGAACCCATGGGGAGTTGCTCTCCACTTGTCCCGAATATCGGGAGATAGCCGAAAGCCAGTTGTCAGCGGAGGAATTGGCATGAACAAACAAAATCAAAAAAACCAAAACCAATCCTCCCAGAGACAGGGCGGATTTCGCGGACCCGGCGGAGGACCGGGCCCACGAGGAATGATGGCAGGGGACAAGCCAAAGAATTTCAAACGAGGCATAGGGCAACTTTTCTCTTTCCTAAAACCCCACAAATGGCTCTTGCTCACCGTAGCTGTGTTTGCTGCAATTTCCACGGTTTTTAACATAATAGGTCCCAAGATTCTAATGAGGGCTATCGACGAATTGCAAAGAGGTCTTATGAGCCAAATCACCGGCGGCGAGGGTGGAATAGACTTCGACTATATTGCAGAGATAATATTTATTCTCATAGGTCTTTATGTAATCTCTGCTTCTTTTATGTTTTTTCAAGGTTACATAATGTCGGGAATTTCAGCTAAGGTTTCTTATAACCTGCGAAATCGGATAATGCAAAAGATAAATCGCCTGCCCATGAGTTACTTTAATGCGACCAGCCACGGAGATGTGTTATCCCGCATTACAAACGATGTTGACACCCTCAACAACAGCATGAACCAAAGCATCACTCAGCTTATAACTTCCACTATCAGCGTTATCGGAGTCCTAATAATGATGCTTACTATTAGTTGGGAGCTCACTTTAATCGCTTTGGGAATTATTCCTATAACAGCAATTTTGGTTTTGACGGTGGTTAAATTTTCTCAACGACATTTTAAGGGGCAGCAAAGATATCTCGGCTCTGTCAATGGAATTGTTGAAGAGACCTACG
>CAZFVM010000151.1:0-2816 GCA_964522305.1 uncultured Oscillospiraceae bacterium
ATCGGTATCTATGATCGCCGATGCTTTCAACAATCTTACGGACATAGGAAGCTGTGTAGTTATAGCCTTCGGGTTTTCTTTGGCAGAACAAAAACCGGACAAAGAGCACCCCTACGGTCACGGAAGAATAGAATATATAGCAGGATTGATAGTATCTTTGATAACCATGATAGTGGGGGTTGAGCTTTTTCATACCTCCATTACCAAGATAATCACTCCGGAGGATATTGATTTTTCCTTAGTATGGGTAATACTTTTAGTGTTATCTATAGGGATAAAAGGGTATATGGCAATATATAACCTCTCTATAAGCAACCGTATCGGCTCGGAAGCAATAAGGGCTTTGGTTCGGGACAGTATTGCCGATTGTGTCGCAACAACAGCGGTTTTGACAGCCCTGTTGCTGGCAGGATTTTTTGATATAAATATCGATGGGTGGGTATCTCTGTTGGTTTCGGTTTTTGTTTTTTACTCGGGACTAAAGTCTGCAAAAGAAACAATGCAGCCGCTATTGGGGGCGCCACCGGACCCAAAGCTTATTGCAGAAATTGAAGAGATAGTTTTGAGTTATCCTGAAGTAGCGGCGATGCACGACCTTATAATCCATGAATACGGACCCAACAAAAAGATGGTTTCTTTGCATGCAGAGGTTCCGGAGGATTCGGATTTTTTAGAGATACATCATGTGGTAGACAATATCGAAAGAGAAATCACCGAAGTTACCGGATGTCAGGTAATAATACATATGGATCCGATAGCGATAATGGACAAGAAGACTCAAAGGGTCAAAAGCGATATAGAAGGTTTGCTTTATACTATCGACAAAAAAATAACTATTCACGATTTTCGCTTAGTTAAAGGTGAAAAGAATACCAAGGTCATCTTTGATATGGTGGTTCCCTACGAGTCGGACATACCGGAGCCGGAGCTAAAGACAAGGGTTTTTGACCTTATTAAAGAATATGACCGGACACTATATGCTGTGGTAGAGATAGATAGGGAAAGCGTATATTAAATTTAGGACATTTTGTACAAAATAACCTGCAAAACACCCATATCACCCCAAAAATGCGGTTTGTCAAAAGATGAGACGCGAGTAGTTCAAACATTATTTACAATAGTTGTGCAACAATATATCGTATCTCTATTGCATCGCACCACTATATATAGTATAATGACCTCACTCCACAGGAGAATTCACCGGCGTAACCAGAGAGGTAACCAATTATGATTACAACAATAAGAAAGCGCGATGGCAGTTTAGTTCCGTTTTATCCGGAGAAGATAACCAGAGCGATTTTTAAAGCGGCAAAGGCAGTTGGCGGAGATGATTGGTCCATGTCAGAGCGACTTTCAAACCAAGTAGTAGCTCTTGCAGAGGATATGTATCACGATCAGATCGTTGATGTCGAGTCTATACAGGATTTGGTAGAGAAGGTACTGATAGAGAACGGTCATGTCAGGACAGCCAAGGCATACATTCTATATAGAGAGAAGAGGCACGGTGCGAGACAATCCAACGCCCTTATCGGTGCAACCATAGATATGTTCAAGAACTATCTTGGGGATAACGACTGGCGCATTCAAGAGAACGCCAATGCCCAAAAGTCCATCAACGGAATGAACAACTATATCAGAGAAGCCTTTACAAAGCAGTATTGGTTACACGAGGTATATTCCGACAAAGTAAGAAACGCCCATATTTCCGGTGACCTTCATATACATGATCTCGGATTCTTTGGACCTTATTGCGCAGGCTGGGATTTAAAGCAGCTTTTAATCAACGGTTTTGGCGGAGTACCCGGTAAGGTAGAGTCCCTCCCGGCAAAGCATCTGCGTTCTTTCTTGGGCCAAGTGGTCAACTCCACATTCACCACCCAGGGCGAAACAGCAGGAGCACAGGCATGGAGCAGCTTTGATACTTACTGCGCACCCTTTATCAGATACGATAATTTAGATTACAAGACAGTAAAACAAGCTCTCCAAGAGTTTATTTTCAATCTGAATGTTCCTACAAGAGTAGGATTCCAGTGTCCTTTCTCCAACCTCACCTTCGATATAAAGCCTCCCAAGATGCTCAAAGACGAGCCGGTTATTATCGGCGGCAAGCAAATGGAAGACACCTATGGTGATTTCCAAGCAGAAATGGATATATTCAACACAGCATTCTGTGAGGTAATGATGGAAGGGGATAAGAAGGGCAGAGTGTTTACTTTCCCGATACCGACCATTAACGTAACCAAGGATTTTGATTGGGATAGCCCGGTTATCAACAAGTTTATCGACATATCCTGCAAATACGGAATCCCCTATTTCTCCAACTATGTAAGCAGTGATCTTTCCCCCGAAGACGCCCTTTCCATGTGCTGCCGCTTGAGACTTGACACCGGCGAGCTCAGAAAGAGGGGAGGCGGACTGTTCGGCTCCAACCCCTTGACCGGTTCTATCGGGGTTGTAACCATCAATCTGCCCAGAATAGCCTATCTGGCAAAGGACAAAGAAGATTTCTATAATCGACTAAAGAGGCTCATGGACACAGCCAAAGAGAGCTTGGAAGTTAAGCGCAAGACCATCGAAGTTCAGACCTTAAAGGGAATGTATCCTTATTCTGCCAATTTCCTCAAGGATGTAAAGGACAGAACAGATGAGTATTGGTACAACCACTTCAACACCATCGGCTTAATCGGCATGAACGAAGCCTGTCTTAACTTCCTCGGCGAAGATATAACCACTCCGATAGGTCAGGAGTTCTCCCTTGAAGTATTAGATTACATGAGGGATGTTATATCCGCATATCAGGAAGAGACCGGACATGT
>CAZFVM010000152.1:0-2802 GCA_964522305.1 uncultured Oscillospiraceae bacterium
CTTTAAAATTATACATTTTTATTCCCTCTTTCATATACCCGGTTTTTACCCCCCCTCGGAGATAACCTATATATCGAGCCCTCCATTCCGGTTGGGTTATCGAGCGACCGTCTATCTCCATCTCTACACACATCCCCAGCTTCTTTGCCAGGTCTGCACATTCATAAACTCTGCTCTCGGTGGCGTTTGCATTAAACATATAATTTGGTTGCAGACAAGCGGCATCAAACCCAAACTTCGCCCATTCGTGGAACCCCTGGGCTTGATAATAGGGAATCCAAATGTTTAGGTATCCTAGAGAGCGGACATAATCGGTGACATAATGGAGCAGCTCCATCTCGGCATCGTCATCCCCGTTTATACTCTCCTCGTACCAATAGAACCCCCAGAGCTTCAAGTTGTTAAACTTACCTTGGTTAAATCTGCGAAGTTGCTCGTCGACAAGCCATTTTGCCGCCTTTTTTCTATGCTCAAGTTTACTAAAGTCAAGGCTTACACCACTGCCGTCTATATCTCCGAAGTCGGTTTGCCCTTCCATGGGTCTGAGTATGGACAAGAACACCGTGACGGTATAGTCCGGTTTGTTTAAGACAGTTTTTACCTTCTCTACTGTTTTCTCCAGCGCGTTTATGTTGGCATCGGGATGGAATTGGTCGTCTATATAATACTGCCAATCCGAGAATATAAGGTTCCCCGCCTGCATATTGGCACCGGAGGGTCCGGGTCCGGTACAAGGAAGAGAAAGATAGCTGTCAAAGAAGGTATCCTTGATATTGCCTTCTTTATCCAGATACGCCACATAGGGCAGCAAATCAGTCTCGGTATGTCTGCCTCGTTTGACTTTGGGATAAGAACAAGTGTAGGTTAAGATTACATTGTTTATACCTCCCAGGTCTTCGGGAGCAGCAAATTTTTCGGGGTATACCACAGCTTTTTCGAGGGAAGGTACAACCTCCAAAGCCGCAGGGGCTATAGCCTTTGTACCATAGACTTCTATTTCATCAATATAAGCGTGGGGTCCAATGGGAAGATAAAACCGAACAAACCTCGCTTTTTTAGGTGAATCCAGAGTGACTTTCAGTACTACTTTTTTGTTTTCTTTAGAGTTTTTGTCAAACATATCTCGGGTTTGGGCTTTTCTCAGTATTTCCCAGCCCTCACCGTCCTCGGATACCTCAAAAGTCACAAGCACGGGAGGTCTTATCCAAAGAGAGGGAGCAAACAAAAACCCCATTTCAAAACCATAAACTGTGGATGTGTTTGTTAGGTCATAATAGATATACCTACCCACACCTCCCAAAAAGTGGTGCCAGGCAGGGTCCAGATAATCTAAGGACCCAAACACTCCGTCGGTAAGTCGAGGTTGGTTTGCCGGGGTGTTAAAGTATTCGGTTTGATGGGTGTCCGGTACAGGGAAGGTAGATTCAATCCTCTGGGGCAATCCTGCTACTAAATTCTGTTTCTTTTCGTAATCCGGTTCACTCTCCGGCCAAAGACGTGGGCTTTCTACCTTCGGTAGGGGAGAGCATTGGTAATAGCTTTGGTTCATCTTTCTCCTCCGTTTTGCTTTGTTATCGGAAGGTAAAATCCTTCCGATTGTATTTTTATAATCTTTTATTTATCGATACAACCGGTTTTTTAGTAAGTACATACGCCAAACTCGGGTTTATCGCTTAGTTTTGTTTTTATCCTACTATCATTTTAAGCTATTCTAACACGGCTTTATCCTATA
Source organism: uncultured Oscillospiraceae bacterium (assembly GCA_964522305.1). Taxonomy (GTDB): domain Bacteria; phylum Bacillota; class Clostridia; order Oscillospirales; family CAG-382; genus UBA1049. The sequence continues at coordinate 1,733 of CAZFVM010000152.1, forward strand.
TTCAACCGCTATAACGCAATTTTGATTCTTTATGGGTAAAAAACATAAAACAAGAGGGTGTAACAAAAGTACATCTCGACGACAAACTATACAAAAACTCAACTCCAAAATGATATAAATGCCCTTGAAAACAGCTTTTCTTGCTGAATTCAAGGGCGTTTTTGTGCAATATTTTATCCGGCTGTTTTACAGCCCAATCGCTATTTTACTAAATTATTTACTCCGTCTTTTCCTGGATATCAATCCACCGGCTCCGATGGTCAACGCGGCAAAAACAGCTAAGGTAATGATTCCTTTGTCACCGGGCTGGGGTTTTGGATCGGACTCTTCGGGTTTTGAAGATACTTCCGGCTCTTTGGTTTCCTCGGGTTCTGAGGATTCTTCGGGTTTTGAAGACTCTTCGGGTTCTGAGGACTCTTCGGGTTTTGAGGACTCTTCAGGCTCGGAATCCTCCGGATCGCCTTCTTCATCGGCATAATAAATCTCGAAGTAGTCAATGGTCACGGTTATAGCATCCGAATGTCCGGAACACCAGACCTGAACTCTATCAAAGTTCACTGCGCCGTCTGTCATCTCAAAGTCCTTGGTGCCAACCCATTCATTCGCTGCATTACCGTCAAAAGCTTTTAACTCAAAGAAGGGTAAATCCAAAGTATAAGTACCGGCAAGGATATCGCCCGATCCGTCATAGGATGCGCCCTCTACAAAGTGATGCACATATATGGACTGCCCGGACTCACCGGCTACCAATCTGATAGAAGCGGCAGCCTTATCATCCGCTACTGTGAACTTTATTTTGATTCTGGGGTTATCATTCTCAACCAAAGTAACAGGTGTGTTATAAACGCCGAGCACATATGGCCAGGAACCCGGAGCTGTGGCAGTTAGCTTTCCGCCATCAAAGTTAAAGGCGACATCGTTGCCATTGGCTTCCACATTTGTCCATTCAGCTCCGTCTTTGTCGATAAGGTTTATACTCGAAGCAGCGGCCTGAATGGGGATAACTATTAAGGCAACCAAAAGCACCAAAACGGCCACCATAATCAAGCTTTTTAAGTTCTTTTTCATAG
>CAZFVM010000153.1:0-2778 GCA_964522305.1 uncultured Oscillospiraceae bacterium
TCCACACCCTTAGAGAAAAGATAGAAAGAACAAAGGACAAGCTCCAAGAATATCGGATTACCCTCGTTGAGCTGCAAAGACAAACCGAACAGACCGAGTCGACTATCGATCTTAGGACTTCCGATATACAAAAACAGGGTCTGGATATGGAGAGTATCGCCCTTGAGATAAAGCTTCATGAAGACGAGCTTAAAAAGATGACTTACGGCAAAGAAAATATCGATAAAGAAATTAACACCCAAAGGGACAAGCTAAAGTCATTACAATCCGACAAAGACGATATGTTCCGTCGACATATGACTTTAGAGTCCAGACAGAGTAAGCTCAACGATAGCTTTGAGGATATAACAAACAAGCTTTGGGACGGTTATGAGTTGACCTATTCCTCGGCGGTCAAGCATAGGTTGCCTTCAGAGCAAATGGACAAAGCAACCACCAGGCTCAACACCTTGAAGAGCAAAATTCGCTCCATGGGAGTTATTAATGTAAATGCAGTGGAGGAATACAGTCGGGAGAAAGAGCGCTTTGATTTCCTTACCACCCAGACCGAGGATCTAAAAAAGTCGGGGAGAAGTCTCGACCAAGCGATCTCAAGGCTCAACTCCGAGATGAAACAAACTTTTTTGGATGTGTTTGATAAGATAAACACGGAGTTCGGTGCGGTGTTCACTCAGCTTTTTGGCGGGGGCAGCGCTTATCTGGAGCTCTCCGATCCCGAATATCCTTTGGATTGCGGTATAGAAATAATAATAAAACCACCGGGAAAGAGTGTTCGCAATATTTCATTGCTGTCCGGCGGGGAGCAATCCTTTGCCGCCATCGCCCTTTATCTTGCTTTGCAAAAGGTAAACCCGGCGCCGTTTTGTATTTTTGACGAAATCGAAAGCGCTTTGGATGATGTTAACTTAGTAAAGTTTGCGGATTACATAAGACAAAACAGCGAAAGCACCCAGTATATTCTTATTACCCACAGACGAGGCACAATGGAAAGAGCGGATACATTATACGGAATAACCATGCGGCAAAAGGGCATTTCTGACTACATCGAGCTAAACATGCCGCGGTTAGAAGAAAACCTTAAGGAGTATATCAGCGAATGAGCTTTTTTGATAAATTAAAAAGAGGACTGCAAAAGACAAAGGATGCACTATTGGCACCGATAGACAGCCTTTTTTCCAGTTATGACAAGGTTGACGAAGACTTCTACGAAGAGCTCTTCGAAGTGCTGATTATGGCGGATGTAGGGGGGGTTACTTCGGATGAGATTGTGGAAACCTTAAGAGAAACCTTAAAAGAAAAGAAGATAAAAGATACCGAAACCGCAAGGGTCGAATTTTTCCGGATTCTCAAAGACATCATCGGAGAAGGCGAAGAGCCGGACCCGGTCGGTGACTTGTCTGTATTATTGGTCATAGGTGTAAACGGTGTGGGCAAGACCACCACAATAGGCAAAATAGCCGCCGGACTTACCAAAAAGGGCAAGAAGACCATGTTAGTCGCTGCCGACACTTTTAGAGCAGCTGCCATTGCACAGTTAGAAATCTGGGCACAAAGGGCAGGGGCGCCTTTAATCAAACAAAAAGAGGGAGCAGACCCGGGGGCAGTAGTTTTTGATTCAATTGGTGCAGCAAAGCGGCAGGACATCGATGTTTTGATTGTAGACACCGCAGGCAGGCTTCACAACAAGTCGAATTTGCTAAACGAGTTGGGCAAGATAAATCGTATATTAGACAAGGAACTCCCGGATGCAACAAAAGAAACTTTGTTGGTGTTAGACGCCACCACAGGTCAAAACGCTTTGATTCAGGCGCGGGAGTTTGGCAAGGTCACCGACATAACCGGCATCGTGCTGACCAAGCTTGACGGAACGGCAAAGGGAGGGATTATCCTCGCGATAAAGCGAGAGCTTGATATCCCTGTCAAGTATATCGGAGTAGGTGAGGGGATAGATGATTTACAACCCTTTAATCCCGAGGAGTTTATTACCGCCTTTTTTGAGTAAAGGAAGCTTAAATGAAGATCAATGAGATAGTGCTCGCCAGTTACAACCACAACAAGGTGCATGAGTTCGCCCTGTGTTTTGACAAGAGTTTTGACCGCCACATCAAGCTATTATCCCTTGCCGATGTGGGGTTTTCGGATGTAATCGAAGAGACCAACCCTACTTTTGAGCAAAACGCTTTGTATAAGGCAAAGACGGTGTGTTTGGCGACCGGCAAAGCAGCGATGGCAGATGATTCCGGGCTTCAAGTGGACTTCTTAAATGGCGAACCCGGGGTTTATTCCGCAAGGTACGCCGGGGAGCACTCCACAGACAGACAAAATATCGAGAAGCTTTTGACTAAGCTCGACGGGGTACCGACCCCTTTGCGGACTGCAAGATTTGTCAGCGTTATCTGTGCATATTTTCCCGACGGCGGTATTATATATTCCAGAGGAGAGAGCAGAGGGATAATCACTACCCAAATAATAGGGCCCGAGACTTTTGGGTACGACCCTGTATTTTTCTTTCCTCCTTACAACAAGACCTTTGCTCAGCTTAGCATATCAGAAAAAAACCAAATCAGTCACAGAGGCAAAGCGTTAGAAAGCTTTGTGGAAAAACTAAAACCGCATATCGAAAAACCTATACATTAGGTTGACAAATCAAAAACATTTACAAATAAAGCCGGCTGACTAACAAAAATAAGCAGGCTTTTTTCCTCTAAATTACCAAAAACCTCGGGCGTGTCACTGTTGACAATACAACAATAATTGTGATAATATATATTAATAAGT
>CAZFVM010000154.1:0-2772 GCA_964522305.1 uncultured Oscillospiraceae bacterium
GGTATAGCTTATGACTCGGGAGGGGTGGCATCCGGTCCGATGACCGCAACTTTTGTCTTGGCATTTGCCCAAGGTGCCGCGGGACAAATCCCCACGGCAAATGTTCTGATAGACGGGTTTGGAGTAATCGCCATGGTTGCCATGATGCCCTTGGTCGCATTACAAATCCTTGGACTTATCTTCAAACATAAAGAAAAGCGTATGGAAAGGAGAGTTAGTTCCGATGAGTGACATTTTTGACGACACCTTTTTATTTGTTTCGGTTTTGCCAAACGGCAAGGGAAGCACCGCTATGGATTTGGCTGCCGAATTAAAGGCAAAAGGTAAGACAGTAATCTACGGTGACGGCACGGTTTCCAGCACGATTTTACGCAAGATGGGTTTTGTGACCAATCGCAAAGAGATAATGTTAGCTCTTATACCCATGGGCCTTTCCTGCGATTATTTCAGGATTTTTAACGAAAAATTTAAGCTCAACGAAAAGAACAACGGTATTGCATTCACCATGCCTTTGTCCAAATTCACAGACAGCACAAGATGCAAACAACAATACAAGACTGTTTTGGGAGGTGACCGAGTGTTGAAGTACGAAGCGATTTTTGTAATTCTTAACAAAGGCAGTGTGGACGAAGCTATCGATATAGCAAATTCGGCAGGCGCCAGAGGGGGAACCATTATACATGGCAGAGGAATAGCTCCCCAAGAAAAGATATCCCTGTTCAATCTAATGATTGAGCCGGAAAAAGAAATCCTAATGATTCTTTCCACCGAAGAGAAAACCCCGGATATAACCGCTGCATTACGGGAACGACTATCCTTAGACCAGCCCGGCAAGGGAATATTGTTTGTTTTGGATGTCAGCGACGCGGTTGGTTTGTTTTCGGATGCCAATGAAGAAACCTCTTCCGATTAAGAATCACTAAAGTAAAGAACGGAGGAAACTATGAAAAAATATGATTATTTGGTTATCGGCACAGGAGCAGGAATGCTATTGACCAGGGCGTTGGCTTCCTATGGTAAGAAGTGTGCCATTGTCGAGAAGTCCCGTTTTGGAGGGACCTGTCTTACAAAAGGCTGTATACCTTCCAAAGTTTTAGTTTACCCCGCAGATTTAATCAGAGATGCCCAAGCAGCCCATAGGGTGGGGTTGGAGTTCGAGCCTCCCAAGATAGACTGGGACAAGATAACCCGGCGCGTTTGGGAACAGATAGACATAAGTGAAAGAGTCGAAAAAAGTCTCGACAGGGCGGAAAACATCGATGTATATAAAGGCGTTGCCGAGTTTGTCGACAACAACACAGTAAGAGTACTTCATAAAGACGGCACTTACTCCGAGGACATTAAGTCAAAAGAGTTTATAATCGCCTGCGGAGCCAGGTCTTTTGTACCGCCGATTCCCAATATTGAAGAGACGGGATATCTGGTGAGCGAAACCTTCTTTGGTGATAAGTATCCGGATAAGCTGTGGGACAGCCTTATTATTGTGGGGGGCGGCGCCATAGGAGCAGAGTTCGCCCATATGTTTTCTTCCTTTGGCACCAAGGTTACAATAGTCGAAATGCGCTCGAGCATCCTATCTACCGAAGATAACGAAGTAAGCGCCTTTGTACAAAAGAATTTTGCCGCAAACGGAATAGACGTTTTGACAGACAGCAAGATTATCAATTCGGGCAAGAGGGACGGCAACAAGTACTTGACCTTAGAGAACACAAAGACAGGGGAGGTCACCGAGGTTTTGGCACAAGAAATCTTGATTTCCTCGGGGGTACGTCCAAACACGGACTTAATCAAGATAGAGAACACCGATGTAGAGTGCGACGAAAAAGGTTACATAAAGACCGACGAGTATCTACACACCAATGTCAAGCACATCCATGCCATCGGTGATGTCAACGGTAAGTATCTCTTCAGGCACACTGCCAACTATGAAGCCGATGTTTTTATGCGCAACCTTATTTACAAAGCATCTGGAAGACAGCTTGTTAAGGCATGTTACAATACCGTTCCTTGGGCGATATTCACTTATCCCCAAGTAGGCCATGTAGGTATGACAGAAGAGGAAGCGAAGGCAAGCGGGCAAAAATACTGGGTAGGCAAGAACTACTACTCCGCAGTAGCGGCAGGCAACGCCATGGGTATTTCCAGGGGTTCCGAAGACGATGGATTTGTCAAGGTAATAGTCGGCGAGCATAAGAAAATCCTCGGAGCCCATGTAGTCGGGCATTACGCTTCTGTGCTGGTCCAGTCCTTTGTGTATTTGATGAACGCCGGCAGAGAACATCTGCACCATGGTTTTGCGGATGAAGCAGATTGTCCTTTGGGCTCTTATGCTCCCATCGAAGAATCCATGGTCATCCATCCCTCTGCCAACGAACTTACTGCCTGGGTCTTAGATAATATCGAGTATGATTAGAGTATATTAGCTTTTTGTTTTTGTGTCTTGGCAGATATTAGATAACTCTGATTTTTCTCGGGGGAGTCTTTATTTCCGCATGCAAAACACCGTGTTTTTAATAGATATATAACTTAGGAGACTTTAAATGTTTTTGAGAAAATTTGGGTTGCTTTTATTAGTGGTTTGTCTTTTGGTCAGTTTTATCCCATTCAGTCTGAAGGTTGATGCTTCGACCATGTTGAATTCCCTAAAGAACACACCACCGACCCTTTCGTCGGGAGGAGACAGACTTGTTCTTCCCTCATCCCCGGATAGCAAATACACCCTTGGTATATATGGCTCCAACAACCAAAATATAGTTACCCTTGATGGCACAG
>CAZFVM010000155.1:0-2744 GCA_964522305.1 uncultured Oscillospiraceae bacterium
TATTAAAAAGAATAATGAATGGCTATGAAAATAATGATAACTATTATCCTTTTTCTTTACATATTTTTTATTATGACCTTTGCTAAAAATTGCCTATTACTTATTTTAGTGATATAATTATTTAACCTAATATTTCATTTCGAAAGGAGTTCATATAATGAACAAAGCAACATTAGTAGAGATTGTAGCAGAAAGCGCCGGCATAAAGAAGAAGGAGGCAGACCTTGCAGTTTCTGCTGTTTTCGCCGCAATACAGAACGAACTGGCCACCGGAGGCAGAGTACAGATCGCAGGTTTCGGCACCTTTAGAATAAAGGAAAGAAGTGCAAGAATCGGTCGCAACCCCAGGACTAACGAAGCAATAGAGATACCCGCTTCTAAGAACCCATCTTTCACACCGGGTAAAGCGTTCAAAGAATTAGTCAACAAATAATTTTTTGGATATTATATCCACAGCAGTTTTTGGGGGATAGGGTTTTGCCCCTATCCCTAAGTTTTTTATTAGATATTTGACACATTTATATACAGAAGGACTTCATATGCGTCTTGACAAGTTTCTAAAAGTTTCCAGAATCATTAAGAGAAGAACAGTTGCCCAGCAAGCCTGTGATAGCTCTTATGTTAAAGTCAACGGCACTGTTGCCAAGCCTTCCCGCACCGTTTCCGAAGGGGATATAATCGAGGTTGCCTATGGGGCAAAGACCACCACTTTTCGGGTGCTTAAAGTTCAAGAACATGCAGACAAATCTTCCAGTGCCGAGATGTATGAGGTCATATAGTTTTTTAATCATCAGCACATTAATATGAGTGTAGAAAGGAGTCATCGGAATGAGCACAAAACCTACAGGCAGAAACGCAGTGGCAAGGTTTGCCTTCGGTGTCGCCTTTATTTTTTTGATATTCTCTGTGGTGACAATGCAGTACAGATTAAAGGACCTAAAGGACCGCAAAGAAGACCTCGAGATAGCCGTAATGGATATAGAGGACAATATTCAAGAAATCAAGACAAAGCTCGACACGCCCTTGACGCCGGAATACATAGCCAGAGTTGCAAAAGAGAAGTTGGGTTATCGCTATCCCAACGAGATAATATTCTACAACGATTATCGGTGATTTATAGACCGTCTTTATGTGTCCCTTCCGGATTAATTATAATATCACCAATACACAAAGAAGAATAAATGCGGGTAAAGAAATGGCGAAACAACAATTAACAAGCAAATATTAAGGGGTTGATAGGCATGTTCCCATCATCCCTTTTGTTTTTTAGGAGTTTATATGAGAACCATCGATGTAGGCATAATTACCACAGCGGTTAAAGAATTATTTATAAACGCAAACTACAATCTTCCCAAGGATATATCCGACAGGCTGGATAAGGCATTAGTGTCAGAGAAAGACCCTCTCTCCCTTAGCATGCTAAACATACTTCGGGAGAATGTAAACATCGCTGCCAAAGGGGAGTTTCCTATTTGTCAAGATACCGGTATGGCGATAGTGATAGCCGAGATCGGTCAGGATATAATGTTTACCGGAGGCGGGCTCACCGATGCAATAAACCAAGGGGTCCGGGATGCATACAACGAAGGTTACTTGAGAAAATCGGTGGTGCACCCGCTTAGCAGGGTAAACACCGGGGACAACACACCGGCTGTTATATATACAGAATTGGTTTTGGGGGATAAGATAAAGCTAATTGCTTTACCCAAAGGGTTCGGTAGCGAGAACATGAGCAGACAGCGTATGTTTACCCCCTCTGCCACCGAAGAGGATATAATTGAGTTTGTAACCCAGACAGTGTACCTCGCAGGGGGAAACCCCTGCCCGCCCATAGTTATAGGCGTGGGCATAGGAGGTACTTTTGAATACTCTGCGTTCTTGGCAAAAAAAGCATTGTCAAGAGATATAGGCTCAAAAGACGAGTACAAAGAATTAGAGACAAAAATTTTAGAGGCAGTGAACAAGACCGGGGTAGGGGTTTTGGGACTCGGAGGTAAGACCACCGCTTTAGGCGTAAATATCGAAACCTTCCCCACCCATATCGCTTCCTTGCCGGTGGCGGTTAACATATCCTGCCATGCTACAAAACACATGGAGATCACACTTTAGTAACTTGACAACACAGGGGTGACATGCTAAAATATTTATAGGTGAAACACCCTTAAATATACAAAAAGGCGACGATGTTATGACGATCAGATTTATTACCAAAAAGTTCACGCTCAACGACGAAATCAAAGATTGGGTTGGCAAAAAGCTCAAGAAGCTGGACAAGTTCTTTCCTGCAAGTACTGAGGCCGTCGGAACTCTTGCATCACAAAAAAAAGGAGAAAGGGTAGAAATTACTATTCTTCATAACGGTTCTATTTTTAGAGCCGAAGAGTCGGACAAGGATTATATGAACGCATTGGATTCTGCCGTTGCCGTTATCGAGAGACAAATTCGCAAGAACCGCACCAGACTCGGCAAGAAGATTCATATCCCCAAGGACAGCTTTACCCCGGAGGATTACGAAGACGCAGAGGATGTACTTAAGATTAGTAAGGTTAAGCGTTTTGATATTGTCCCTATGTCAGCCGAGGAAGCGATTTTACAGATGAACCTTCTTTCCCATACCTTCTTCCTTTTCAGGGATGCGGATACCGGGCTTTTCAACGTAGTTTATAAGCGCAAAGATGGCTCATATGGAGTTATCGAGCCCAACGAATAATAGTGTAGTCCTAATTTATATATAGTATGCATAC
>CAZFVM010000156.1:0-2646 GCA_964522305.1 uncultured Oscillospiraceae bacterium
GCACGGTGGTGTGAGAGGTCGGGTAGTCAATTAATGGCTACCCTCCTACTCGATTGTTATAATCAAAAAGATTAAGCCGAGGAGGATATGTTTTGAGCCGGCAAATGTTTGAGGTCATGGATAAGGAAAAACTGAATGCAAGCACCTTTAAGATGCTTGTGTATGCACCGCATATTGCGGAAAAGGCAAGGCCCGGCCAGTTTATCATTTTCAGGGCCCACGAAAAAGGGGAGAGGATTCCTCTTACTATTGCTCAGGCAGACAAGAAGAGCGGCGGGATAACCATTATCTTCCGGGTGGTGGGTAAGTCCACCCAAATTCTAAGTCAACTTGAGACAGGTGAAACAGTTTTGGATTTTGTGGGGCCCCTGGGTCAGCCCTCGAATTTGGACGGCCTTAAAAAAGTTGCGGTTATAGTAGGTGGACTTGGCAGTGCCATAGCCTATCCCCAGGCCAAGTATCTTTATGACGCGGGTGCAAAAGTCGACATAGTTGCGGGTTTTAGAAGCAAGAATCTGCTTGTTTTGGAAGAGGATATGCGCAGGGTAAGCCATAATTTTTATATCTGTACAGACGACGGCAGCTACGGGGAAAAAGGTCTGGTCACGGATATCTTAAAAAGATTGCTGGAAGGTGGCAAAAAATACGACAAGGTCATTGCTGTCGGTCCCCTGCCCATGATGAAATATGTCTCCCTCCTAACCAAAGAATATGGCATAAGCACGGTTGCCAGTTTAAACACCATCATGGTGGACGGAACGGGCATGTGCGGAGGTTGTCGGATAAGTGTGGACGGCAGGGTGAAATTTGCCTGTGTCGACGGACCGGAATTTGACGCTCATTTGGTAGATTTTGACGAGGCCATCAGACGTTCGGGCATGTATAAAGATGAGGAACGGCAACAGGTGGAAAATTACGTATGTAAACTCGAGAGGGCAGACAAGTAAGATGAAGCACAGGATAAACAAGGCCAAAACCAAGGTGGAGATGCCCCTGCTTGATGCCGATATAAGAAAGCAAAATTTCGAGGAAGTTGCTCTGGGCTATACCGAGGAAATGGCTCTTGAAGAGGCCATGAGATGTCTGGATTGCAAACACAAACCCTGTGTCGACGGATGCCCCGTAAATATAGCCATACCCGAATTCATAACCCATATAAAAAACCGTGAATTTGAAGAGGCCTATCAAAAGATCCTGGAAACCAATGCCTTGCCCGCAATCTGCGGCAGGGTCTGCCCCCAGGAGCTGCAATGCGAAAAGGTCTGTGTAAGGGCCAAAACCGGTGAGGCCGTAGCTATAGGAAATTTGGAAAGATTTGTAGCGGATCGGCATATGCAGGATATACATAGGCCGGCAGAAGTGCCTTCCTCCAAGGGCTTAAAAGTTGCTGTAGTGGGTTCGGGACCTGCCGGGCTGATTTGTGCTGCCGACATGGCCAAGTTGGGTTATGAGGTGACGGTTTTTGAAGCTTTCCACGCCCTGGGCGGGGTCCTGGTCTACGGTATCCCCGAGTTTCGCCTGCCCAAGGATGTGGTGGACAGGGAGATAGAAAATCTTCGAGAACTCGGAGTCAAACTAAAGACCAATATGGTTATAGGAAGAGCCTTTACAATAGACGATCTTTTTGAAGACGGCTTTCAGGCGGTCTTTATAGGATCGGGTGCGGGCTTGCCGAGCTTCATGGAGATACCCGGCGAGAATTTAAATGCCGTATACTCTGCCAATGATTATCTGACCAGGATAAATTTAATGCGCTCCTATGATGATTCCTATGATACGCCCATAACCAGGGGGGAAAATGTGGCTGTCATAGGCGGAGGCAATGTAGCCATGGATGCCGCCAGAGCTGCAAAAAGACTGGGGGCCGAAAATGTTTATGTTGTCTACAGGCGTACCGAGGCAGAGATGCCGGCCAGAATCGAGGAAGTAATTCATGCCAAGGAAGAGGGCATTTTAATAAAAACCTTGAGAAGCCCCATAGAAATCCTTGGTGACGAAAGAGGCTATGTCAGGGCCCTTCGGTGTGTGGAGATGGTTTTAGGCGAAACCGATCAAGAGGGCCGCAGGCAGGTTAGTCCGCGTGATGACAGCGATTTTACCCTTGAAGTAGACACGGTGATAGTTGCCATTGGTACCTCCCCGAATCCGCTTATACGGATAACGACTCCGGGACTGGAAACCGAGGACTGGGGAGGGTTTATAGTGGATCCCGTAAGTAAGATGACTTCAAGGGAAGGTGTTTTCGCGGGAGGGGATGCCGTTACCGGTTCGGCTACCGTTATTCAGGCCATGGGAGCGGGAAAGCAGGCCGCCCTTGGTATGGACAAATATATCCGGGAAAAGTTAAACGATAAAAAATAAAAATTTATTATAGGCCTATTCAAGTCCTATATCCGAAAATCCTGTATATAAGAAAGGCTTGCCTGCTTTTGTCTTAACATCCATGGTGCTTGGAATTGTTTTGCTTATATATCTTGCCTTGTATATATTTGGCAAAGTTTGGCTTACATCAATATTTAGCGAAGACAATATTAATGTTTTTATCTTGATATGAGTATAGCGACAGACCCTTTGTTTTTTTAATTGACTGCAAGTAAGAAGCTTTGTACTATTCCGGCATAAAAAAATTCTAAAAAAGATAAAAAA
>CAZFVM010000157.1:0-2558 GCA_964522305.1 uncultured Oscillospiraceae bacterium
ACCCTTGGTATATATGGCTCCAACAACCAAAATATAGTTACCCTTGATGGCACAGTTTATACCCCTTTGGTGGATATGAGGGTAGAGGTAATGTATAAGGGTACAAACAAGAATAACTCTAAGGACACAGTCGTGTCAGACTACAGTGTTACTGTTACTGTCCCCGGGGAGCACAAGCAAGAAAAAGACGACAACCTTCCACCCTCGGTTTTGCCGGCGATAAGGGAATGGAAGGGGAGTACCGGTCAATTCTTTATAGCTAAAGACTCACGAATTATTATTTCCGACAGCTCTCTTGGGCGTAAAGCAGAGATTTTACAAGAATACTTTTTGGATATGCTGGATGTGGATATAAGTATATCCGAAGGCACAGATGCTAAAGACGGCGATATATATATAGAGCTCGACTCCGATGCCAAGGATTTGGGCGATGAAGGTTATAGGCTGGATATATCGGACAGCATAACTATTACCGCAACTAGCGAACAAGGGGCTTTTTATGGCGGAATAACCATAGTACAGGCGTTATATAACTCTGGGTTGGAGCAAGGTGTTCCCAAAGGCAAAGCCCGGGACTACCCGGCTTATAAGGTAAGGTCCGGGATGCTTGATGTGGCAAGGGCTTGGATACCCTTGGATTATGTCGAAGAGATAACAAAGTATTTCGCTTGGTTTAAGCTAAACGAGATACACCTGCATATTAACGACACAGGGTCAAACGATTACTTCATCTTCAGGTTAGAGAGCGACGCTCAAGGTTTGACTGCCACCGACGGTTTTTATACCAAAGACGATTATCGCGACTATCAGATACGAATGAAAGACTATTGTGTCGATGTTGTCACAGAGATTGACACCCCTGCTCACTCTGCTTGCTTTAGCAAAGTTACCCCAAAGGTACCCATGTTAGACCCTCATCATATTGATATCAGCAACGATGAGGCTGTAGAGTTTGTCAAGAACCTCTTTGACGAATATATAACCGGGGAAAATCCCGTGTTTGTCAACGATGTGGTACATATAGGTACCGATGAATACCCTCAAGAATATAGCGAAGACATGCGTCGCTACACCGATACATTAATCAATCACATAAATTCCCGGGGCTACACCCCTCGGTTCTGGGGCTCCTTCGGGAACGAAGGCTTTAACGGGACAACCCCGGTATCCGGAGACGCACAGGCTAATTTTTGGGCAGTAGCATTGTCCGATTACAAGACCCTATATGAGATGGGTTATGATATTATCAATACCTGCGGCCCGGTATTATATATAGTCCCCGGTGGCAACTACGGTTTTGCCGATTATTACAATCTGTCTTCGTTGTATCAGACCTGGCAGGTAAACCAGTTTTCTTGGGATCCTTCCATAACAATGCCGGAGGGCCACCCCCAGACTATTGGAGGCTCCTTTGCTTTGTGGAACGACCTTCATACCGTTTATGGTGGTTTTTCTATGTTTGATATATTCGACAGGATAAGGGGCGGCGTTGCCCTTATGGCAGAAAAGACCTGGTGCGGCTCCCAGACTAAGGACATTCCTGTCAATGACTTCTTAGATAGATTTGACGCCTTGAGCCAAAGAGCAGGCTCGACAAACCCCGGGCGGTATATCATCCCCGACAAAGACGGTAAGCTAAACATCGAAGGACAAAAGAGCATTGGGTTCCCCTATACCGCTTCTTTTGACTTGGATACAAAAGGTCTTTTGGACAAGGAAGTAGTATTGTTAGGCGGTGAAGACGGTGAATTTGTTGCCAACATCAACAACACCGGCAAGTTTGGATTTAGAAGGGAAGTATACACATACATTTATGATTTTGCGATTCCGAAGGACACCGATATAAAGATCACCTTGACTTGCGATAATAAAGAAACCGTCATGATAATCGACGACACTTATTATCTGTTCCCAAAGAACCAAAAAAGCTCCCCCCGCAAAGATTCCTCAACCTTTGTATTACCCTTGGAGGATATACATCACTCGGTGAGTAACCTTGCACTAAAGGGTGAAGCCATAAATCTAAACGCCCATATAATCAATAGGAACCTCGCCTTAGGGGTAGATACCACTGTTTCTGGATTAGAAGTATATGACGGTAGATTTACTGCAAACTTGGCAGTTGACGGGGACGAGTCTACCCGCCTATCCTTCGCTCGGGACAAGGACGAACAATGGCTTATCTTAGACTTGGGGGCGCAGTACCCGCTAAATAAGTTAGAGATACTCTTCTTCGAGCATGTTCCCGAGTACAAAGTCTTCTTGTCATCTACCGGTAACGAAGATGACTGGACCGAGGTCTTTCATCTCACCGGCGGAAGCGAAGGGGATAAGAAGAAAGACACGATTACCTTCGATACCCAAGAAGCAAGATATATTAAGTACTTACAGCTAAAGCGTCATTATGTAGAGATTTATTCCACTTACTACAGCGGAGGAATCCTTGAGTTTTATGCTTATGGCTTTGACGACGAGGCATACAAGCAGCTAATCGCCGAAGGAGAAGAGCTGTTGCTCACTCTCCCCAAGGAAGAGACAGGGGCTCTTAGGGCAGATGT
>CAZFVM010000158.1:0-2553 GCA_964522305.1 uncultured Oscillospiraceae bacterium
AACCTGCCTTGCCGCTTCCCCCTCTTCCAGCGGGAAAAAATATGAGGATGCGGTAAAGGGGCGTTGGAACATGGAAGCTCCGATACCAAAGCAGGTTGCGCAACTGGTAGTGCAAAACGCTGCGGATATCGAAGGGATAAAGGATAAAGTCGACTTTGTCTTTTGTGCCGTGGAGATGCCAAAAGACGAATTGATTGCCTTGGAGGATTCCTATGCAAAAGCAGAAATCCCCGTGGTGTCAAACAACTCTGCCCACAGGTGGACCGAGGATGTGCCGATGGTCATACCGGAGATAAACGGCGACCACTTTGCTGTTATAGAAAGCCAAAAGAAGAGACTGGGAACAAAAAGAGGGTTTGTGGCGGTTAAGCCAAACTGCTCTATCCAAAGCTATGTTCCTGCGTTACACCCTCTCTTTGATTTTGGTATAAAGGAAATCTCGGTTTGTACCTATCAAGCCATTTCCGGCGCCGGAAAAACCTTTGAGACCATGCCCGAGATACTGGATAATGTAATCCCTTATATCGGCGGTGAAGAAGAAAAAAGCGAGCAAGAACCCTTGAAAATCTGGGGGGAGGTTAAGGACGGCAAAGTTATTCCTGCAAACTCCCCTGCCATCTCCGCCCATTGTATAAGGGTGCCGGTAACTGACGGTCACTTAGCCGCCGTGTCGGTGAAGTTTGACAGAAAGCCGACAAAGGAAGAAATGCTCAAAGCCTGGGCAGAATATGAAGGCGAACCTCAAGCGTTAAAGCTCCCCAATGCTCCGGATAAGTTGTTGACTTATTTTGATGAGCAAAACCGTCCCCAAACCAAACTTGACCGAGACTTGTACGGTGGAATGGGGATATCCATAGGAAGACTTAGGGAGGACAAGGTTTTTGACTATAAGTTTGTCTGCTTGTCCCACAACACCTTAAGAGGTGCCGCCGGAGGAGCCGTGCTGACCGCCGAACTGCTCTATAAAAAAGGATACTTCGACTAAACGACGAAAAACCCGGTTTTTATACCGGGCTTTTTTTGTGGATTATAAGCTATTGTACAAAAAATCCTGCTTTTTTACAAAAGCAGGATAATTCTTATTTGAACTTGCGCTTTCTTGCTGCCTCGCTCTTCTTCTTGCGTCTGACGCTTGGCTTCTCATAATGCTCTCTCTTGCGCAGTTCTGCTTGAACTCCACTCTTGAGATAAGAACGCTTGAAACGACGCAACGCGCTATCAATCGACTCGTTTTCTTTAACCCTGATTTCTGCCATCTATATATCCCTCCCTCCGATTGTGTCTGGGAAACACTGTGTCATAATCTAAATAACACCAAATTTCGGGGTTATTATAACAAATGAGGTTTTGCTTGTCAATAGACTAATCTTATAACGCTTCTTTTGCTGTCTGGACCAGTTGTGCGAAGGTCTCTTTGTCACTGATCGCCAGCTCGCTGAGCATCTTGCGGTTGAGGGTTATACCACTCTTCTTGAGGCCATACATAAACCTGGAATAATTGATGCCGTTAGCCTTTGCTTGGGCTGAGATTCTAGTTATCCACAAAGAACGAAAATCCCTCTTCTTTTGTTTTCTGCCTATGAACGCATAATTTCCGCTCTTCATAACAGCTTGTTTTGCCATCTTGAAGTGCTTACTCTTGGCGCCCCAATAGCCTTTTGCAAGCTTTAGTGTCTTGTTCCTTCTCTTCTTGGTTGTTACAGCTCTCTTTACTCTTGCCATCTTTATCACCTAAGTCTTTCCGATTGTCGGAAAGCCGATTATCCTTTCAATAAAACTAAATAAATGGTTCTCGCTTTTGCTGCTAAGCAATGGCTGTTAGCAATAGCTTTTGGCCATGGCTAAGTTTAGCCGTAAGGTAGCATCCTCTTTATATCATCGTGACGGCTGACACTTACATAGCCAGACCTGCGAAGCTGTCTCTTGCGCTTGGTGGTCTTGTGACCTAATTTATGTCTGCGACCTTCGTGGTTCATCTTAACCTTGCCGCCTGCGGTGAATCTAAAGCGTTTTGCCGCAGCTTTTTTTGTTTTCATCTTACTCATGTTGTCTATTTCCTTTCGCTGTTATCCTGCTTTTACGGGAGCTAGGATCATTATCATGTTCCTGCCATCCAATAGAGGGGGTTTTTCCACAGTGCAAAGCTCACCGCAGCCCTCGGCAAATCGTTCTAAAAGCTCTTTTCCTCTTGAAGTGTTTGCCATTTCCCTACCATAAAACCTTACGGTAACCTTAACTTTATTACCTTGACCAAGGAAACGCTTGGCGTGATTTAGCTTGGTGTTGAAGTCATGGGTATCGATGCGGCACTTAAGTTGAAGCTCTTTGACTTCAATTATTTGCTGCTTCTTTTTCATCTCTTTACGTTGTTTTTCCCGCTCGAAACGGTACTTGCCGTAATCCATGATTTTGCATACAGGTGGGTCTGCTTCGGGAGCTATCTCGACTAAATCCAAAGCTGCATCACCTGCCATCTTTAATGCCTGCTCTACACTCATTATGCCAAGTTGTTGGCCCTCTGCGTCTACCACCCGCACCTCGCGAGCTCTGATT
>CAZFVM010000159.1:0-2552 GCA_964522305.1 uncultured Oscillospiraceae bacterium
AGCTTTGACAGTCTCCTTAATATATAGTATAATGGTTGTTAACAAATCGCGCATTTATGTCAAAGACTGTTTTTAATACCATTTTTTATAAAAAAGGAGGTTATTATGGGAAGCGTTGGCAAAAACAAAAGGATTATTACGGTATTTTTTATTCTAATTTTCGTTTTTGTTTTTCTTGTTACCGGTTGTGGTGATACCCCGGGGGGTGGAGAAGACAAGAGCGATGAGTCAAGCGGGGAGGGTCTTTCCCTTGTTCCTCATTTAGAGAAGAAGGACTATGCCGGCAAGACATTGGCGATTCTTTGCACCTTAGAGAAAGACGAATTCGGAGATTCGCAGATTGCGCCGTTAGAGACCACCGGAGAGCCGGTAAACGATGCTTTTTATGAGAGAAACAATCTTTTAGAGGCGGAATACGGTTATAAGATTGAAGCCATTTACACAGAGAGCTTTACTAATTTTACCAACAAAGTCAGGGATGATCTCTTTGCGGATACGGCAGAGTATGATATAGTAACCTCCGGACTTTATGATCTGGCACCTTTGGTTATCGACGGCATATTGATGGATTTGTCTTCAATAGATAATTCTCATTTGCAATTGGACCGGGATTGGTGGGACATAAAGTCAAACGCCGATATGAGTATCGCCAATCGTCAGTTTTTTATCACCGGTGACATATTTGTTTTGGATGATGAGAGCACGGTTGTAACATATTTTAACAGAGATATCATCGACAAAAACAATTTAGAAGATCCCTATGAGCTGGTAGAAAACGGCATGTGGACTATTGACAAGATGTATGAAATGGGCAAAACGGCTGTTATGGACGACGGTGACGGGATTATGGATGTTACCGGAGGAGACACCTGGGGACTGGTTTGTGATTCTTTTCAAGGATATCACTATACCTTAGGATGTAATACCCCGCAAGTCGAAAAGGACAAAGACGACCTTCCGGTTCTCACCATTACAAACAGCCGTAATGTCGATGCCTTCGGGAAAGTGCATGAAATGATGACCGACAGGGCTTGCACCGCTTATACCGAGCAGTACTACGCTTGGAACGACCCGGAAGGCAGAATAGTAAGAGACCATTTTTACAGCGGCAGAGCATTGTTTTTTGGTTCGTATATGGCAGTGGCGAACGGCGAAAACATGAGGGAAGCTCCTATTAGTTTTGGGGTATTACCCATGCCAAAGTTCAACGAAGAGCAGGAACACTACACCTCTACGATCAACCCATATCGCTTCTATTGTTTGTCTGTCACTAAGGCAAAGGAACACGACAAAGAAGCGCTGGATTTCATAACTTTCGCGCTGGAAGGCATGGCGTACCTGAGCAGAAAATCAATAACTCCGGAATATTATGAGCGCACTTTAAAGCTAAAGCGTTTTGACGACTCCGGCTCCATCGAGATGTTGGATATCATATTCCAAAACCGTATAGTAGATCTTTCCACAGTCTTTAATTGGGCGGATTGTATTCAATGGTACAACGGAGTGTTAAGGTCCTCCACCAATACGATTATTTCTTTTGTAGAAGGCAAACAAGACGCATTCAACAGTGAGATGGCAAATACAATCGATCAAATAATAGCAAATAATTAATCCATCAACTTAGACACAATACAAAAGGAAGACCCGTCGAGACAGACAAGTCTTCCTTTTTATACGCTATTATTTCAATGTCCTTCAAATCAAATCCAAAATAGCAGACAAAACACCGAGCTATTTAGTCTGTGCGAAGATATCAAAGGTACCCAAAAAGTGTCTTTTAATTTTGAGGTAATCTGAGGACAGAACTTTGTCGCCACCGTTTATACTTGCAGCTTTTAATTGGACAGAGGTTAAATCTATATTATTTAGAAAAGCTCTTTTCGCCATCAAATAATCCAAAGAATTAATTTTGCCGTCACCGTTTATGTCGCCCAAGACAACAACTTCAACATAGTCGACAGCTATACCATCATAGGTATAAACAACCTTAAATCCGGTCCCTATAATTGTCTTGTCGTCAGTAACCTCGTTGCCGTTTTTATCTAACACAACAACGCTTTCGCTATTCTCAAAGCTTGAGACCACATCATCGTAAGAGGTTTCGCCTTTGACTCCTCGCAGATAAGCGTCATCCATTGTATATCCCGAAGAACTTACAAGCTCCAGTTTCCCCGGGTCAACGCCCAGGTATACGGTAATCGGTTGGGCATAAAGAACATACTCGTTATCACCGGAGAAGGGAGTGTTTGTCTTATGACCAAGCATGAAGGTTGCAGTTCCGGTATCGGCTTTGGCGGTAACAACACCATTTTCGACAGTAATCAAATCCTGCCCTTCGATAAACTTTACAAAGGTATTTGAATTATCCGTTATATCAGTCACAGCTTCTCCATAGGTTGTGCTGTTCAAGGCGAAGGTTTTCGTAGCGCCCAAGCTCTTCAAAAATATTGTGTTTTGGGTTGCTTTGACAGATTTTATCATGTCCTTTGAGAGCTGAGCATCGTCGGTGGTCAATCCATTATATCCCCAGAGAAAGTGGGAATTAAATGCAG
>CAZFVM010000160.1:0-2524 GCA_964522305.1 uncultured Oscillospiraceae bacterium
AAGAGCTGTTGCTCACTCTCCCCAAGGAAGAGACAGGGGCTCTTAGGGCAGATGTGTCTGCATTGTCCCGTTATCTCAGAGAGAAGGACATATATCACACCCACATTCAAGCCTTGGCAGCCGCCTTAGAGGAGAGGATTGCCTTGTTAAATGCCGCGCAGGAGTCAGAAGTATCCGAGGACATATCTATTGACGACACACCAACCGAGGGCAATATTATTATATATCTTATAATAGCCTTGGTGGCAGTGGGAGCAGCTGTTTTATTCTTTGTATCAAGAGCAAAGAAAAAGAAATAGAAGTATTTACAAAACCTCAAGGTTATAATATAATCTGTGATTACAATCTCTGATTACAAAAATTCAAATTTATATTACACAGGAGCATTCACATGAGCAAAAGTTCTTACAATCCATACGAAGTCGCAAAGACCCAGTTTTATAATGTTGCCGACAAGATTAACTTAGAGCAATCCCTAAAGGACTTGTTGAGTCAACCCTCCAGAGAATATCATTTCACCATTCCCGTAAAGATGGACGACGGGTCTACCCAGGTGTTCAAGGGCTTTAGAATCCAGCACAACGACGCTCGGGGCCCGGCAAAGGGAGGCATCCGCTTCCATCCGGAAGAGACCGCAGACACCGTACGGGCTTTATCCATGTGGATGACCTGGAAGTGTGCCGTTGTGGATATACCCTTGGGAGGAGGGAAGGGGGGAGTGGTATGTGACCCCCGGGTCTTGTCCGAGAGAGAGCAAGAAAGGCTTTGTCGCGGTTATGTAAGACAGATATCAAAGAACTTCGGGCCCGTAGAGGATGTTCCCGCTCCCGATGTTATGACCAACGCCCAACACATGCTATGGATGTTAGACGAATACGAGACAATCCACGGCGGGCGCTACCCCGGGGCAATCACCGGCAAGCCGGTGGGAATGGGCGGCTCCCTCGGACGCCGAGAGGCTACCGGTTATGGAGTTATTTATTCCCTCAGAGAAGCACTCAAGAGGCTGGATATTAATATAACAGACACCACAGCCAGCATACAGGGCTTTGGTAATGTGGCAGAGTACGCAGCCCGACTGTACTACGAGATGGGTGGTAAGGTTATAGCAGTCTCCAGTTGGGACAACAAGGACAAAAAGGCTTACACCTTCAGACACAAAGACGGACTGGATATCAACGCTCTTGCCACAATCAAAGATCCCTTTGGCACCATAGACAAAGATAAGGCAATGGCACTCGGATACGAAGTATTGGCAGGGGACGAGTGGTTAGCCCAGCTGGTAGATATCTTGCTCCCCTGCGCATTAGAGAACCAGATAACCCCCGAGACTTTTGCAAAGGTCAGTGACACTGTCAAGATTATCTGCGAAGGAGCCAACGGACCCACCACCCCGGACGCAGATGTACTTATAAAAGAAAGAGGAATCTTTCTAGTTCCCGACTTTCTCTGCAACGCCGGAGGAGTAACCTGCAGTTATTTCGAGCAGGTTCAATGCAACACCAACTATTTTTGGCCCAAGGACGAGGTTTTGGAGAAGTTGGATGCTGCTATGACCAAGGCTTTCGCCGGCGTATATGACCTGGCAGCAGATAAAGACTTATATATGCGGGATGCCGCCTATATGATAGCCATCGACAGGGTGGCAGCTGCCGTCAAGATGAGAGGCTGGGTATAAAGTAATATTGCAATCGGGTGTTGTGTAATAACAAAGCTCTGTGTTCTTATGGCTTTACTGTTATTACGCGGCACCCTTTTTGTCGGTAATTTGGTTGAAATAAGCTCGCTTTGCCTGCAAAAACCCTTAAAAACTCTGATTTTTATCACAAAAAACGCTTTTTGTTAAAAAAATTAACAAAAACCCTTGACAAACTCAAAAAAACAGTATAAAGTATACTCAAATAAATAAAGGGCAAAGTATTCGAGAGAATATGGCGCAAAGCTATAGGGTCTTCATTTATAAGACAGCCAGTTGCAGAATAATGCAATTGGCTTTTTTTGACCATTTGGGAGGAAATTTGAATGAACAAAAAAGAACATAGTGTAGAAGCTGCCTTTGATTCCGGTATTGAGCCGGTTACCATGGTATATAGACCCATACGCTCCTGCATATCCAAGAAGCTGGTATCCACAAACTCCGAGATGATACTCAACAGTACTGTGCTGGGCAGACTAAACCCCGACAAGTACGAGATAGTTGCAGAGCGTACCGTGCGTAGCGAGAAGCTGGCAGTCTGGGGGTTGACCTATATAACCCGCGCATTAGAGCGCCTGGCAAAGTCCAAGGTAGCAAGCGAATTTTTGTCCATGAGAGTTCCCATAAGAGCAGCCAAGAAGAGCTTTGTCGGGGAAGTAGAGAGATTCTTGATAAAAGGCGATATTACAAGTACCGAGGGGATTTGTTTTGAGTTCCCTGCCGGGATATTATATGAGAACATCAATGAGATAAGCCCCGCACTGATAAAGCTAAAGTCCCTTGGTATCTCTACCAACTGGCAACTGAAAATAGGGGTTGCGCTCGTTG
>CAZFVM010000161.1:0-2457 GCA_964522305.1 uncultured Oscillospiraceae bacterium
TCTTGTTTAGTGCTACGTTTTCTTCCTTTGCAGATACGAAAAGCGCACTCAAGGACAAAATCAATAGTGCTGACATAAATACTAAGAGTGATTTTTTCATTTTTATTCTCCTTTAATTTTAGTTTTGAGTCAAGAAATTATATCATATAGAAACTCATAATGCAATGATTATTTAATTATACCTCTCTTTATAAACCAAAAGCAAAAACAGAAAAAACAGTTTGATAACTAAATAACTGATATAAAATTTTAATCGGCCCGAAAGGACCGATTAAAACCTATATATTATGCTGTTTTATAAATTATTTTTTCTTCTTTGCAAAGCCTATGACTGCACCTAAAACGGCAAGAGCAACCACTACAATAAGAATAATAATCCAAGTATCTAATCCTTCTTCTTTAACTTCGGTGCCGGATACATCAGCCTTTGATTCCTCGGACTCGGTGGCCTTATCAGACTCTGTCGGCTCGTCGGACTCTATGACCACATCAGATTCTGTCGGTTCATCGGATTCCTCCTGATCATCAGACTCTTCCGGATCATCGGACTCATCATCCGAATCTTCAACTACTTCCCCGCCGGCATATACCTCAACCTCACTAACAAAAACCCAAGCTGAAGTGTGGTGAATCTCGAGTTTTACATATCTGGCGTTGAAACTCTTGTTAATGGTATAAGTGTAGATACCGTGGGTTGGCTTGGACTCGTCGGCGCTGGCAATTGTCTTGGCTTCTTTAGTGGAGCCCACTCTGCTGAACTTTTTGTTGTCATCCGACTTAAAAACTTCTACTTTAATTGGCTTGCTTATCCCGGCTCCACATTCTTGGGCAAACAAAACAACTTTGGTTATATCTTCTTTGACTTCTTCCAAATCCAGTACTACAACATTCATTGGATTCCCGTCGACATTGGTTGTGCCTTCTCCGCCTTGATTGAGTCCAATCCATACTTTGGAAGAATAGGAAATATCATTCTCGCCGGGAAGGACACCATCAGTCAATCTCCCAGGTGTGGCATCTGGATATAGCTTATTATCGCCATCCATCGCCAGCCCGGTGTAGGTATAGGATTTACCCAATGCAATGTTCTCTTCCGCAGCGGATACAAAAAGTACGCTAACGGACAAAATCACAAAAACTGCAATTACTAATAATGCTATTTTTTTCATTTTTTATTGTACTCCTTTAAAATTGTTTATATCAAAAATATACCACTATTATTAATTTTTGTCAAGCTTTTTGCCTTTTATATATATCTTGATAATATTGTGTATCAGGAAGATTGGGATAGCATAAAAGTTCCCAAAACAATTCGCTTTAACATTAGATAGTCAAAAGCAGTTATTTCTTTTTCATTTAATTTCGCCGATTCAAGAAAAGGGCCGCTAAGCTCCAGTGTACCTAGTACATAACGCTTGACCATAAGATAATCTCCGGAGTCGATGGTACCGTTGCCGTTAACATCTCCCATGATAACTACAAACGCCGAGGCTTTGATAAACTCGTTATCTATCAACTTTAAGGTACAACCGGTGCTAATCTTGTCCTCATGACCCAAAAGCTTTTCCTCGCGGTCATAAACATAAGCATTGGGGTTTTTGATATTACTCAGCAAGTCGCCAACTGTATATGTAGGGTCTGCACCATACAGATATTCACCCTGCAAAGTCAAAACATCTCCGTCGAGTTGTATATCCTCTTCTTGTATAGGTTCGCTGTCTTTCTTTGATAGCAAAAATATAAAATCAGCCTTGGAGTATCCCCTGCCTATCTCACCGCTTTCCATCTCGGCTTCGACAAAATACCAACCGTCATCTATAAGACCTGTATCGGAGTGATAATTATCGATAACTGTTATCTGAGAACCCGATGCAATCTTTCCGATATTCTTTGAACTCTCATTATCCTCTATTCTCACATATAACCTGGCAACAGTCTTAGCGGTATAAAGTGCCTGCCGGGCCGTTACATTAACTGTACAAGAAGCCGAAACTCCGTTTGCGGCGGTGGCGGTGATAGTTGCTGTTCCATAATTCTTTGTTGTTATCTTACCATCAACAACTGTAGCAACCGTAGGATCGGAAGTAGTCCACATTAAGGTTTTGTCCGGTGCATAGTAGGAATCTACCGCGAATTTCAATTGATAATCGACATTTTTATCCCTATTAAGTTCGTATCTATTGAAACCAACCTTCTTTATATCCACAGCCTCCGGAGCTTGCAGCAACTTTATATGCTCACTCTTTAGCCAGCCTGATATGGTAGAGCCCAAAGGATCCTTGGCGGTTATGGGGTGAAACCCTCCTTGAGCCTCGCCGGTGAAGTTGACATAAGTGCCCGGAAACAATTTGCCTGCCGGTTGTTGGTCTGTTCCCGGATTTTTGTACACCTTGAGGTTGTCTCCGATATTGAGATATTCACCGGCAACCCATCCGCTTATAACCGTACCCTTATCTC
>CAZFVM010000162.1:0-2448 GCA_964522305.1 uncultured Oscillospiraceae bacterium
CTCCCACGGAAAGACCATAGTATATTCGGTCATCTTCGGTGCGATTATCGGTCTTATAATAACTCTTTCTTATAAGTCTCAGCTCAAGACTGTGCGTTTTCAGCAGCGAGCGGACGATTATATCAAAGAAGACAGTTTGGTCGTTACCAATTCCCAGGATATCTATTTGTACAAAAAAGTGGATTCGGTACAAAAAGCACAACCTCGCAAATAAAATATACAAGCAATTTTTTGCATAATAGTAACACATATAAGGAGCAGGTCCGGGCTTGCTCTTTTTTGTGTCAAAAAAGCATTACGAGGTCCGGATATTGTTTAACCACTTATACAACTGCATATTCTATAGATGTTTTGTCCGTTTAATCCCGACGAAGCTGTGTACAAAAACTTTGTCGAAGCGTGTTTTGTTATGAATTGTGACGGCTTTCTGCTATTGCAAAAGCTTCGGAATAATGGTAACATATATAGAAATAATTATGTTTGGGAAGTTTGTTTTGGTTTGTGGTTTATAAACTATGAAATGTAGCCTAATACTTACTATATTTGCAAGAAAAGAGGTAATGGAATGAACATTTGGCATGAGATATCCGAAGATAGAATAAAGCCCCATGATTTTTTCGCGGTGGTAGAGATTCAAAAAGGCTCTAAGTCAAAGTACGAGCTTGACAAAAAGACAGGAATGCTTATTTTGGATCGAATACTTTCTACTTCAACCCATTACCCGGCAAACTACGGGTTCATACCCAGGACTTTTGGGGACGACAACGACCCCTTGGATGTATTAATACTCTGCTCCGAGCCACTTATACCTTTGACCTTGGTTCGTTGCTATCCTATAGGTATGTTTTCTATGATTGACAGCGGCAGGAAGGACAGGAAGATTATCGCCATACCCTTTTCAGACCCCAGTTATAATTGTTATTCCGATGTATCAGAGTTACCCAACCATCTCTCTTTGGAGATGACCCATTTTTTCTCGGTATATAAGGAGTTAGAACAGATAAAGACCGAGGTGTCTGAGATGCGGGGCAGGGAGGATGCTATAAAAGCCATAGAAAAGGATATTCACAAGTATAACGAGATGATCAAGTCCATACTTCCCTAAGTTTGTTTTTACATTTTTCTTTTTAGGAGCATATATATTGAACGATTTTACCACTAAGATAAAAGAAGTGCTGACAGCCGTTTTGCCCATAGCGCTGTTAGTGTTAATTTTGAGTTTCACCTTAGTACCCATAGATGCAGAAGCAGTAGGGCGCTTTGTTATTGGAACAGTTTTGATTATTGTCGGTCTCGGTATCTTTCTGCTGGGAGCCGACTTGGGAATAACCCCCATGGGAAAGCTCATGGGCCAATCCATTGTAAAGTCTAACAAGATGTATATCGTTACAACCCTCGGGTTTTTGTTGGGGTTTTTGATTACCATAGCAGAGCCCGATCTTCAAATCTTGGCGGGACAAGTGGATAGATTTTCCGGCGGACTCGTGTCCAACATGACAATCTTGATAGTAGTATCGATAGGGGTTGGAATAATGACCTCTATCGGATTGGTCAGGATTATCAAGGGTACACGACTAAGCTTTCTTTTTATAGGTGTTTATTTCATAATATTCATGTTGGGGTTGTTTACTTCCGAGGAGTTTTTGGCTGTATCTGTAGACGCGTCCGGTGCGACCACAGGAGCAATGACCACCCCTTTTATATTGGCAATCAGCTATGGTGTATCCCAGCTAAAAGGCGGAAAGACCTCGGAGGAGGACAGCTTCGGAATGGTGGGACTGGCATCAGCCGGACCGATATTCGCTATTATGATTATGAGTATTGTAAAGCGGCTTACAAACATTCAGGGAGCCCCCGAAGACATTATAGAATCCAGTGGGTTTTTTGCCCCTTATATACAGGCTTTTCCCCAGTTTTTAAAAGAAGGGCTTATTACCGTTGCACCCTTGATTATACTGTTTTTGATTTTTGACAGAGTTTCTTTCAAGCTCAATCGTCAATCAAAGCGAAGTATTTTATTTGGGATGTTTTACACTTTTGTCGGACTTGTTTTGTTTTTGGTAGGTGTCAACGCCGGGTTTATGGATATCGGCAGATTGATGGGAAAAGGCATAGCAGAGAATTATCTTTGGTTACTGCCTATAATAGGGTTGTTGTTGGGCATGGTGGTGGTGCTTGCAGAGCCTGCAGTCCATGTTTTGACTACTCAGGTCGAAGCCGTTACCTCGGGACACATCAAGAAGAAAGCTATATTGTTCACCTTATCCGCAGGGATTGCCTTGGCGGTCTGTCTGTCAATGTTGCGTATTATGATTCCCGAGCTGAAGCTTTGGCATTTTCTATTACCCGGATTTGGATTAGGTGGGATTCTTTCTTATTTTTCACCTCCAATATTCGTAGGTATAGCTTATTACTCGGGAGGGGTGGCAGACAGTGAGATGACCGCAA
>CAZFVM010000163.1:0-2389 GCA_964522305.1 uncultured Oscillospiraceae bacterium
GGGGGACTGAGCTCAATGCTTCCCATAAAGGCGCGTTTTGCCATCAGATAATCCGAGGCATTTATCTTACCGTCACCGGAGATATCACCATAGACTACTATGTCATACCACTCAAAGGCGGAGTCAAAAAGGACATATAACAAACTATAATAGGTAGTTATTATTTCGGAGTCATTATAAACTTCGTATCCCTTCTTATCAATCACGATGACGTTGTATAAATTTTCGAAGTTTGTGAGGAACTCTTCTAATGTGGTGTTATCCCTTACCCCAACAAGGAAATCACCGTCTATACGATAATCAGACTCGCGGTTGATGACTATGCCGATGGTTGTGGCCTCATGAGGAAATTCATCAATCTGTGGGTATTTATAGTCGGATTTCGGGTCTATAAACCACAAATCTTGAAAGTCAAAATCTTTGTAAGTGCTTTGCTTTTTCATCTCGGCATCGGTTTTTTGGTAGACTTCATTTTCTCCGTGTTCGCTTGTTTTCCCCACGCCTTCCTTGATTTTGTTGATATAATAGCCGTTGAATATCCCTGAAGCTTCATTATAACCACAGATTCCACCGATAGCATTTATAACATATGAACCGGTAGCAGAAGACGAACCTTCGACTATCCCGATATTGTAACAACAATCCAGATAGCTATCAAAGGCATATCCGATTATTCCTCCGCTTGCCGCCGAGCTGATTGATTGCCCGACAGCTTTTACTTTTCCGCTGTTATATGAGTCAAAGATAGCGGAGAGCTCAATATAACCTACAATCCCTCCGGAAACAGCAAACTCATTGGTACAATAAGAGCTTATATCTCCTGCATTAAAGCACATGGCCATATAAGGGTTTAGTTCGGAAGAGCCTTCAAGCACACCAATAATCCCTCCGGACATACTGTTGGAGTTAGACTTTGATTCCACATCCCCCCAGTTGGCGCAAGATAACACAGAACCTCCCTCATCCTTGCCAAGTATTCCTCCGGCATTTACACTGCCGTCTGCCTTAGAACCTACTGTTTCTCCTTTTATTTCTCCGTAATTTTCAGAATATTTGATTGAAGCATTTGTGATGTAATGCCCTATAATTCCACCAACATAACAATCGAGTATGTGACTGGGACTATCAGAAGTCGCTTTACCGCTGACATTTCCGAAGTTATATAGAATCTCGATACTCCGAAAGTCTTTATCCAAACCGTCTAATCTTCCGCATATCCCACCGGCAAATACTTCACCCTCTTCGCTGCTGACAGCTTCGATATCCCCCATATTAGCGCAGAATAACAGTGCTTGATGATAATCTAATCCATTGGACATGATTTGTCCTGCTATTCCTCCGGCATAGACTGTTCCTTTTCCTCGAGAGGTTATATTCCCTTTGTTATAGCACTCACTTGCAAATCCGGCTAAATATAATTCTCCCGCAATACCTCCGGCAGTGGAATAAACATTTTCTTCCCGAGTTTCGGCATGGACTTCGCCATCGTTGCTGCAACTTCTAAATTCCCCGGCACTAACCCCCGCGATCCCTCCGGCATAGGTAGTTACTTTGTCTCCTTCACTCCGCACTCCGGCAAAGTTGCTACTCATTGTTATAAACTCATTGCTGGAACCGGCTATTCCTCCGGCAGCAGAAACACCAAATTTACTGTTTGTGGAAGGGTTTTTTACATAGACCTCTCCACGATTGGCGCATCCCTCGATTAAACTTTCGTTAGACCCGGCTATTCCTCCGCCATACAAGAACCCGGCTTTTGAAAATCCTTCGACTGTAGAAAAAGACAAACATCTGCCAATAAAATGCTCATTGCGCCCCGCGACTGCACCTACAGATATAAGGGTCGTGCTCGTTCCCTCATATTTTGCAACAATGGAAGCCTTAACAGTCGAATCTTTTATTCCGCCTTGGTTAACCCCGCAGATCCCTCCAACAAAGCTATTGGTGTTGCAGGTTATGTATATATCCCAATCCCACAAAGCTATGTTGTCAATTGACCCGGCATTAACGGCAAACAAGCCGATATACTCGTCACCGGTTGCAGGAGTCATACTTGCTTGGGGTGTGGTAATCTTCCCCCCTTCAATCGCAAAATCATTACCATCAAAACTCCCGGTGAAGGGCTTTTCAAAACTGCCAATGGGTTCCCAGCCTTTCCCGCCGTTATAGAAGGCTCCGCCGGGCTGGAAGTCCGATTCGGTGAAGACTATATCATTTGTAAGCATATAGTCGCCGTTCAAGTTATTTCTGATGTCACTCAACTGTTGTTTTGTGGATATGAGGATATACCGAGACGGAAAATCATCCGCACCAACGCTAAATAATCCTGCCCCAAAGGGTACGAATACAGCCTGTAAAAGTGCTAAAGACAAAAATAAACCCATGAAGA
>CAZFVM010000164.1:0-2374 GCA_964522305.1 uncultured Oscillospiraceae bacterium
ACAGTTGTTAGTTGACAGTTGTTAGTTGACAGTTGTTAGTTGTTAGTTGCTAGTTAACAGTTGACAGTTGTGACGTGACTGACGTCACAGTTCGAAGGCGATGAAATCGCCAGTTGGGAGTCAGACGGAAGTCTGAAGTTTAGACGTTGGCAACACCAACAGTTTTGAGGTTGACAAAGTCAACAGTTTTGAGGTTGACAAAAGTCAACAGTTTTGACGTTGGCAACGCCAACAGTTGAGGTAGAAAACCACTTAAAATGAATTTTTGGGTGGTTTTATTCTTTGGATAAAGAGATAAGAAATAATTCGGAATTCGGAATTCGGAATTTTTTCAACCTCTAAGAATAAAATCCAAAACACAATATCTTAACACAGATAAGTAAAAAACACGCCGACCTTTTTGGTTTGGCGTGTTTTTTATAGGTTATACATATTAATTCTTGTGTTTTTAATCAAATGGCGTCGCAGACTCATTAACTGCTAGTTTAACTAGCGTCT
Organism: uncultured Oscillospiraceae bacterium; assembly: GCA_964522305.1. Lineage (GTDB taxonomy): Bacteria > Bacillota > Clostridia > Oscillospirales > CAG-382 > UBA1049. The sequence goes on from CAZFVM010000164.1 coordinate 499, forward strand.
AAACTGTGAAATACCTCAAATTTCCAATTTGAGCTATTTTAGGACACGTCACAACTACGACCTATGGTCGTCTCTAAACTGCGAACTTCATCATCAGATGAAGCTTAGCTCCGAAACTATCCCTTAAACAATTACGAATTATGAATTACGCATTCATAATTTTATTTACTCGTGTTGGTAATAAAATTGCTGATGTCTTTTGACACGGTTTTGTCCACTTGAGCATAGGTATTATAATCATCCGGAGTGCCTTTTGCCTGGGTCTTTGCAAAAGAATGGGTCAGGTCGGGGTAAAGTATAAATTCCGCGTTGCCCCTCCCCTGCAAGGCTGTTCTCCACATTTCGAAATCGGTGGTGGTGACATTGTAATCATGGCCTCCCTGCAAAAATAGAATAGGCTTGTCAACATCGGTGATTAACTCCGCCGGCTTGTAATCTGCCAAGTCGAGCCAATAGGAGGGATAGGCACCAAGGATTAGTTCGCTGCTTCCTTTGTCACTCTCGGACAGCTCTTTTATCCTTGTATCAATATCGATATACTCATTCTTATAAGTCGCTTTGTCCTCGTCTTTGAGGGTGGGGTCGAGGGATAAAAAATAGTCAATTTGTTCCAAAAGCAACACCATAATAGAGCGGGCAGAACCTGCCAACGAAATATACCCCTTAATATGACTCTCGGTATCCGCCTCATAAATACGGGGGATTAAATAGCCGCCCATACTGTGACCGAGGACAAAAATCTTTTGTTTATCGATGCTTGGCAAAGCTCTCGCAAATGCCACCGCATGGATAACATCGTCTATTGTTTCTTCTTTTACCGTAAGAGCGGTATCTGATGCCACTTTGTCTGTATAAACATAAGTGCGCTTGTCATAGCGGATGCTGGCAACACCAAGCTTTGCCAGATCGTGAGCCAAATCCTTAAAAGGCTTATGTTTGCCTATCGTTTCGTCCCTGTCCACCGGACCGGAACCGTGAACAAAAATAACAACAGGGAAAATATCACCATCGCCCGGCAAGCACAATGTTCCCGGCAGTTGCCACTGCCCGGGGTTGATGATTACTTCTTGCTCGGCAAAATCCCTCGCAGGCGTGGTAGTAGATTCCATATCGTTGCTCCTCTCCGGCTCTGACTCTGTATGTTCGCTGGTAAAATCGCAACCGGTAAGTGTAATCATAATACTGATTACCATAATAAATATTATAAAAAAGCGCTTTGACATATCACACACATCCTTTGTAAGAGATAGTGACTTTCGAATTCCTATTGATTCTACAGTATCAAGACATTTCAATCCACACCCTCCGTGAAGAGGGTGACTTAGACAAGTTGTCCAAGTCTATACCAGAGATTATTTCAATCCACACCCTCCGTGAAGAGGGTGACTCTGGTCTTGGAGCAACGGGCATACACCAAGCGGGATTTCAATCCACACCCTCCGTGAAGAGGGTGACCTATCCCGGAGTTAAAAAAGCGATACGGACTAAATTTCAATCCACACCCTCCGTGAAGAGGGTGACTGTGGGTGTGCTTGTATTCCTACACCCCTCCCCATTTCAATCCACACCCTCCGTGAAGAGGGTGACATTATAAGACTTGACCCGGATGGGGTTGTCAAGATTTCAATCCACACCCTCCGTGAAGAGGGTGACCTTTAGGAAATAATGAGTATGTAGTTATTTATTGATTTCAATCCACACCCTCCGTGAAGAGGGTGACATCAGAAAAAGCGAAACAATTATTGCGTAAATTGATTTCAATCCACACCCTCCGTGAAGAGGGTGACTGTGTATCATTAACAGGCGACCTGTGGTAAAATAATTTCAATCCACACCCTCCGTGAAGAGGGTGACTTAGACAAGTTGTCCAAGTCTA
>CAZFVM010000165.1:0-2274 GCA_964522305.1 uncultured Oscillospiraceae bacterium
TGGCAATAGATACCTCAAAGAACAACTTTGTATATTATCACCTCAACGGCTCTCACGCACCCTTTACCCTCAACGAAAAGGTGGAGAAGGTCGACCCTTCCCAATCCTCGATAAAAATACAAACCAAGGCGTGTTTTAATATCGTCCGTGAGTTTATACAACAACTAAAGGACATGGGAATGTATGAAGACGCCAACATAATCATAACCGGGGACCACGGGAAGTCCTATGACACCCGCCCCCTCGACCGCGCCGTGCTGACCGGACTTTTTGTCAAGCAAAAAGGTGAGTTCGGTACCCCGCTGCAGCTAAACGACGCACCGGTAAACTCCGACAACCTGAGGGGAGCGGTTATAAAGATGGCGGGGATAAAAAGCGACAAATATGACCCGGCTTATTGGGAAGTAAAAGAAGACGACCCGAGGATACGCAAGTATTATTACCGTATAAACGGCAAAGACTCTTCGGACCAAGGTATTCTCGAGGAGTTTGAAATCCGCGGGGATGCCAAGGATTTTGCCAATTGGCACAAGATTAAGGATATTCAGATACAATACAAGCACGGATGATATTATACCTACCGTATACAATCATAAATTTATAAAACGAGAAAAGGATTAAAGCTATGGCACAACACAAAGTTGATAATGCGATAATACTGGCTGCGGGGTTTGGCTCGCGGTTTGTTCCCCTTACCTATGAGACCCCGAAGGGGCTGATTGAAGTCAAGGGTACCCCGATGATAGAGCGACAGATAGAGCAATTGCTGGAAAAAGGTATCACCGAAATCATAATTGTTGTAGGCTATATGAAAGAGATGTTTGATTACCTTATTGACAAGTACGGGGTCAAGCTGGTGTACAACCCGGAGTTTTCTACAAAGAACAACCTGGCAAGCCTGTACTGTGTGCGGGATTATATGAAAAACTCTTATGTGCTCATGGCAGACAACTGGATAGAGCAAAACATCTTTAACGCCTTTGAGCCGTACAGCTGGTTTTCTTGCCTGTATATGGAGGGCAGGACCGCCGAGTGGTGTGTCTCGAAGTCAAACGAAGAGGGATTAATCCAAGAGATTACCATAGGAGGCGACGACAGCTGGGTGATACTGGGTCCCGCCTTCTTTACCGCAGAGTTTTCGGCAAAGTTTGTCGAGTTCATGCACGAGTATTATCCCGACCCTGTGACCGCTAATTATTATTGGGAGCATATATTAAAAGACGAGATAGACGACCTTCCCATGTATATAAACAAGCAGCAGGGCAATGTCCACGAGTTTGAGAACTTAGAAGAACTAAGACAATATGACAAGAGCTATGAAAACAACACCCGCAGCAAGATAATGCAGTTTATCTCGGACAACATGGGGATAGAGCAAGAGGATATTGTAGATATCTTCCCGCTCAAGGCCGGGGTTACCAATCACTCCTTTGTCTTTACCGCCCGGGGAAACAAGTACGTGTTTCGCCTACCCGGTGTGGGTACCGACAAGCTAATCAACCGCAGGAACGAAAAGCAGGTTTATGATGCAGTCGGCGCTCTCAATATGACTGACGAGATAGTGCTGTTTGATGCCGAGACGGGGATAAAGATTACCCATTATTATGAGGGTGCAAGGATATCAGACCCCTACAACGACAACGACCTGGATATCAGCATGACCTTGTTAAAGAAGATGCACGATCAGAAGTATAAGGTGGCAAACCGGTTTGATATCGACAACATGATAAACTTCTACTACTCCTTGGCGACCGAGATAGGTGCCATGAGGTTTACCGATGTCCAGGATGTGCTAAAGAAGGTTGAGGAGCTCCTGCGGATTCGGGATATGTTGGGGGTTCCGGAGATACTCTGTCACGGCGACTTTGCCCATACCAATGTTCTTATCCTGCCTAACGGCGACAACAAGCTCATCGACTGGGAATACAGCGGTATGAGCGACCCGATAATGGATGTATCCATGTACAGTATTTATGCCGAGTTTGACCGCGAGAGGATAGACTTATCCCTCGACCTTTATCTAAAGCGCCCCCCGACAAAGGAAGAGAAGGCAAGACTTTATCTTTATGTAGCCTTAGGCGGGTTTTTGTGGTCTATGTGGGGGCAGTACAAGCAGGGGCTGGGACAGGAGTTTGGCGAGTATCCCTTGAAGATGTATAGATATATGAAGGATTTCTATAATATTTTGCACGACGAAAATCTCATACCTTAAAGGGGTTTGCCCTTTAAGTATTTCCCGTTTTGGGAACGAAAGGATTAACGGTTAACCATGAG
>CAZFVM010000166.1:0-2272 GCA_964522305.1 uncultured Oscillospiraceae bacterium
ATATTTTTCTTGCTTTTTGTTAAATAATATTGTAAAATAGCTTTGATTAATCTATCTGTTAGATATTGGTTTATCACGCCCGGATTTCACATAACTTTTATTTACCAAAACAGGGAGAATATTATGAAGAGCTTTAAGAAGACAATTGGTTTGGTTGCGAATATTATAATCTGGTTGTTTGTCGTATTTGCAGTCGTGGTTACAGTAGTGGTTATCTCAGCCCAGAGCAACCCCGAGGACGGCATACCCACAATAGGCGGCAAGGCTATTATCAATATTGTATCCGACTCCATGGCACCCACCATCAAGAAGGGGGATATGATATTTGGCAAGCGCCTTAGCTCCGAGGATAAGAACGACCTGCAAGTCGGGGATGTTATCACCTACTTTGCCGACATCGACGGTGACGGCAGGAAGAACGAGATTAACACCCACACCATAGTCGAGATTATTCATGAGTCTGAGTTTGTTACCAAATACAGGACCAAGGGGGACAACCCGGATACCAACCCGGTAGCCGACGAGGCACTTGTAGACCGACCCGATGTTATAGCCAAGTGGACAGGGGACAGAGTAGCGGTACTGGGCTCTGTCATCAACTTCCTCAACACCTCCACCGGGTTCTTGGTGGTTATCGTCCTGCCCTTGTTTGCCATATTCATCTTTGCCCTTTACCGCTTTATTAAGGCTATCATCGGTACCAAGGACAAGGACAAGCGCAAGATATCTGCAGAAGAAGAAGAGCTTATTCGCCAAGAAGCTATTGCCCAGTATCTAAAGAGTCAAGGGGAGGCAGAAAAGTCACAGCCCCCACAACAGCCTACCAAAGAGATAGAGACGGTAAAGCCGGAATCAACAGAAACCATACCGGAAGAGACCGCACAAGAAGACTCAACCGAAGTCTCCACTGACGAATAAGTTATTGGATGCAAGTTGATTACAATTAATCAACCACTATAATCAGTCTAAATACATACGAGACTTGCACCTTTACCGGTGTAGATAGTCAGAGTCACTCTTTTTATTTTACTCTCCTTTTTTTGATAACTAATAAATTTACAGACGGAAGGTCATTATGGACGGTTTTCTTACCTGGTTTTATGAATTTATAACAACAATGCTTCTGGGTGTATGGAGAATCTTCTCCAATATATTCGGTGGCATTATTGATATCTTTAATTTTGCTGTATATTTTGATCAAATACAGCAAAACAAGAACGCCTTTGGTGCCTTCGACTGGGTTCTTACAATAATAGCCCTTATCATTACCTTTGCCATCTGGATATTGATTATCTTTATGCTGGTTTTGTTGGTGCGCAGATATTTCAGACACAGAGGTACCCTGGTTGGCAGTGAGGACTTATTGGAGGAGATTTCTGACCTGCATAGAGATATCCTTAGACTTACCAAGGACAAAGAGCGTATAATGAACCTCAAAGTAAGCCAGACCGGTATGTCTCTTGATGATATCAACAGGATGTTTGCCGATGATGCCCATACACAAGAAGAGCCAATACAAGAAGGGCTCGATACAGCGGCAGTCTCCGACACCCCCCATGAGGATATAACCGGGGATGTCACCGGTGCCGGCGGAGTAGTCACCGATGCCCAGCGCTTTATACGCCTGAGTGCAGTAGACGAGAAGTACGAGTTCTTTACCCCTCCCGAGTACAACCGAAAAATGTCTTTGTCTGAGATTTGTGAAGATATTCGCAATTTCTCCTGCTCAAAGATGAAGCTGTATTACAATATAAAGATTATCAGATTGATTATTGCGGGGCTTGCCTCCACCAAGCTTATCCTGCTTCAGGGTATATCCGGTACGGGAAAGACCTCGTTACCCTATATGATGGGCAAGTACTTTAACAACGACGCCACCATCGCTTCTGTGCAGCCCTCCTGGCGGGACCGTACCGAGCTGTTTGGCTACTTCAACGAGTTTACCAAGAAGTTTAACGAGACCGAGGTTCTCAGGCGGATTTACGAAGCCACCTATAACGACGACCTCAACATTATAGTCTTAGACGAGCTAAACATCGCCAGAGTAGAGTATTATTTCGCCGAGATGTTGTCTATCTTAGAGATGCCAAACCCCTCGGAGTGGAGGATAGAGTTGGTCCCTTCCAGTTGGACCACCGATCCCCGTCATCTGCCCGAGGGCAAGCTTAGGATACCCCAGAATGTATGGTATATAGGCACCGCTAACAACGACGACTCCACCTTTGCGGTTTCTGACAAGGTATATGACCGAGCTTTTGTAATCAACTTAGAC
>CAZFVM010000167.1:0-2260 GCA_964522305.1 uncultured Oscillospiraceae bacterium
TTTGTCTATCTGTCTTATAGCATCCCTTACCTTGGGGCTTGAATTAGGACCGGTATAGTTGTCGGCAAGAGCCTCCCATTTTTGTTTTTCTTCCTCTTCGACAGTGTATATCTTTGCGCCTACCGAAACGGAGGTGTAGTTTTGGATATCTACCGAAACCGTAACATCCAGCTCATCAAGGGTTATTCCTTTCCATTTGTCCTCGATATCGATTGCAAATCCAACTGCTATTTCTTCTTCGAAAGCCGCGGATAATTCAATCTTTAAAGATGTTTTTTGGGTTGGAGTAACCATTGTATCTATAGAAAGAGTCAGGCATAGTTCTATCTTTATCCCTATACCTCCGTCAAAGCGCTTTCCGTAGATAAAGGTAGGCATTACCGATACACCTTCAACATTCAACTTAGGTTTGCCACCGCTTCCGGAGGAATTGGCGACCATAAGGTTTGGGGTGTATATAAAAGTCTCTATATCGCTGTCATCAAGACCGTTTGCGTACAGCTTCTTTTGGACCGCGTCGGTAATCAACGCAGACTTAATCATATAGTCCCCTGCTTGCTCAACAAATCCGCTGTTTAGGGTTTGTTCTTTGATACTGCCAAGCAGTTCACCTTGCTGTCCTTCGGTCAATTCATCAACAATTCTTTGTCCATTGACCTGCTGATAAACAAACATTCCCGTAAAGCTCTCCAGGTATCCCCTTGTAACGAGCTTATAATACACATCGTTACCAACCACACTCGTGATTTGACCGTATACAACACCTGCGTAATTGTTACCGACAACTTCATCAAAATCACCGGTGTAGAAAACCAAAAAGTCGTCAATATCAAAAGTAGGCGCGGTGGTTTGCCCGAGGGCTCCACGAGAAATCGTGTCAAAACCCTGTTTGTTCACTATCCCTCCCGAAGTGGGTAACTGATCGACTTTGTATATTATCGTGTCGGGCAACTTCAGTACATCCTTTATATCGTCCTCATCGAGGCTCTCAAAACCATGAACAATACCGTTTATCGATGTAATTCTTAAATAAGCAATGGCGTCATCGTCATAAACATGATTGGCATCATCCGTGTAGTCCCGGTCGTTGGGGTGGACATGCTGGTAAATACAAACAATATCCCCTACCGAAAGGCTGCCTCCCGACATAGTGAAGGTTCCGGCTATACTCTCTGTTCCTTCGACATTGCTGAGTAAAGTAGCCGCGAGGACATCATATACGATGCCGTCAACTGTATACTTCATTTCTTCGGTGTCTTTGATAAAAATGACATTGTTGCTATGCTTTAAGTTGTCTGCTTCATCCTTTGCTATTATGAAATAACAGGTGCGGAACATTTCGTCTTTATCAACAAAGTTAAGTCCGTCACCAAGGGTCAGTTCATAGGTAGCTCCCGGCAAGAACCCCTCCGGAGCAAAGACCGTGAAATTAACACCGTTATCCAAAACCTCAATCCTGACAGGGTCGGAGCCGTCCTTTGGTACAAGGATTAAATTGGCTTTGACCGCTTCAACATCGGCGAAATCCCCTGTAATATCGAACCCAACGGTAGGAGGTTGATCGAACAGGCTAAAGGAAGTAATGTTCAGTGTCTGCATTATCGCAAACTGCTCATACACTGCGATAAGCGTCAAGTCAGACATTATCACATGGTCGTTTTGGTAATAGGTCTCACCGTTTGGCAGAGCCCACTCTATAAAGAAACAACCGTCTTTGACAGGGGTTGGTATTTCACCCCTATAAGCATATCCGAGACCCGCTTGTATTGGCGGGATATCTTCTCCACCGTCGGTGTCAAAAGATATGGTATGCAATATAGGAGTCAAGTCGGTTATGTTGTCGACCAAGAATTCCCTGATAAGTCCGGAATCTATGGCATCGACAACCCCGTCGGCGTTGACATCGGCGGCAATTAAATTGATTGAAACCTCCTCGCCGCTTATGTGTCTTTCGATTAATAATAAGTCTTCTAAGTCTACTTTGCCGCTATCATCGGCGTCACCGTAAAGAATGGTGTCGTCCGCCAATGTGGTAATAAGTCCGATGGGTATTAATGCTAATACGAAACAAAAGATTAGTAGTATGCTGATAAAACGCTTTTTCATTTTTTTTAAAACTCTCCTCGCATTATTTGTCTTTATTTTTGTTTGTTGTTTTGTCGGTAACGGATGCATAGATAAGTTATTACTACCGCTATTATAAAGCTGATTATTCCCACCAAAATATAACTGCCGATATTCTCATGCAGCAAAACCGCAC
>CAZFVM010000168.1:0-2067 GCA_964522305.1 uncultured Oscillospiraceae bacterium
CCGAGCATGAATATTCCGCCCACGACATACCTGCCCCAGGGGATTTGCAACCAGCCAAATCTATAACATAACCCAGCCACTACCAACAATGCGAGCCGCAAAAAAGTGTATAGTCTCATAATCCATTTGTGTGTCGAGTTTTGCTCGGGAGCAAATAATCGCTTGTTGTATAGCTCCGGCCGTCTCTTTACCATAAAAAACAAGTACAACAACCCAAACACCACAAACAGCGACAACAACACCCACGCTCCGTCATACCCAAAGGACCCGGCAGAGCCAAAGAGGAGCGCCGCTATCAGCAGGATGGTAAAGAGATATTTGCCTACTGCGAACAAAGTCAGTTTTTTCATGTTTTGTTATATCCTCAGCTTATACATGGTTGTTGTTTGTTATCACCATAAAGAGTAGCCGTAACACGGTACGGCTCTATGGTGTCAATTGTATAGTCTTGACCCCGGATTGTCAACAACAAATATGTATATTCCCCTCCTTGACACGGGCTTTTGGCAGGTGCGGGCTCGCTCTTTTGCACCTTGATTATTATGTGGCTTTGTTATATAATCACAAGGTAGGATTTTGTATTATTATATACAAGTGTAATTATTTTTTACCTTACAAAAGGTTATCTTGCGAAAGGCAGATTAAATGAAAAAACACAGGTTTGTTTGGTTTTTGTATTTTGCGTTTTTTATCACTCTTTTGTCGACTCTGTCGGCGAGCGCATATATTGACCCCGCCACCACTTCTTATATAATCCAGGTTATCGCCGCAATCTTTATTACTGCCGGCGTTGTTTTTGGCGTGTTTACCACAAAGGTGAAGATGTTCTTTACCAAGATAAAGATGAAGTTGATGGAGGAGTACTATCGCAACAAGGGCAAGAAGGCGGGTACCGCAGAGAAGGACGACAAAGCCGAGGGCGCAGGTCTCCCCTTTGGCTCTCGCCTGTTGTTGGCAGCGGTGGGTGTTTTTTCTTTTGTCTTTACCTTTTTTATCTTTGGACCCTATGACCTTTTCTTTGTCAACAAAGATACCTTCCCCTTCCCTCTCGGCGAGGTGTGGTTGCCGGTTTTGCTTTATGGGCTTGTAATCTTTGTGGTGTTGACCTTAGTGCTGACTTTGCTTAGGGGCAAGGCGTTTGAATATACTTTGACCGTGATAATAGGGCTGTTGGTTGCAGGGTTCTTGCAGGGTAATCTGCTCAACATAAACTTCGGGCAATTGACCGGGGATATGATACCCTGGCAGGACTATACGGGCCATATGATAATCAATCTCGCAATCTGGGCAATTATAGTCGCAATACCCTTTGTTATCCGCAAGGTGAGCCATATTATCTGGAAGGGCATGGCTTATGTTCTGCCTTTGTTCTTGGTCTTGACCCAGGTCACGTCCCTTGGGGTATCTATGTACAGGAGCGACTACGGAGCTATCTCTAACGAGAAGTATTTGTCCACCGATGGTATTTATGAGATATCCTCCAAGGATAATATCTATGTTATTATATTAGACCGCTTGGACGAGTCATATATAAAAGAAATCCTCGCAGAGGACCCCCGATACTTCGATGACTTCGACGGGTTTACCCGTTATACCAACAATGTAAACTACTATTGCCGCTCATACCCCTCGGTGGTTAATATGCTGACCGGTTTTGTGTCTATATATGACACCCCTGCCACCGAGTTTATGAATATGGCGTACGGCGAGTCCACCTTTATCCCGGATTTGCGGGACGCCAACTACACAACAAAGCTATATATGGAGTACCGCTATACCTATACCGATATCAAGCAGATAGAAGACCTCGCAGACAACGTAATCTTTGGCGAACGGGTGGCAAAGCCCGGGCATGTCGCCAAGAAACTCTTAAGGCTATCGGCGTTTCGCTACACCCCCCACATGATGAAACCCTCTTTCTGGATGACTACCGAGGATGTTGTCGGCGGTGCCATGGAAGAAAGCGGTATCCCCGCTTATATAACCGACGACTATGAGTTTTATCAAGGGTTGATAAACGAAAAGCTGGCAATATGCGTAATCACCGCTGCAATGCGCAGTGTGGCA
>CAZFVM010000169.1:0-2066 GCA_964522305.1 uncultured Oscillospiraceae bacterium
TACCTCCGCTCCGGACTTGCACCGGTTAGATTTATGCCATACTCGGCACACCAAAGAAAGAGGAGCCCGGACAACTCCTCTTTTTTGTTTTGTTTTACTTTATAAATAATTATACCGGGATTAAAAAGCTCAAGAATTTGCACTTAGGTTTTTCCACTCGTATTATTGGATTTTGGAATATTCTATTGTCATGTAATAACATGACGTTAAACGCATGTCAGCTTTTGGTTAACGAAACAAAACCACCGTAAATAAAAGCGGGGGTTGAAAATATAAGCAGTAATCGAAAGCATTTTATATATAGGGTTGTACGTTTACGGTATTATATAGGGGCTTTATAAAAAAGAAAAAGTTTTTGCAAAAGTTACGGCTTTAGTAAGCGGTAATTTTTTTTGTGCTTTTGCAAAAAAACAAGGAGGAAGAAACAATGTGGGATTACGAGTATGAAATCGACGAGTTCGGAGAGGAGGGGTTTGATGAAGAGGAAGGGGAAGAGGAAGAGGAAGAGGAGGAGTTAGACCCCATATTAATAGCCTTGGGGGAGCTGCTCAAACGGGCGGACGAGAGGGACCATATAGTGGTACCGGGCAGGGTGAGGGAGGTTATGCAGGCATACCACAGGATAAAAAAGTTGTTTTGGCAAAAGAATCTAAACATCGAAGTTGCCATAAACCGTCCGTCAAAGACAATGGGATATATAAGAATCAACGGTGCAAAAGCTTGTATCACAGCCACCGAGGAGTTTGCAGATATTTTGAGTGGAGCTACGAATTTTGAGATATACCCCAAGCTCGACGGTACCTTTGATCTGTCACTTACCTACTATGGGTTGGCAATACCTTTGTATAGTTTGGAATAAGGAGGGTAAAAAATGGAAGACACAAACAAATTAAGGGATATTATTTTTGACCTTAGGATGACACTTGTCCAGCACAGGACATCCCTGCGGGAGATAGGTGACAATATCAATATGCTCGCCGACTATCTTGAGGTTTTGCACAAGATATTAAAGGAGGTGGGGGAATACGACGTTTTGTTCTCGGTGGACCAGGACCAAAACATAGTCCTAAGCATATCATCACTCATAATCACAATAAGCACTTTGTTCCGATTCTTTCCAATGATTATCGCTCAGGCGGTATCGGTATGTTTTCGAGCGATAGACGAAAACACTGTGTGTAATACCGTTTGCATGGATATAGCCTTCCCTCCGGTGTGGGAGGTAATCGAGGAGGAGTTTTGGGATTATTAGAGAATCATAAGTGTTGGTGTCCTTTACCTATGGTATAATAACTTAACCCAGGGTTAAAACCCTTTGTCCTATCAAGGACTGGTCATATTACTGTTTGCATATTAAGATATGAGTGAAGTAAGCAGTTATCACAATTTTTGAAGGAGGTACAAAACATGAGAATGACAATAGGGGCTAACATCAAAAGGTTGAGAAAAGAAAAAGAAATCACCCAAGAACAACTCTCGGTGTTTATGAATGTGAGCTGTGCGGCAGTAAGCAAATGGGAACGGGGAGAAACATATCCGGACATCACTTTGTTGCAACCGCTGGCATATTACTTTGGCGTAACCCTTGACGAATTGATGGGTTATGATCACGAAAAAGTGCAGGTTGAAATAAAGGAAGTTATCAAAGAGTATACCGAAGCTTTATACACAAACCCTAATAGGGCGACAGAGATTATTAAAGACGCATATAGTAAATATCATAATGATTTTGCCGTTATGAGCTACTACATGTGGGATATAGCCGGAGGGGCAGCAGATAATGATCCGACAGTGCTTTTAAAAAAACAAAACGAATTGCTGTTAATATGCAACAAAATATTAGATAATTGTATTGATGATTCACTGCGTCTGGGAGCATGGAATATGAAGGCAAAAATATTGCATGCAACCGGTCAGACGGACAAGGCTTTGCAAATTTATCAAAAACATTTTTCTGATTGGTATCAAACTGTTGGACAGAAGTCCGAACAATTATTTGCAAAACATTCTGACAAAAACTATTATTGGGTACAAAAAAACATGTCTGAGCTCGCAGAATTTGCGGC
>CAZFVM010000170.1:0-2056 GCA_964522305.1 uncultured Oscillospiraceae bacterium
TCTTTACAAAAACCAAGTGAAAGACCTAACACCACCGGGAGTCTATCTAATGAAGCTAAAGAACTTCTTGTATATAGCGTTTGCACTGCTTTTTGTGCTTTTGACAGCCTACTCATATCCCGTTACTACGATGGCGGATGAGTACGATTTTTCCGAGCGCATCTTATATGGCGGTCTTGCTCTGGATGTCGACGATTATATTTACTATGCAAACCCTCAAGACAATGATTATCTTTACAGGCGGGTTGTAGGTCAAACAACCGGGCAATTGATTTATCCTTCGCCCGTCTCTTATCTTAACTATTCGGATGGGTTTGTCTATTTTGTTTCCGGCGATGATATTATAAGGATTACCCCGGAGGGTAAGGACTCTACAATATTATACAGTGACAACAATAGTTTATCCCAGCTTTATGTTGCACAGGATACCCTTTATTTTATGAGAGATAGTTCCATAATAAAATTTGACGGGGAAGTATCGACAACACTTTTGTATCGAGAAGGTCTGCAAGGCTTTCGCCCCCTTGGCGAGAATAAGTTTTTGTTATATAGCGACAACCCCGATTTTATAGCCATCGATCAAAAAGGAAGCGAGATTTACACAGAGACGGCAGAGCGGTATTTGTCTGATATATTTGATTTAAAGACCTCTGATATTGTCGAATATATCCCGATTCAAGAAACCGCTACATTTAGCACTGCACCCTACGAAGGTCCCTATATAACGGTAGGGGAGACTACTTTGCCTTTACAAGAGTATCCTCCCGGATCATTTTTTTCGAAAAACGGCAAAGCATGTACCTGTCATAACATACCAATACCCAGATACTGCATTGATTCTTTAGGGGATTGTAACTGTATGAGGTATTGGCCCACCGGTATACAAGAAACCTGTGAAGTCGACTTGCTTGGTGCGCAGTGTTTTGCTTTTGCAAGACTTGTTTTTTACAAGTGCTTTGGATTTTTGGACCATAGTTACATAAATCCTACGAAGTTTTACAGTGCCGGATCCTTACCTGCAGGCGGGGTTACAGAATCAACTGTCAAAGAGTTGTTTTCAAAGGCAGATACCGGTGCTCATGTCCGCCTTAGCCGAGGGCACTCCGTTTCCATCTTTTCCATGACAGAAGAAGCACTTTATATTTATCATGGCAACGCCGGTGGCGACAATGTTCTCTCTCAGCCTTGTGTAGTGTCGACAAAGAGGTATTCCTGGAAGGAGTTTGCCGCCTACGCCGCTTCGGGAATAGAATATGTTAATATGCCCTATGATTACCCCGGATATGAAGTAACGCCCAGAGTATTATTGCCGGGTCATTATGACATCACCGTTGCCCCTTCCTCCAATCTCAACATTCGCTCGGGACCTTCGGTGAGCAGCCCTGTTATCGGAAGCTTGTACCGGGGAGACAAGATTGAGGTAAACCATATTGAGGACACATGGGGTAGATTGGCAAACCGTGAAACCGAGGGGTGGATAAGCCTTGACTATGCTTCGTTTGTTTCAAAGACCGTTTTAGAGCCAACCCAAGACAACCAATATGGCATTACTGTCGATAGGGACTTGTTAGTCGGGATTAGCGAGCACTTTACTTTGGCAGAACTTTTAGATTTGTTTCCAAACACTATTGTGTCTGCTGTGGATATCAAGGGTAGACCTCTAAGCGATGTCGATTATATCGGTTCCGGCACTGAAGTTTTTATTATGTTAGATAATATCAAGTATGATCAAAAAAGAGTTTTTTTATCGGGAGATTGTGACGGCAACGGGATAATAAATGTTGTTGACTACCTGCTGGTTCAGCGCGTGTTTTATAACTCTGCAAACTATAGCGATTTTGTAGTCAGTTGTGCGGATATTAATATAGATGGAACGGTTGACTCTAAAGATATCTTACTAATAAAAAGATATTTATTGGGATTAGACGCTTTGTATAGTTAGCTTATATAACAAGGCTTTGTAACTCAATCACGGCAAAGTGTTTTTTGCAGTTTATAATATATAAATAAAAGACAATTTATTGTTTTCGCATGATTTACAATGTTATTAATTAAC
>CAZFVM010000171.1:0-2052 GCA_964522305.1 uncultured Oscillospiraceae bacterium
AAATATTAAAAAATCAACCGAACATTGGTAGTCGGTTAGCAATATATATAAATATAAGCAGCAAGAATTGAGACCTGTAGTTCATATCGGGCAGATGCCCGAAGCAAAGAAGGTGACTAATATGAAAAATAAAGAAGATACCAAAGCAGCAAACCCTCGTTTGGGGGCAGTCGGCGGTCAGGCTGTAATGGAAGGGGTGATGATGCGAAGCAAGACTACTGTTTCCATCGCCGTACGCCAACCGGACACAAAAGAGATTGTCCATCAGTCAAAGCCGACAAAATCCATTAAAGACAGAATAAAGTTCTTCAAGCTACCCTTCATCCGTGGAATGGTTGGTTTTATCGAGATGATGATACTTTCTTTTTCCACCCTGACCCAATCCACCGAGATGCTGGGAATTTTGGATGAAGAACCGTCAAAGTTCGAAAAGTGGTTAAAGAAGCACCTCGGCGCATCCTTGATGGGTGTATTGACTTTTTTTGCAGGGTTGATAGGTATTGCTCTGGCAATATTTTTGTTTTTCTTTCTCCCGGTCAGCGGCGCAAAGCTGGCTGATACCATATTTGGTGACATAGGCGGGTACAAGAACATAGTCGAAGGGGTAATAAAGATAGTTATCTTTATCCTTTACCTTTTGTTGACCTCCCTTATCCCGGATATAAAGCGAGTCTTTATGTACCATGGCGCCGAGCACAAGAGCATATTTTGTTATGAGTCCGGTGAAGAGCTCACTGTACAAAACGTAAGGACAAAGTCCCGTTTCCACCCACGATGCGGCACATCCTTTATGTTTGTTATGATTGTTCTGTCCATAGGCATAAGCAGTTTATTGCCTGCTTGGACTTTCGATTTGCCGGTTGTCCGCACATTGATAAAGATTTTGTTAATGCCGGTTATTATCGGGTTAGGCTTTGAGTTTATCATGTACGCAGGCAAGCATCAGAATATGTTTACCCGTATAATGTTAGCCCCCGGGCTTTGGATGCAAAGAATAACTACCAAAGAACCTACCGACGACATGTTAGAGGTGGCGATTGTTTCTATAAAAGCCGCGTTACCCGATGAGTACCCTGACTTTGAGGTTCCTGCTTACAACAAGGATCAAGCCGCAAACACCGCCGATATTCAAGAAGAACAGGAGCAGGCAGCTGCCAACTTTGCCTACAATAACGCAGATACAAATGAAGATATTTGATTTCAGACAAAGTTTGAGACAAACAATAGAGCGATTCCTCCCCGAAGAAGCAGATATAGTATCAGACATACTCTTAGCAGAGGCTTTGGACACCGACAGAACAAAGCTATTGACCCTTTTAGACCAAGAGATCACCCCTCGTCAGGCAGAACGGGTGGCAACCTGGGTCAAAAGACTTGCCTACGGCGAGCCCATCCAATATATTTTGGAACACTGTTATTTTTACGGTCACCGGATAGAAGTAGGAAGTGGATGTTTTATTCCCAGGTCCGATACCGAGGTGTTGGTGGATATTGCTGTTTCTATCATCGGAGACAATCATTTTTCCTTTGCAGATATTTGTGCCGGCAGTGGATGTGTTTCTTTAGCCATCGCCGAGAGCTGCAAGAACTCCTACGGTTATGCGCTGGAACTCTCCAGAAAGGCAATCGAGTATGCCGAGCTCAATCTCAAGGATACACAAAATGTCAGCATAAGGCGTTTTGATGCTTTGGACGACGAGGATTACCTGTCTTTGTCCGGTCAGATTTCCCGCAAGCTTGACATTATTGTTTCTAACCCGCCCTATATACCCAACGAAGATATCCACAACTTGGACCAAAACCTGCATTACGAGCCCGAGACCGCGTTGGACGGCGGTTATGACGGATTGAGGTTTTATAGAGAGATTATTACAAACGCGCCTTTGATTTTAAAAGACGAGGGCGTTATACTCTTCGAAGTAGGGATAGGCCAGGCAGAAAGTGTCTCTGAGCTACTCGAGAATGCAGGATACAGCGTGGCGGTATTTAAGGATTACGGAGATATAGACCGGGTTGTATTGGGAAAAAAAGATTGACAAACAAAAATAATCG
>CAZFVM010000172.1:0-1899 GCA_964522305.1 uncultured Oscillospiraceae bacterium
TTATTGTTCATATTAGTCACCGTCTTTGCTGTGGGCATCTGCCCGATATGAACTACATGTCTCAATTCTTGCTGCTTGTATTTATATATATTGCTAACCGACTACCAATGTTCGGTTGATTTTTTAATATTTAAATATTATACTGGTGTACATATATAAAGTAAAGCAAATATTGTAAACAATTGTTATTAGCGGAGGTTTGTTCTGTTTGGACAGTCGTAGGTTTGTAAAAAAAGACGAAGGGTTTGTCTGCGAAAATTGCGGGAATCGGGTAGAGCCTCTTTCTTACTCCTCGCGAAATCATTGTCCGGCTTGTTTGTTTTCTAAGCACCTCGATGTTAATCCCGGGGACAGGGCAAGTAACTGCCAAGGGATTATGGCACCCATCGAGGTTGTCCCACATCGGGACCGGAACTTTGTAATCACCCATAGATGTCAGACCTGCGGGTTTGTCCGTAAGAATCGCTCACAATCGGATGACGACAAAAAACTGCTTATAAGATATACGAATCCTTATAATCTAAAAGAAGATACCGAGGGGAACCAAAATGGGTAAATTACAAGCATACTATAAGAAAAACCACTTTTATATTCATTTGTTGTTGACCTGTATCTGTGCTTTTGCTGGGGGGTATTTCTTTCTACCGATTAGAGGGTTGGTCTCTACCCTGCCGGTTATGTTGTCGGCTGCCCTTCTTGCCACCTTAACGAGTATAAAAGTATGGCAGAAGGTCTCGGTTTTCTTTGTGTTTTCTTTTTATTTTGCGATAATAGAATACGGCAGGGACACAGCTTTGGTGTTTGCCGGCTTGTTTGCGGTTACGGTCTTGGTGTGTTCTTTTGCTTTTGTTTTGATTAAGAAAAAGAAAGTCTTAACCGTTTTGCCGGCTATCATCCTCCTGATTGGTTTGGTGTTTCCCCACAGCTATTTCTTTGGTAATTACGGGGACTACATCGGTGCAGACAGGTCCATCGGGCTTTATACCAATTTTAGATATCCACAAGCCGAGTTTGTTGTATCAAAGACTTTTTTTGATTATAAAACAGGATACTACAGAGCGACAGTTTATCAAAAAAAGCGACCGACAGAACAGTTCACCCTTTCTTTGGCAGGAGTAAAGGGGGAGAACAAGGGATATATTCAAGACGGGTTCTTGCCCCAAGTAAAGAGCATAATAATGGAGGACACCCGTGTATCTGTTATAGATGCTATCAGGGAAGTGTATCCCAATGACAGCTTTGATGTGATTGCCGTTGACATCAACAGGTTCCCGGATACCGCTACACCGATTAGCACAGAAAACTCTGCTGCATATGCAAAAAGGATGACCTTTGTTATTCGGATATCGGGTCAATACCTGCCTCGGGAGTTCGCTGATGTGTGTAAAGGCTATTATGATGCTATTATGGTTAGCGATACGGAGTTTGGCTCTATTACCTTTACCGGGCGCGAGAGTCAAAGATATCTGCTAAAAGATATCCCTTACAACACTTTTGTGTATGACTTTGCAGATTATTTGCAAACACCGACTTATATAAGCTACTTTACAAAAGACCCTTTTGTATTTGGTAATAAGTAGAATGGCATAATTATAAAAAAAAGACAAAGGACTAGATAAAAGAGAAGGAAATGACATAATTGTGAAAATTCTGTCATTCTGCAAGAATATACTATTCTTGGAGAGAAGAGAACAAAACGAAAAACCCTCAGACGAGTTTGTCTGAGGGTTTTTCGTTTTGGAGCTGATGACGGGACTCGAACCCGTGACCTCATCCTTACCAAGGATGTGCGCTACCGCCTGTGCCACATCAGCAAAATCGGTCTTCTTAATAAAAAAACCGACTTGGCGATTCGGATGGGACTCGAACCCACGGCCTCTAGCGTGACAGGCTAGCGTT
>CAZFVM010000173.1:0-1888 GCA_964522305.1 uncultured Oscillospiraceae bacterium
AGAAACTTCAATTAAGTTATATTTTGAATTGAGTTCCTCGAACCATCCTTTTATATTAGGATCCAACCCATAATTATTCTTAAGAGAAATATACCAATGTTCATAGTCAACAAAGGCTACTGCGTTGGGAAGGTTGGAATTTGCCGGAAGTTCTCTTGCCGGTTCTTTTCTAAAAAAACTTAGGATATATGCTTACCTCCTTTCATAAACACTAGGGCAAAACAAGTGAAAAAATTTAATTTTGACCCTGCAAAAAATCAGTTGTGCTACTAAAGCCCATTATATTACTAAATTAAATTATGTCAAGCAAAACCTTGTTTTCCTATGGGTTTTAGGGACAAAAACTAATCTTTTGGCACTTTTTGCATTTCAGATTGAAAAGCTTGCTTTTCTATGCTAAAATAAAAAAATCAGTTATCTTTAAGGAGACTTCAATGGACAGATTAACAAAGACCTTTGCTTTGCTTTTAGTTATTTTTATGATGGTGACTGTTTTGGCAGCATGTAATAAGGATACAGTTAACCCCGAGATTTCCGACATCGATTCAGCAAATGTTGACGATTCCGATACCAACGAAGGTAATGGCTCATTGTCCAATGATAGTTCTATCGATAGCACTAGTGAGTCAAAATCTGATCCTTTGGATGTTTCGAAGGACCAACCTGACGAGTCCAACCCCTCTAAGGACTCTGAAGATTCAAAAGAGCCTATTATAAACCCCGAAGTAGAGTTTTTGTCCATTATTTCCTCTACATTGACCGATTTAGATTATTTTGTAGTGGTGGGGAAGTGTGAAGAGGGAGCATCTATTACAGCTACCACACCTATCCAGACAGTAGTTTCCAAGTCGGACCACGGATTTTATTCTGTCAGACTAAAGAAAGAAGGCTTTCAAACCAGAGTCAAGATAACAGCCGAAGGTGCCAAAACCGAAGTAATAACAAAAGATATTATTCCCAAGGTGCCAACTGCTGACATGTGGCCCATAGTAGGGAGCAACAACTACACTTTTTTCTTCCAGAAGATGATGCCTGATTTTACTCACAGCACTGCCCTTACCGGCGGACAACTAAACACCTTTACCAACAAGATAAAGAATCGCATATCCAATCTAAAATCCGAGTTGCCCGGTACTGAGATCATCTATTTGATTGTGCCGTCAAAAGCTACAATATATCCCGAGGATGTTCCCGAACAGTACACCCAAGGAACAGGGAAGAGCAGATTGCAGCAGATTTACGGTGCTCTATCCGAGGCAGGTGCTACTGTTATTGACCTGCAAGAGCTATTTACAAGCCACAAGGACGACAAATATAAGATTTATTGGGGTACAGACAGTCACTGGACGGATTACTCCGCTTACCTTACCTATGTCGAGGTTTTTAATCACATAAGTAAGCGGTTCCCGGAGGCAGCACCCAGAAAAGAGCTGGAGTTTGACTTTGTGGGAGACTATTACAACGGCGGAGACATGATCTTTTATATGATGATGGACCAAGACATCCTACAGGAGTATAATCACTACAGAAAGCCCAAGTTTAAGTTAAACAACCAAATCGCGCAGATTCCAAGGTATAAATCCGAGAACTATCTTATGTATAATGAAAACACAGTCCCCCAGCAGGTATTTTATACCGGGCAATCCAAGTTGCCCAACCTTTACATTATGCGGGATTCCTTCGGTGCTCACATATACGACATTTTCCCTGACCGGGGCAACACCACGGTATACAAGCCAATGTGGTCCTTTGCTTACAATATCAATGATATAAAGAATTACTCACCGGACTATATCATTTATCTGTTGTCAGAATGGAATTTAGATAGTTTAATACAAAGCTAAAGGCTTTGTATCACATAGCTGAAAACTTTAGCATTACGGTGCGT
>CAZFVM010000174.1:0-1690 GCA_964522305.1 uncultured Oscillospiraceae bacterium
TATGACATCAAGCGCTTTTCACCGGTTATCTCCTGTAAAGGCTTAATATCCTGGGAAACTTCCAAAACTCCGATATATTCTCCGGCTTCATCCCGGACTGCAAAGTATCTGATTAGAATATACCTATCCCCCATTTTGATCCAGAAGTCTTCGTGGTCTTTGACTCCTGCCTTAAAATCTTCAACCAGCTTTTCTACAATATGAACACTTGCCGGAGGATGGCAGTTTGAAACACTCCTGCCAATGACTGATCTGGTTCTGGGGAAAATCCTTTCGCTGCTTTCAGAAAAATAACGGACCCTGTCATTTTTATCCACAAAAGTGATATCAAAAGGTAGGTTGTTGAGTACATTTACAAGCTCGGTTACCGTAAACACTCCACTGGGTAAACGAATTTCACCCTCAACATCATTATTACTCAAGGTAGTTTCTGTGACTTTCGCCGGCTTATAAAACACCGGAACACTATCTATAACAAAGCCTATCTCGTAACTGTCTTGGGCGATCTCGCGCCATTCATCGGTTGTAAGGGTATCAAACAACATAGGTATCAAAATACTCTCTTCTTTGAAGAACATTTCTTCTATCTTGTTTAAGACCGTTGTGATTTGCTCCTTGGCTTCGGGATTGTCTTTTTGCAATGATTGAATGGATTCCTTCAGCTCGGCTCTTATCTCATCGTCAACCCCCCACATGACTTTTGGAGGTGCTGTTATTCCATGTTTTTCTAAATATGGAAAGATTACATTTTCTTTGCGGGAATAATGAGTATCAATCTTTCTGAGTTCTTCAAGTAATCCCGATAGTTCGTCCTTTGGCAACGAGTCTAGTGACAAAGCAGGATAAATCCTTGCATTGATCAGTTCGCTGAAATATTTATTTTCTGCTATTATTATGTTTGCCGGGTGCCCCGGGTGCTCCTTATCGGCGGGGAGCCCATGTATCTCCTCAATGGAGCCCTCAAAAACTGCCGCATGTACATCACATAGTTTTTGTATCTCTTCTACCGGCACTCCATCTTCAATAAGCGCCATTTCTGCCTTGGAAATCTCTAATGCCGATACACCGTCAAAGTTCTTTCTGAAAAGCTCTTTTACTTCCTCCGGGCTATGCCCTTGATGAAGCTTTAGTAATATCTCTTTTATGGCTTCTTTGCGTTTGGTTTCTTTCCTTTTCCACATAATTAGTCTCCTTTATGCAATACTTTATAACCTTTTTCTTCAAACACCGATTGGATATGATCCATACTAATCTTCTTTAATGCCGCTCCCTTTGGAATCGTCATAAATCTACCCACGGTTGTAATCATTCCCGGCTTTGTTATATCCTCAAATCCCAATTCGTGCAATATCTCCACTATCTCAGGGTTTGAATTAAAAAGCTCAAATACGCTTCTTGTAAAATCAATTATCTTATCCGACATAAAATCACCCCGAATATATTATACTTTATTTTGCATCGAATTAGTGTGATATAATCACATAATATAATTGTTGTTTTACAAAAAGCAATTTTTGTGTGTTTGCAAAGTATATTATCTTTGACTTGCTCGGTGTTTGAATATATAATATACATGGGTTTTGGTCTTATATACGCAACTAATGCCAAAAAAAAGAAAAGCCACATTCCTGTGACTTTTCTCTCTGGTCTGAGTGACTGGACTTGAACCAGCGGCCTCTACCACCCCAAG
>CAZFVM010000175.1:0-1676 GCA_964522305.1 uncultured Oscillospiraceae bacterium
GGAGTTTGAGCCCCAAAGCGGCGCTCTGCTGGAAAAATGGGTGGTCAAGCACTTCACCGCCAACAATATAAAAGGGGACTTATCCATCGCCAGATATCTCATCAATTATTGCGGTACCGATATGTACACCCTCAGCGGGGAAGTGGCAAAGCTATCCTTCGCGAAGCCGGGTCAACAGATAACCGAGTCTGATATAAAGACCTTTTGCAGCCCCAACGAAAGCTTCATGATTTACGAGCTGACGGATGCTCTTTTAAGAGGGAACACAAACAGCGCGATTAAGGTATTCTATGGGTTAATTGCCCAAAAAACAGAGCCGGACTTAATCTTGGGGTACTTGTCCAGGATTTTTACCGATCATGTTTTGGTTCGAGAGCTGTTTTCCAACGGCCAACCCTCCCACGCCATCGCTAAGGCAATAACAAAGCCGGAGTGGATGGTCCGCAGGATGATCACATCAATCCAGAACAACCCGGAGGGATTCTTTGCATATTGCTGCGACCACATAGACCAAGCCGATCGCAAGATAAAGAGTTACAGCCTAAAGCCTTATTTGGTGTTAGAGCTGCTAATTATCAGGATAGGAAACTTCAATAATGGAAAAGGTTAAGCTAACGCTCAAGTATCCGGTGATAGTCGAGGGCAAGTACGACAAGATACGGCTGGCTTCTATAGTATCCAGTCCCATTATTACCCTCAACGGTTTCTCTGTCTTTAACGACAGACAGAAGTTAGACTTGCTCCGACGCCTGGGCAGGGAGAACGGAATAATTATTCTTACCGATTCGGACAACGCCGGGTTGTTTATTCGCACCAAGTTAAAGGGTTTTTTAGAAAAATGCAGGGTAATCAACCTTTATATACCTCAAATCCCCGGCAAAGAAAGACGAAAAAAGAAGCCCTCAAAAGAGGGAATGCTCGGGCTTGAAGCCATGGATTATGAAGTGCTTTACAATCTCCTCAAAGATTATAAAGAAGACGTCACGGCAAAACCTATAGACGGTTGCGATCTTACCCCGGCAGAGTTTTATGCCGATGGGTTTACCGGCAAAGAAGATTCGGGGCAATTAAGAAAGCTGTTGTCAGAGTCGCTGAACCTACCAAAAAACCTCAACACAAGGGGCTTGATCGAGGCGATAAATTTGCTTATTACCCGCAGTGAGTACACAAGGGCAGTCCAAGCGATAAACAGTAACAAAGAGAGGGATATAACATAAAGAAAATAGCATTTTATACTCTGGGCTGTCGAGTCAATCAATATGAGACCATGGCATTGGCAGAGTTATTTGAGGCAAAGGGATACGAGAGGGTGGACTACACCTCCGACTATGACCTTTTGATAATAAACACCTGTGCGGTCACAGCAGAGAGCCAACGCAAGAGCGCTCAGATAATAAGACGGGGGTTGAAGTCCGGGAGTAAGGTTGCGGTAATAGGCTGCTACTCCCAGCTGGATACCGCCCTCGGGGGGATAAAAGGAGTAGCCTTTATCGGAGGCAGCAGGGACAAAGCCGAGGTTTTTAACAGAGTCAAAGAGCTTTTGGACCCAGATTTTACGACACCTATAATCATAGACACGGATTTGTCCGACTATCACTTCGAGCCTTTGGCAATAGGGGAGACCCCCACCGATATATTCTCTGCCACCCGCGCATATATAAAGATACAAGACGGGT
>CAZFVM010000176.1:0-1510 GCA_964522305.1 uncultured Oscillospiraceae bacterium
GACCGGACATGTATACAATCTCGAAGCCACTCCTGCCGAGGGCACCAGCTATAGCCTTGCAAGACTGGACAAAGAGAAATACCGCGATATCATCACCGCGGGCGAAGAAGAACCTTACTATACCAACTCCAGCCAATTGCCGGTCGGTTATACAGACGACATCTTCGAGACTTTAGATCTTCAGGACGAGCTACAATGCAAGTACACCGGCGGAACGGTTTTACACCTTTACCTCGGCGAGCGTATCAAGGATATTGAGATTGCAAAGCAGCTTATCAAGAAAGCTTTTACAAACTACAAGTTGCCCTACATTTCCCTTACCCCGACCTTTAGTGTTTGCGATACCCATGGTTATATCAACGGCGAGCACTTTGAGTGTCCCAACTGCGGTTTACCGGCGGAGGTTTGGAGTAGAGTTGTCGGTTATCTAAGACCGGTACAAAACTACAACAAGGGTAAGAAAGAAGAATACGGCGAGCGAGTAAAATATGTTATTAAGGAGTCTGAAACGGTAAAATGATTATCGGAGGCATTCAAAAAACAAGTACGCTTGATTTTCCCGGGGTATTGAGTTGTGTTTTATTCACCCGGGGGTGCAACCTTAACTGTTTTTATTGCCACAACCGTGATTTGATTTATCATTTCGGCAAAAGCTTAGATGACGACAGCGTTTGGGAATTTCTGAAAAAACGCAGAGGATTACTAGACGGCGTGGTTATCAGCGGCGGAGAACCCACATTACAAAAAGACCTATTACCTTTTATAGCCGAGCTAAAAAAGCTCGGCTATAAAGTTAAGGTTGATACAAACGGACAGCGACCGGACAAGGTCAAAGAGTTATGTGATTCCAATTTGGTAGATTATATAGCGATGGATCTAAAGGCAACATTGTACGAGTATCCTTCTGTTTGCGAAGCCGACGGTTTTATGCAAGTAGCGGAATCTGCAGAGATTTTGACAGAAAGTCAGGTTCCTTTTGAGATTCGCACTACGATTTATCCGGGGCTGACAAAAGAAGGACTATTGGAGATTTTAGCCTCTCTTCCGGTTATGCCATTATGGAGGCTAAACTATTTTACAATGCCCCAATCCTACGAAGAAAAGAGCGAAGAACGATTGGCAGAGCCTGCTCTAACTCCTTTGGAGGTTCAGGAATACTTGCCGGAATATCTCAAGGTTCAACCAAACTTGGTCTACGAATATTGATTTCTCTTATATCAAGCAGCTTGTTTTGCACACATAAAAAGAAAGGTATAACAAAACCTTTCTTTTTTTTAATTAAAACAGTAATTTATGGTATAATGATAAAAACACAATTCTATCGGAAGTTTAAAGATGAAAACTTACAACAACATATTCGACAACAACAATATAAGCGCAACTTCGGTCTGTTATGTAGTCGGGGGCAGAGGAATAGAGACTTTCGGGTTTTTACCCAAAGAAGGTGACTTTATAATCGCTGCGGATAAAGGGTACCGATATTTGAAAGATGCAGGGTATACTCCCCATT
>CAZFVM010000177.1:0-1503 GCA_964522305.1 uncultured Oscillospiraceae bacterium
GCTGCCTATAGACATTACCCTTGTGGCATCGCTCCCCATTAACATAACTATGGGCTCGATTTGATGTATGGAATAGGTGTCAAAGTTACCGGGGCCTCTGGAATTGATAAATACCGTGTTCTCTGTAGATACATCCTTTAGCTCACCGGAAAACCTCAAAGCCGAACTACTAAAGAAGGGGGTGTTATGTTCCTGAGCTATATCGACCAAGTCTTGGGCAATCTTCCTGGACAAAGCGAAGGTCTTGTCCACATATACCCGCTTACCGCTTCTCAAAGGTGCCTGACACAAATCCCAATGCCTCTCGGGATGGTCCGGGGATAAAACGATTAAAACATCGCTTTTTTCTACTACTTCTTCTATTGTATAAAGGCGTTGCACCCCAAACTTCTCACACCACTCGTCGTTGGTTATTCCGTTGGGATTATCTATCTCGCCATAGGCATAGGCAACCTTAAACTCATCACCCACAACCTGCTCGATAAACTTAGGATAATTGTTTGCATGCCATTCATCCAAATAATAATCTATAAAACCAATCTTCTTCATATAGTCACCTGTACTAAATCTTTGCCTTTAAGAAATCCACCGCTTTTTTGATATCGTCATAGGGGTTCTCGCCGGTCTCTCGCTCAATTGTCAAAAACCCGTCAAACCCAATATCTGTCAGTGCGTCCAGATATGCATCGAAGTCTACTTTCCCTTCCCCTAAAGGAACCTCAAGGAAGTAGTCGGACATCCGCATATCCTCGATGCCGCCCTCGGCAAAGAAATTATATATAATCTTGGGATCTGTCTTCTTGTACATAACTCCATCTTTTGCATGGGTGTGTACTATAAAGTCTCTAAGGGTATAAACTGCTTGTACCGGATCGTCATCGGTAACCATAACTAAGTTTGCCGGGTCCATGTTGACCCCGATGCCCTTGCTGCCGACATCACGGATAAAATCTGCCAAGGTAGTAGCCTTCTCCGGACCGGTCTCTATCGCATAGGTAACCCCTATAGATGCCGCATGATCCCCTATCTCACGACAGGCTGCCTTCATCCTCTTGTAAGTCTCGCTGTCTTTGTCCTCCGGGACCACGCCTATATGGGTGGTAACCACATTGGTATTAAGCTTAACCGCTAATTCCGCAACAGCCTTGCTCGCCGGCACTTTCCAATCGTTCTCTTCCTCCGTCTCAAAGCCGTGCCCGCCAAAGTCCCCGCAAACAGCCGATATAACAAGACCGCGGTCTGCCAATAACTTGTTTACTCTTTCTACCTTTGCGTCGTCAAAGGAAGAATAAATCATCTCGCCGCTGACAACATAAAGCTGGATGCCCTGGGCTCCGACTTCTGCGGCTTTGTCAAGTGCCTCCTCAAAAGGCAATAGGAAGGAATCGGTAATAACTCCGATTTTGAATCTCTTGTCCATTAAAGGTTCCTTTCAGAAATTATATTTATTATTTGTTATAATCATTAAACTGTGGTGGTGATATTGATTTAAAAAATCAACTC